>NZ_CP009506.1:2508779-2822376 GCF_000970085.1 Methanosarcina siciliae T4/M | reverse complement strand
ATAGCCATAATCGACACCGAATACAGAGTCGTCCGTGCAAACAGGGCCATGGCGGCAAAATTGGGGATGACACCTGAAGAGTGTGTGGGGCTAACCTGTTATCGTGCCATCCATGAGACGAATGAACCCCCTTCTTTTTGTCCACACAGGCAGTTGCTTCAGGACGGGACTGAGCACATAACAGAGGTCTTTGGGAACTGCCTTGAAGGCTATTTCCTGGTAAATGCCTTACCTCTTCAGGATTCCGAAGGAAAAATCGTTGGGAGCGTTCATGTTGCCCATGATATCAGTGAACGCAAGCAGGCTGAAGAAGCACTGATAAGAAGTGAGAACGAATTCCGCACGTTGGCTGAAAACTCTCCTGACCTGATCGCTCGTTTTGACAGACAAAACCGCCACCTGTATGTTAATCCAGTGTCTGTGGAAATTTATGGCCACCCCCAGGAAAAAGTAATTGGAAAAACTCACAGTGAACTGGGAAGAGATCCTGAACAGATAAAGTTCTGGGAAGAACACCATGAAAGGGTTTTTGCCACAGGGAAACCCGAAACAGTAGAATTCCAGTATACTTCACCCCAGGGAGAGGAATACTATTTCAATACGCGGATAGTGCCTGAGTTTGTTGACGGGGAAGTTGCTTCCGTTCTTGCCATTTCCCGCGACATCACCGACATAAAAGAAGCAACGATCAGGCTGAAAGAAACGCTCGATAATTTAGAAGAACTGGTTGAAGACCGGACAGCTCAGCTTGAAAAAGCGTACCGGTTATTGAAAAAAAGTGAAAAAAGTCTTGCAGAAGCTCAAAAAATAGCTCATCTTGGAAACTGGAACTGGAATATTGTGACCGAAGAATTATACTGGTCTGATGAAATCTACAGGATTTTCGGGTGCGCTCCTCAGGAATTTATAGCAACTTACGATATATTTTTGAGTTATGTGCACCCGGACGATAGAGAAAATGTGGAAAATGCCATAAAAGAAGCTTTAAACGGAAAAACTTACAGTATTGACTACCGGATTGTCCTGGCCAGTGGAGAAGAGCGGATAGTCCATGGGCAGGGCAAGGTTTTTTTTGATGAGGATGTACCTGTCCGAATGATGGGAATAGTTCAGGACATCACCGGGAGGAAAAAAGCTGAAAAGGCGCTTGAGTCAGCTAATGCGTATAACCGTAGCCTGATTGAAGCCAGTCTTGACCCGCTGGTTACCATAGGTTCTGACGGGAAGATAACCGACGTGAATAAAGCTACCGAGCTGATTACAGGTTATAACAGATGCGAATTGATAGGAACCGATTTCTCGGATTACTTTACCGAACCTGAAAAAGCTAAAGAAGGGTATAAACAGGCATTCAGGGAAGGGCTGGTGCGAGATTACGCTCTGGAAATTCATCACAGAGACGGGAATATTACACCCGTATTGTATAATGCATCCGTGTATAGGGATGAAGACGGGGAAGTTATCGGGGTTTTTGCTGCAGCCCGTGATGTCACCGAACTTAAAAAAGCCGAAGAGAAAATTCAGACACTTGCGAATGTTGTTGAATCATCGAACGATGCTATTATAACCGAATCTCTTGGTGGTATTATTACCAGCTGGAATAAAGGGGCAGAGCAGGTTTATGGTTATATGGCTGAAGAAGTTATCGGCAAGAACATGTCTATACTCGAACCAGACAATCTTAAAAGGGAAATAAAGCAATTAGTTGACAGGGTTAAGCAGGGAAAAAAAGTTCAGCACCATGAAACATTACGGGTGAAAAAGGACGGTACAATAGTAAATATCTCAGTAACTCTTTCTCCGGTTTTCGATGTCTCCGGAAAGCTTGTTGCTATAAGTAATATTGCCGGAGATATTACGGAAAAGAAAATCTCGGAAAACCTGCTTCATGAAAAGCAAATGGCTGACGTTGCAAACCGTACCAAGAACGATTTTCTGGCAAATATGAGTCACGAACTTAGAACCCCCCTTAACTCAGTAATAGGTTTTTCTGACATGCTTTATGGGCAGGTATACGGAGAATTGAACCAAAAACAAATGAGAGCCGTAGGAAATGTCTCTAGCAGTGGGAAACATCTTCTGAACCTTATCAATGGCATCCTGGATCTTTCTAAAATAGAAGCAAACAAGATGGAGCTTAATTACAGAGAATTTGAACTTGCTACCAAGATTGACCTGATACGAAACGTTCTGCATCCCTTAGCAGATAAAAAGAATATCGACATTGAAATCGATATGGATAGCGAGCTTACCAGGATCTGTGCCGATGAGGAGAAGTTTACCCGGATAATGTATAACCTTGTAGATAATGCCATAAAATTTTCTTATGAAAATAGCCTTGTAAAAATAGGAGTAAGAAAAAAGGACAATCTGGTTGAAATAACGGTTACGGACACCGGAATAGGAATAAAAACCGAAGACCATCACAAACTTTTCAAGCCTTTCAGCCAGGTAAACGCCTTCTATTCAAAAAAATTCCAGGGAACCGGGCTCGGTCTCTCACTGGTCAAGCAGATTGTTAACCTGCATGGGGGTTATGTCTGGTTCAGAAGCGAGCAGGGAGAAGGGAGCACCTTTGCTTTTGCGATCCCGATAACATCAAAGATGAAAGTGTTGGCCTGCTACCATTAAAAGAGTAATGAGATATCCGGTGTGAATTATTAACTGTAAGAAATAGGAAGAAGCTGTAAAAAGCATATGACAAGAACCTTGAAAAGGACATTTTCCTTGACGCGGACATTGCAATTCCATCAGGGATAAATCCAGCCCAAAAATCAACTAAAAATGCTGTTTGAAATTTAAAATACCTGGAAACATAAAACAGGTCTTATTTCCTGACCTTATTTCAATAAAGAGTTATTCAGCATTTTTTATCTTTTTATTACAACTATAGGTTTTTTAAGGCTTTTTCAAATCCGTTCAAGTTCGATCCGGATTTCTTTTTTCACATACTTTGGAACTATACTTTAGAACTTCTTAATATACGGAATTAAGTATACTGGTTGAGAGTACAATTAAGTAAACATTATATGGCTTCAGGTAATTTAATGAAAAGCTTAAGCACAATAATTATATGATTTATTTATTATATTAATAATGTTTTTATTTGACCATGGTTAGTTAATAATTCTCTTTACATGTTTTTTTAAATAGTGTGTTTATATTTAGAAATAGGGGATAAAATGAATGAAAAACATCCTGAGTCCATACTAAAAATCATGGAAAAAATCGGAGTATCTGTTTTAATTTTCGTTTTTTTGATTCTACTGGGAATGTTCACCCTTTACACCATACAGTCGTACTCTTCAATAATACCATCAGACTATACACAGTCAAACCCCACACAATCAAACCTCACACAATCAAACCTCACACAATCAAACCTCACACAATCAAACCTCACACAATCAAACCCCACACAATCAAACCTCACACAATCAAACCTCACACAATCAAACCTCACACAATCAAACCTCACACAATCAAACCCCACACAATCAAACCTCACACAATCAAACCTCACACAGTCAAACATTACACAATCAAACCTCACAAAGCCAAACCCTGCACAGTCAAATTTCATCCCGTCAAATGAAACGGTTTATGTGGCCGGAGACGGAAAAGGAGACTTCAATTGTGATGGGATTGATGACCAGATAGAGATCAATAAAGCCCTCGCTTATGTGGCAGAAAATCCTGAATTCGCTACCGTTTATTTGAAAGGTTCCAACACTTACGTGATCTCAGACAAAATTCGCATCGGGAATGATACGACCCTGAAAGGGGACCCTACAGCCGTGATAAAGCTTAAAGACAACGCATATTGGCCGCATCAAAGCCCGCTGATAACTCAGATGAACAGCTCTGGAAACCAGAACATCACTATAACCGGATTTGAGATCGATGGAAACTATGAAGGTAATACCGAAAAAATGAGAGGAGATGGATACTATAATCTAATCTATTTCATTAACTGTGACAACATACATGTTTGTAATATGTACATGCATGACAGCCACGGAGACGGGCTGAAAATAAAAGACAGCAAAAACATAAAATTTCACGACAACCGAATTTACAAGCTTGGTCATGACGGCCTTTATGCAATCGAATGTCAGGATATAGAAGCATGGAATAATAACGTGAGATGTAAGACAAATTCTGCACTGAGAATCTGGAACTCAAACCATATAAAATTCCATGATAACACTATATACACCGAATTCGAGGATGATGCGGGAGGACCGGGAATTCAGATACAGTATATTAGAACATCCGAAGCTCAGCCGATGAATGATATTGAAGTCTATAACAACACTATTTATGATACATATGGTCCAGGGATCTGGCTTATAGCATTTGGTGAGCCATATTCAAAAACTGAGGCACAGAATGTTCACATACACCACAACATATTCTATGGCTGTGGCACGCATCAGACCTATGATTGGCTGGGCGGTATAGTAACAAGCGGATTTTATGATACCCTCATAGAAAACAATGTGTTTGATGCGAATTATAACGCTGCTGTTGTGTATACGTACCCAACTGGCTCGCGTTATGACGTTGACTTTACTCCAAGAGGTATAGATGGGAATTGTACGACCATAGTGCGCAACAACATTATAACAAATACTTTAAAACGCAAGTACAGCCCGGAAGGAACAGGTTATGGGGCTATTGATAACTTCCCGGAAACACACAGCTTCGTGCTGGAAAATAACTGTCTCTACAATAACTATGCAGGCAACTACAAGAACTGCACATCGACCACTGACATCTATACAGATCCGCGATTTGTAAACCAGCATAAACATAATTACTACCTGAAACAGGACTCTCCTTGCATTGGTGCCGGGTATACTTTGCTAATTTCTTCAGAAGTATCTTACAAAAAAAGAATAAAATCCATAATAAGTGCTTTTGTATCTCAAACGTGCAGGTTTTTTTCCGTTGAGACTTCAGAATAAAAATCGACATCATGAAGTACGTTTTCCTGAAACGTACGATCTCAGCTTAGTTAAAATTTCCTTTCCCTGTCCGCGTAATTCTTTAATATTTTCCTGGAATACAACAGCTGCCGGTACCAGCAGTAACGGAATAGTTGCTGCGGCTTTGGCTCCTTCCGAAACAGGCAGAGCAGCTAAAAAACTCGCTCCCGTAACACCATAAATCGGAACTATAGGAAACAGCATACCCAGGCCAAACGCTCTTCTGAAATGGATGCCCAGTTTTGCAGCCAGAAAACCATTGGATCCTATGACCAGACCAATGCCGATACTGGGCCCTATAGTCTGAAACGGATTATATGACGGTCCGACATAAAGTCCGAAATCGATACCAGAAAAGGAAAAAAGACCATTGAACTGGTTCCTTTCCTCGTTTGAGTTACCCCCAAGGCCTGATAAAACTATACCTATATCAAGCTGCAGGGGTCCTCTTCCTGTTTCCCTTCCACCCATTATAGCCATTAGGTAATTATTTTCTCTGATAAATAATAAAATTTACCTATCTTCGGTTTCACCAGAAAAATCTGGTAAATATAAATTACATTTTCCTTTCTTCGAACAAACCTGAAAAAAAGTATGGAATGATTTCTGTTAAAAGCGTGCAGATGATTCAGATAAACTCATGCGAATAGATAAATTTATACTGAAAATCTGCAAAGACAAAACCGAATCCGGACTTCCTGAAAATCCTCACTATTTCACTAAGTTCGTACACGCGCTACCCTGACGGTCTTTCTATTCCTTGATTCGTTAACAGTCTCGTATTCGAACCCCATGGCACCCAGATCCGTGACAAACCATTTCGGCATATGGCCGCAAATGACATCCAGCCTGTTGAATTCCCCGTTTTTCAGATAGGGGATCAGAATTTTCTTTGAAGTCAGGCCCGGAAATTTAAACATGATATCTTCTATATTAATCGAAAAATCCCCTTTGTTTTCACCGGGTTCCAGAAATTCCGTGATGTCGAACTTACGGGGCTCTTCCTGCCTCTTCTCAATTGTCTCAAGCATGTCTTTTTTGATCAAATCAAGGACATCCAGAACCTTACTGTCCACAAGGAAGATATCAAAGCCTGCTGCCTGAAAAGTTCCGGAAGCAATACCCGGGATTTCACTTGCAACCACTACTTTTGCATCGCCAAGCTGCTTTATAACATCTCCAACAGCCACGCGTACCGCGGCCATGCCTCTCGCGTTGCAAACCTGACTTTCAAAACGGTTCAGAACCTTCCATTCCCCGCCGTCTTCTTCGTATACTGCAATGAATCCCGGCTCAAAGATTGAACTCGTCTGCTGGTTATCGTTTTCCACAACTGCAATTTTCAAGGCGTATCCTCCTTTAGTGTTGAGATTTCTGATGATTTCAGGCTATGATCAAAGCAATAGTGCTATCGGAAATATATACTCGATCTGCATAATACTGCGGAATTAGTTCTGCAATCGAAGGAATATAGTATTTACGGACGCATAGGTTTGATTTGTACTTCAAAGCAGATTTTCCGGAACATACCAGCTACTGTTTTCGAGAAATCAAAATTTCGCTGGCGCGCCCCGCTGCAAACAACGAGACATATCCGCGTCCCCGCTCCAAAAAAGGTCTTCAGAACCTGCAATCGATATGAACTTGCAATCCGTAATTTCGAGAATTCTGCTATCACATTTGCGGTTTCACTTCTACTTTCGGCCGCCCGGTTTCTCAACATTCGGCCGCCCTGTTTTATAGATAATCTATATATTCTCCGACTTTGTCTCAAATTCGTAAGTCGTATATATATTATGATTTTTAACTTTTAAGTGAAATTATATGGAGATTAAACATGAGAAGCGATATAATCAAAGAGGGACCTGAACGAGCCCCCAACCGTTCCCTTCTGAAAGCGACTGGCGTCACGGATTCGGAAATGAAGAAACCTTTTATTGCAGTCGTTAATTCCTGGAATGATATAATTCCCGGCCATATGCATCTGAATAAACTTGCTGAAGCTGTAAAGGCCGGGATCAGGAATGCAGGAGGAGTTCCTTTTGAGTTTCATACCGTAGGGGTTTGCGACGGGATCGCAATGGGACATGAAGGTATGAAATACTCTCTTCCAAGCAGGGAAATTATTGAAGACACAATTGAACTTATGGTTAAAGCCCATCAGTTTGACGGAATGGTCCTTATTCCATCCTGCGATAAAATTGTGCCCGGGCACCTGATGGCAGCAGGCAGGCTTGATATCCCTGCAATTGTTGTAACCGGAGGGCCGATGCTTCCCGGATATGTTGATGATAATTACAGGGATTTAATTTCGGTCTCGGAGGGGGTCGGAGCTTACAGCGCAGGCAAAATTTCCGAAACCGAGCTTAAAAGGCTTGAAGATATCTCCTGTGCAGGAGCAGGTTCCTGTGCCGGAATGTTTACCGCAAACACAATGGCCTGCATGACTGAAGCCCTCGGGCTGAGTCTTCCGGGCTGTGCAACCGCTCATGCGGTGGACGCAAAAAAGGTTCGGATTGCCAAGGAATCCGGAGAGCGCATTGTTGAGCTTGTAAAAGAGAACCTCACCCCAAGAAAGATTGTTACTCACAAATCCTTTGAAAACGCCATGATGGTCGATATGGCAGTCGGAGGTAGCACAAACACAACCCTGCACCTTCCTGCCCTTGCCCATGAATTCGGGCTTAAACTGCCCCTTGAAGCCTTTGACGAACTGAGCAGGACAACTCCCCACCTGATATCCCTCAGGCCCGGAGGCCCCAATTTCATACTGCACTTTGACAGAGCGGGCGGGGTCGAGGCTGTTATGCAGAGACTTGCTTCAAAACTCCACCTTGACCAGCTTACAGTCAACGGAAAAACTATCGGGGAAAACCTGGACGAGCTTGAAATAGTTAACCCGAAGCTGAATAAGGAGATCATTGCAACCCTCGAAAACCCAATCCATGCCGAAGGGGGAATTGCAGTCCTCAAAGGCAGCCTTGCACCAGACGGCTCGGTCGTTAAACAGGCTGCAGTTGACCCGAAAATGCATGTCCATACAGGTCCTGCAAAAGTGTATGACTGTGAGGAAGATGCCATGAAGAGCATCCTTGCAGGAGATGTCAAGCCCGGAGACATTGTCGTTATCCGGTACGAAGGCCCCAAAGGAGGACCGGGAATGAGGGAAATGCTTGCGGCCACAGCTGCACTTGGAGGAAGAGGACTTTTAGAATCCGTAGCCCTGGTAACTGACGGACGCTTCTCCGGCGGGACCCGTGGACCCTGCATCGGGCACGTCTCGCCAGAAGCCAGTGACAGTGGGCCGATTGCTCTTGTGAAAGACGGAGACTTTATCGAAATCAATATTCCCGAAAGAGCCCTGAACCTGAAGATTTCCGAAGAAGAACTTAAGCAGCGAAAAGCTTCCTTTGTGCCTCCGAAAACAGAAATTACAGGTTACCTCGCCAGATATCAGCGTGCTGTCCACTCTGCAAATACGGGAGGGATAGTGGACTAAGTTTTCAGATGATTTATTTTCAGGGGAGGCTCGGAAACACTGCAAAATAAAACGAGGATGATATCATGTGTACAACATTAATTATTACCAGAGGAGCGAGCAAGGACAGCTCGATGATGGCAGCCCATTCAGATGATGATGAACTGGGAGATCAGAGGATTATTTATGTCCCGGCTCAGGAGCATGAACAGGGCTCTATGAGGCAGGTGTTTGAGGAACACTATCGTTATCCCCGCTTAATGACTTATTAAAAAAGAGGGCCGAACTATGAACCGGCCCCTCATCACGTTGCGGAGTCAACGAACCCGGTTCCCGACCTGACCGAGCCAATCGGTTACATCCCCCGAAGCATACTTACGCTTATTTTGACGGTAACTACGGGATCGTGAACGAATATAACCTAATCAGCCAACGAGTTTCGAATCCGCCACTATGAGATGAAAACCTGAAATTCCGAACTTTTAGGTGTACGATCAGCCACCCGAAACAGATGTAACTCATAACCCGGAACAAAAAATTGAATCGGGGAAAAACGGGGAAAAACGGAAAACAGCATAATCATGCCCTGTTGCCCGGCCTGAGCTCCGGAAAAAGCATCCCTGAAGAAATGCTCGAGAAAATAAATCTAGTTGGCTGGAAGCTGACCTATAGCCCTTTTTTTGTGGCCTGGTCTGTAACACAAAAAAGTAATAGGAAGATATCGTGAACCTGCAATATGTAAGTCCGATATCTTATCTAAAGTCTTGAATAAAAGACCGGAGAGTCCGCCATATCTCAGATGCCAACTTCCCGTGATCTTATTATTCAGACAAAATCTTATTCAAACAAGCTCATTTGTTCAGTTTTATTGTTCAGTTTTATTGTTCAGTTTTATTGTTCAGTTTTATTGTTCAGTTTTATTGTTCAGTTTTATTGTTCATTTTATTGTTCAGTTTTATTGTTCATTTTATTGTTCAGTTTTATTCTACCAGCTGGTTAATTTTGTAGTAAAAATCAACTATTAATTTTGCTGCCTCACTTTCCATATTCAGCTGGAAAGTTCGGATCTGCTTTCCCAGGGGTTTTTCAAGGATAACGCCGGAATCGATCAAAGGTGTGATAACCCTTGATACACTGGAATGAGACAATCCGGTCTCTTCGGCTATTCCTGAAAGATAGGTGGGTTCGTTCTGGTTTTCGATCAGGTTTTTAAGTACGGTCATCTGTGCGGTTTTTCCAAATATTTTTTCCATTGAATCCATTGATATCATCTCAGAGGTGGCTATTCTCTATAAGTGATTCTCATTTTCAATAACTAATCACGGTTATAAAGTTATCTATTTATTGAACAGATTTGATATCGGTACAAACCACTCTCAATATTTGGATACAATGTTCTATAGATAATTCATGAAATTTGAGGTACTGAATGATAATTTTTTATTCGGATTATAATCGGCTGTTTCAGCAAATTTTTAGCATCGTGTTTCCGCCCTTCTGGAACTCGTATGCTACCTTCACTTTCATCACATCCCTCTTTTCTGCCCTCAAAAAATCGGTCAGAAGGTCAATGTATGGTGATCTGTTGCCGTTTACATCCAGCAGCGGAAATATTCGGACTTCCTTTGCAACCCTGCACAACTCCGCCATCGATCTCAGGTGAAAGTCCAGCGACAGGTTATCCGTATAGAGGAATAACAGATGCGAGCACAGGGCAAGGTCGAACTCTCCGTCCCCAAAAGGCAGCGAGGGAAGTTCACCCGCAAGATATCGCTTCTGCACCACACCTTTCGGAAAATCTTCCAGAAATTTCGCCATTGCAGACATCCTCCTCCTTTCAAGCTCTGCAATTGAGCCAATTTCCTGCCAGACGAACTTATCCTGGTTTTTCCTGGTCTGGTCAAGTACGTAATCACAGGTCTCCCCGATCCTCTCTTGGATCTGGTCCGCGCTGAAAGAGTAAACAGGATCGATAGATACGATATTTCCGCCGCACTCCGTAAGTTCTGCGTTAAAACTTGCAGGGCCGTCCCCGCAGCCCAGAATTTTTCGCTTGAGATCTGCAGGGGTCAGGCTAAACATTCTCACATAATCCTCAAAAGACCTGCCCCAGGGTTTGATATCAGGATACGTTATTGTCATGATATATACACTATAGATCATAAATATACAATACATATATATAATTATCCTTACCGGATTAAGGCAAGATTCCGAAATTATACATGATGCTTTTTTCTCAATAATGCAAACCCCGGATTCATATTTAGCCTCTTTTCGGACCAGTAACCCTTCTCCTGTTCCCCTCAAAAAATCTGCAGAACTTTTCAGGACACTGTTCTTCAGGGCACTCGCGGACATATTCCAGGACATCGCTCATTTTTGCGCTGGCCATTGAGACGGATGTATCCGCACTTCCGTAATAAATTCGAAGTTCATAAACCTATCTTATCCCCCCACTTTCATTCCAGATAGAAAATCATCCTCTCCGGTCCATTAGCTTATAAAAGCCCACTTTCAAATAATCGGTTAAAACAAAAGCTGTAAGTGCATAGATCCAGATAAAGCCTGCCAGTTTCCATCCGATAGGAGATATATAGATCCCGTATACTGCGATAAAGGTTGCCAGCAGTTTTGTGATCACTGCAGACCAAAAAAGGAGCTTTCCCGGAGGAGGAGACCAGAAATGTCCCCTGGTACGGGCGACAAATATGGTCAGGTGCCCGGCTACGGCAAGTTTCAGGAAGATAAAAGACTGCAGTACACCCGGACTAAGGTAAAGAACCCTGGCTCCGATATAGTATATAAGGAATGAAGCAATCACTCCCAGAATTCCCAGAAATGTGGAAACTCTCACGACCTCGCGCATGTTCCATTCTTCCGGTTTCAGGGAATATTTCACATTGTCATATGCAATAGTCATTATAGGGGCATCGTTGAGAATAGCAAGCAAAACGATCATTATGGCAGTTATGGGATAAAAATTAAACACGATTATCGAAGTGGCAATAAAAAAAAGCACCCGGACGGTTTCGGCAATTCTGTAGATGGAGTAGCTCTTCATCCTCTGGAATATCTTGCGGCTTTCTTTTATCGCGTTAATGATGATCGAGAGGCCTGATATTGTAAACACGATGTCTGCAGCGGATTTTGCAGCATCCGTGGCTCCTGCAACAGCAATTCCCGCATCAGCCATTTTCAGGGCAGGGACATCGTTGACGCCGTCTCCTGTCATACCAACAATATGTTCTTCTTTTTGAAGGAGGTCAACGATCCTGTATTTGTGCTCGGGAAAGACCTGGGCAAACCCGTCTGCCTTTTCTACAAGTTCCTGAGCTTCGGAATCGGATTTTTCTACAAAACCATCGGCTGTAATTATGTTCGTGCCCAGGCCTACCTGGCTTGCTATCTCCTTAGCAATGGCGATATGGTCCCCGGTTACCATTTTCACGTTCACGTTAAGGGAGTTTGCCGTCTTTATGGTCTCCGCAGAGTCCTCATGCGGGGGGTCATAAAGTCCCAGAAGCCCTGCAAACCTGTATTTTCCTTCTTCCCCAACACACACTCCCAGGGCACGATACCCCTTTGAAGCCAGAGAATCTACTTTTTCTTCCACTTTCTGCCTTACTTCTTCTTTATCATCCGACATGTCCAGAATAACCTGGGGCGCACCTTTGGCAACTTTTAATTTTCCTTCAGGTCCTTCAACCGTAGCCTCGGTGTGCTTTATGACGGGGTCAAATGGCGTGAACTCTTTGACTTCATAAGAACCGATTTTTTCTTGAATTGACCCTTCATCCTTTGCCTTCAGAAGGATTGCATTATCAATCGGGTCATTGTCCTCTTCCCTTGAGGCCAGCGAGCCGTAAAGCATGAGATCGTTTTCTTTAAAGTTTCCGAAAGGTGATATTTCGGACAATTTTAGCTTATTCTGGGTAATCGTACCGGTTTTGTCCGAACACAGGATATCCATCCCGGCCATTTCTTCTATGGAGACCAGTTTGCTGACAATGGCTCCTTTGTTTGCGAGCTCGGTGGCTCCAACGGCCATTGAAACGGACATTACGGCAGGAAGAGCTGCCGGAATTGCGGCTACGATCAACACAAGAGCAAACTGGAGGGTTTCCAGAAAAGGAGTATGCCTGAAAAAAAACTCTATAACTAAAACAATCGCAACAATGCAGGCTGCAAGGACAATCAGGTAGTCTCCGATTTTGAGGACCGCTTTTTGGAAGTGGCTCCTGGTCCGAATCTCGGCCACCAGTTTGGTTGTCTCTCCAAAATAGGTATTCATACCCGTAGCCACAACAAGGGCATTCATCTCCCCTTTCTGGATAACGGACCCCGAATAGGCAATATCATCTGATTTTTTTTCTACAGGCATGGATTCCCCGGTGAGAGCGGATTCATCTACCTGCAGATAATCTCCTTCAAAGAGCTTAAGGTCTGCAGGCACAACATCTCCTGAACGTACGCGGACCACATCTCCGGGGACCAGTTCTCGTGCAGGTATCTGGCTCCATTCCCCTCCTCTGAGCACTTTGGCATTAATGGCCATTTTCTGCTTAAGGAGTTCAATGGCATTATCAGCCTTATTTTCCTGCCAGAACCCCACGACCCCGTTTAAGAGAAGGAGCAAGGAAATTATCACGAAGTCTTCCCATCGATGGATAAAAGCTGAAATTACAGCTGCAATTTCAATCATCCAGGGAATGGGACCCCAGAAATAACCGAGAAATTTTCTAAGCGGACTGACCTTCTTTTCGGAAATTTCATTATAGCCATACTGCTCAATCCGGCTCCCAGCTTCCGAAGAAGAAAGTCCTTTGTCACTCGAATCAAGTTTTTTAATGATTTCGCTTGCAGGCGAATCCTTTATTTCATCAACCTTGAGTTGCACATTTTCTTTCATAAATACCCCCAAAACTTGATTGTTCACTAAATCAAAAATCCCCAAAATGCTTACAATGCCGGAATATACCGAATTATATCGATTAGCGAATTTACCTCACGGTGACTAAGAAATCCCGGAGCTTACGTATAATGGAAAATCCTTTGCCATTGAATTTTCTTTGAAGGAAATATTTTTCCAAAGTATGACCTGATAAAATCTGTTTAAATGGAGAACTCTCCCCGTTTGACCGGGTTTGAATTTACTGGATTTGAATTTAAAGATCGAATTTTCATCTTGAGATTTCATTAACTGCCCACCCAATCTAATTTTAGATTATAATTTTTTTGTATCAATAGAACTTTCAATGTATCAATAGAACTTTCAATACTTCATCAGAACCGGCTACAATATTCATCGGCATATTGTTCCTCAGGGCATCTGCGGATATATTCCAGAATATCGTTTATTTTTGCACTGGCCGTGGAGACAGATACTTCTGCACTTCCATAATAAATTCTGATCTCATCCCCCACTAAAACCCAGCCGCAGGGCAAAATGACATCGTTGACGTCTCCACTGCGTTCGTAGAGTTCACGGGGCCCGAAAACCCAGCCTTCTGACCGGTGGAGGACTTTTCTCGGGTCTTCAGAGTCAAGGAGAGCAATCCCAAGCCGATAACTTGTTTTATCTGTGGTCTGGCGTGCACCATAGTACATAATCAGCCATCCGTCAGGCACACGCATCGGATGCGGAGATAAACCTATCTTACGGGCATCCCACCATCCTCCTTCCCGGGCATACAGGAGGACCTGATGCCCGCCCCAGTGTTTCATGTCCGGAGAAAAAGAGATCCAGATGTTTGTTTTTGTACCTGTCGTGCCGGATACTGGCCTGTGTAACAGGGCCCATTTCCCGTTAAATCTGACAGGGAAAAGAGCAGCATCTTTATTTTCAGGCGGCATTATAGCCCCTATTCTCTCAAAATTGCGGAAATCCTCTGTGAAGGCAAGAGAAGCTAAAGGACTCGAATCAGAAAAAGCCGTATATGCTACAGCCCATTTTCCCATCTCCTCTATGTAAGTTATACGTGGGTCTTCAATGCCGTATATTTCCTCAGGATAGTGTGCTGGATCCGGGACCAGGGTTGGTTGAGGATCAATTTCCCAGCCATCAATCCCGTTCTCACTCCTGGCGATTGTAAGGTGAGAAAAACCTCTATGGTCTTCAACCCGCGCAAACAATAGAGTTTTACCGTTAACTATGGCGGCTGCAGGATTAAAAACCGCATTAGCATGATACGGCCAGTCTTCAATCGTAAGTATAGGATTTTTCTTATGCCTTACAAACAATTCTCCATGATTTGCCCAGGGCGTATTACTCCCCCTTCCTTTCCAGCTCATGTTATTTCTTCACTAAAGGTGGTATACACAATTCCTATTTCAAGACCGGGTCCCACGTACTTCCTTTACGTATGCCCTTAATATCTTTGCAACATCCCCCACCCGGGTAATAGCACCAGCGGAAGACTGTGGAGAAATCCACATCAAAAACTTCGGAAATTGTGCCTGTGTTTAATTTTACAGGCCGAGAAGGAAAATCATGGTATCTCTTCCCCGGTCCGGGTACCAGTGATATCCTGCAATAACCGTGCTTTCACCCTGTAAACTGGTTTTTCACTGTAAAAGCATCAAGTTGCCTTGAGAAGCTTAAGAGCAAAAGGCTCAGTAAGCCCCGAATCGAAAGCGAGAAGATTCTGCCAATTTACTTCCCTTGAATGGAGTTTATCAATATTCTCAAGAGTTAGGAAAGAAATATCTCCTGCTGAAGCGGCAAAAACCCTCCCGGAGAATTTATCCCAAGCCTGATCCCCTATACATATTAAATTGTGGTTAAATTATTAAATAGCTGTACGTTTGGAAAAAAAAGGGCATGTAAGCCACTATTGACTCATTTTCATATATTATTAAAGCATTAATATTTTAGGAAAAGCCGGACAGAAGATATAATCTTCAAATAACTATTGGTGTTGAGGAAAAAATGTTTTTTGAAACCAGAGTAATTGAAGTCATCCAGAGGACGCCTGATGTAAAAAGTGTACGATTCGAAAAACCTCAGGGATTCAGCTACCTTGCAGGCCAGTATGTAGTCCTGATTTTAGGTGGCAGTTCGAACCCGATGAAGAAACCTTTTACACTTTCCAGCAGCCCTACTGAAGAGTTTCTTGAAATTACCAAGAAGCTGACAGGCCATCCCTTCTCAAATGCTCTGGCAGCTCTGAAACCGGGAGATCGGGTTTCAATAAATGGGCCTTATGGGGATTTTACCTTCCTCGAAGAGTATAAAAATATAGGTATGCTCTCCGGCGGCATAGGTATAACCCCATTGCGGAGTATAATCAAGTATCTGGTCGATAAGAAGCTAAATACCAGCATAATCCTGCTTTACTCTAACCGCAGTGAGAATGATATAGCCTTCAAAGAAGAGCTTGAGAATGCGCAGAAGCAAAACCCCGACATAAAAATAATTGACACGATCACAAGACCCGGCTCGGACTGGAAGGGAGTTACAGGAAGGATCAATGCCGAAATGATCAAAAAATATATCCCGGATTACCGGGAACGTACGTTCTTTACCTGCGGCCCGTCGAGAATGGTAGATTCGATGGTTTCTCTCTTAAAGGAGCTGGAAATACCGGAGAAACAGATAAAGCGGGAAATTTTTCCAGGTGAGAATTGATCCGGTTAAATTCATAATCTCCTTTCATTTCTGGATATTTACTAGCTGTTATAGACTCGCCGGTGCTTGACCTTGATATTTAAGTGCGAAAGCTCTATATAATATTGCACAATTTTTAATACAGAGTAGCTTCTGTGATAGACGAGGGGAAACGAGATTTTCGGAAGCGGGATTGGTCAATATAATGACCAGTTGAAAGGGTCCTTAACAGGCTTATGTAATTTAATAGGTTTATGTAATGTTACTTAATTACCTATTACTTAATGACCTGTTATTTATGGCCTGTTTGTTTCAAACCTTCTGCTTCTCTCCGGGAGGCTGCTTTCGATTGAATTTCAGATGGTAAGCTATTTCTCGTAAATTAAGACCATACAAATCAGATTTTGTATAAACATAAAATGAGAAAGGAGGTCTTGGAAATGAGTGAGTTGATAGTTTTTGCTTTTTCGGATGATAAAGGTGCATCTGAAATGGATGAAGCAATCAAGAAGCTTCAAAAAGAACAGTTAATAAACCTTGATGATGCTGCAGTCGTTGTCCGCAACCACGATGGTAAGGTTAAGGTAAAGCAGGCTGTAAACCTTGTAGGTGCGGGTACTGTGGGGGGAGCATTCTGGGGGATGTTGATTGGTTTGCTTTTCTGGATGCCCTGGCTGGGAATGGCAATCGGTGCAATAACAGGTGCCATTTCAGGCAAATTAAGTGATTATGGAATCGATGACGATTTCATTCATGAAGTTGCCGAAACTATTGAACCGGGCGGATCTGCTCTCTTCCTGTTGATCTCAAAGTGGACTGAGGATAAGGTTCTCGATGAGTTAAGCAAATACAATCCAAAAGTGGTACGTACTTCCCTTTCAAAAGAGGAAGAAAGCAAACTAAAAGCCACCTTTGGAGCCGGAGAATGAGCGGAGGTCTATAATTCTCGAGCGTATGTACTGAAAAACTCAAGCACAAAAGCTCTCTCTTTTTCAAACATTGAGAGATTTTGTTATATTTGGCCATATTATATTTAGCCAATAAATTCTACATAATCTTTCTTTTCTTCTTTTTATTCTAAACTTTCAGTGCACGTATTTTCAATACTTAAAAGCCGGTCTCAGTTTTTGGTTTATTTCAAACTACTTGGAATTTTATCAGTTATTTTTAACCATTTGCGGATTTATGAGTTGAAGTTTTGTCAGTTGCGGTTTCATCAATTGAGTTTTTATCAGAAATAGTACACTCAACTTCTTTTTCAAGGTTTGATCCCGAGCACGTCCTCCACATACGCCCTGAGAATCTCTGCAACGCTCCAGGCCTGGGAGATAGAACCCCCGGGAGAGTGAGGGTAATCCCCATCGAACACTTCGGAAATTGTGCCGATACCTGCAACCTCAAGGTGCGCATCAAAGCCTTCAAGAAGAACACGCATTTCCTCAAGACTGCTTTTCGAATAATTATTGACTTTCAGGTAAGCTTTTACATAAGCTCCGAGGAGCCAGGGCCAGACTGTCCCGTTGTGATAAGCCGTATCCCTGGTAAGAGCGTCTCCACGATACTGTCCTTTATACAGGGGATGATCACTAGAGAGAGTTTTGAGCCCGAAGGGTGTCAGAAGATCTTTTTCGACTCTGTCTACAATTGCTTTTTCTCTTTCAGGAGAAAGCATAGTATAGGGGAGCGAAACAGCAAAGATTTGATTGGGACGGATTGCAGGGTCTTTAACCTGGTTTCCTGCCTCATCCTGATGTATGAGGTCAAAGAGACAGTTAGTTTCCGGGTTCCAGAAAGTGTTTTCAAAATTCGAAGCAACGCCCGCTGCAAGAGTCTCATATGAGGAGATATCTTCGCCAAGAAGAGTCCCCATATAAGAAGCGGTTTTCAGAGCGTTATACCAGAGAGCATTTACCTCACAGGCTTTACCTGCTCTTGGAGTTACTGCCCATTCCCCGACTTTGGCATCCATCCAGGTTAGCTGAGGCCCCTGCCAGATAAGATAATCGGAATCCATGCCGATTGCAAAATCCGTGCCTGCACAATAGTTGTCTATAATGCTGCTCATGGTATCCCAGACATCCGAGAGGAAAAGGAAGTCTTGAGTATATGCAAAATAGCGATCCAGAGCATGAATAAACCAGAGAGAAGCATCCACTGTGTTGTAAATCGGATCCCCTCCGAAAGCCGGGAAAGTATTGGGGATCAGGCCTCTTCGACAGTACCGGGCGAAATTGTTGAGAGCGGACCTTGCTTCCTCGAAACGATAAGGTATTAAAAGCAAGCCAGGAAGAGAAATCATGGAATCCCTTCCCCAGTCAGAGTACCAGTGATATCCTGCGATAACCGTATTTTCACCCGTAGAGTGGTTTTTAACCACAAAAGAGTCGGTTGCCTTGAGAAGCTTAAGGGCGAAAGGCTTGAGAAGCTTCGAATCTAGAATAAGAAGGTTCTGCCGATTTGCTTCCCTTACATAGAGTTTGTCAACTTGTCCGAGAGTAAGAAAAGAAATGTCTTTTGTTGAAGCAGCGATAAAAAAGCGGGAAGTCCCCTTTTCGAGCTTGCTTTCGAAATAACCCGGATTGAAGATATCCTCCTGAAAGTTAAGTCCCCGTTCCTTCTCAGTGTCATACTCCAGGTTAAAGTACCATATGGGATCAGGGTGATACCGGAGGTTGGATGAAAGTGAGAAAGTAAAACCATTAGAGCTTGCCAGTTCCACTCCCTTAGGACCGGCTTTCTGGTAGAAGGACAGATATCCGGAACGAGCAGTGAGATTGAAATCTCTTGAGCTGACCAGAGGGAAAATTTTTAGCAAAGCTCCCTCTTTTCTGGAAGTTATATCATAGAGGACGTAGGTTGTGTTACTGCCATGAACCATGAAGACTTTTTTCTTTAAGGTAAAATCTCCCGCCTGGTAAACCCAGAGAGGAAAAGGGCTGTGTATGAATTCGGAGAGGTAATTAAAGCCCTCAGGAGAGAGATTGTCCGGATATTTGTGGGTCGCAAGTTTATATACTTCATTATCAATTGAGATCTCCTCATCAAGGGAAGAAAGCAGCAAGAGTCTCCCCGGAAAATTCTCCGGAGCCGCGACAAGCAGGCCGTGGTAAGTCCTGGTTCCTGTCCCTATGACCGTAGAAGAAGCATATCCTCCAAGCCCGTTGCCTATAATCCATTCTCTTTTTGTTCCTTCTTCGTATGTTGAAAGAAAATCTGCCCCAAGTCTGATCCCACTCATGCATATTTATTGGGGTTGATTTATTAAATAGCTGTACGTTTGGAAAATACTGGCCTGGTCTTCGACAGTATCGCAATTTACCGTAAATTCAAAGTCAAATTTTCGCATGTAGGAAGTAACCTGATGTGGATGTAACCTGGTCTCTCTCACCTGGGGTTTTTTCTCAATAACTCCTTTTCGCTTTTTATGGTTTTACAGAATTACAATCTGGCAAAAACGTTTCTGAGATTTTCATTCGCCAGGCCGATTGCACTGCAGGCTGCAGGTGTGCCCCCAAGGAGGTTCAACATAACGAAATCGTGTATTGTCCCCAGGTATCGAACGGTTACTACGTCGACCCCGGCTTGCATCAGCTTGTGGGCATATTCCTCGCCTGCGTTGCGGATCATATCATTTTCATCGATGACGATCAGAGCAGGCGGCTGTCCCTTCAGCCGGTCGGCCGAGGCCTTTAACGGAAATGATGTCGGCTGCCTGAGCGTTTCCTTATCGGGGAAATAATTCTCCCAGAAAAGCTTCATCGCTTCATGGGTATGCCAGAAATCGGTCGAATACTTCCGATATGGCAAAGTATCGAAATTTACATCAGTAACAGGATAAAAGAGCACCTGATAAACAATTTTTGGGCCGCCCCGCTCCTTTGCCAGGAGTGAAACAGCTGCCGCCATATTTCCGCCTACACTGTCGCCGGCAACCGCGAGCCTTGAAGTATCCATGTTGAGTTCTTTCCCGTTCTCTGCAATATATTTTGTCGCAGCATATGCCTCTTCGATCTGTACAAGGTATTTTGCCTCAGGAGACAGCGTAAAATTGACAAATACAACCGCAGCATTTACTCCTCTGGCGATTTCCCTTACCAGCCGGTCATGCGTATCTTTATCCCCCAGTATCCAGCCTGCGCCATGAAAGTACATTACGACGGGCAAGATTTCCTTATTTCCTGCCGGTCTTATTATCCTGACAGAAACCTGTCCCTTGAGCCCTACGGGAATGGTTAGGTTCTCGATGTCCGCAGGTAATTTTGCCACCTTAGCAGCCTGCAAATCGTAAAGAACCCTACAGGCGTCTTTAGGAGAGGATTTGTAGCCTGGAGTTTCGCTCCCCATTTTTATATTTTCTACAAATGTTCCGGTAGCTTGTTCGAGTGGGTCTTTTGTCTGCTTCATAATGTTGTCCTCCGGAGAATGCAGGAAATTTAAGATTTAATAAGCTTTTAAAAACAAATTGAACACATTTTGAATACACCTTTCCGTTTCAAAAATGTTGGTTCTTGCTATATTGTTGGTTTTACCATATTATTGGCTCTTAACATATTGTTGGCTCTACCATATTGTTGGCTCTTATCATCTATAACATGATTTTGCACTATTCCGGCTACCCATCTTTAGTTTTGATTATTATATTTGAATTTCATTGCAGGCCAATACATATGTGGATTATATATAAAAATATATAAAAGTGAGAATAACAAATATTTTCTGTGATTAATAGCAGGCATGGAGAGAAACTTGCGGAAGATATCCGGAAAATCTTTGAAGCTGCCGGACTGAAAGCGGAAATCTTTCCAGGAGCGGAGCCGAACCCGACCGACAGTTCGGTTACGGAAGGGGCAGAAATATACAAAAAAGAGAACTGTGACCTGATCGTTGCTGTAGGAGGGGGAAGCCTATGGACTGTGCAAAAACCGTTGGCATCGGGGCTAAAAACGGAGGGGAAATTAATGACTACGAAGGCATCGGAAAGGTTACGAAGGGGACCCCTCCGCTTATCACGGTAAATGCAACTACCGGTACTGCAAGTGAGATGACGAGTTTTACAATTATTACGGATACGAAAAGGCACATCAAAATGGAAATTGTTGATCCCCGCATCACACCCGACGTGGCAGTCAACGACCCTGGACTGATGGTCAGCATGCCGCCAGCACTTACGGCTGCTACCGGAATGGACGCCCTTACCCATCAGTTGAAGCTTATATTTCCACCATGGCTACCCCGACCACCGATGCGGCTACTATTAAGGCAATCGAGCTTATCTCAAAACACCTCCCGCACGGCGTATGCAACGCAATTCTCCTCCCCTATGTGGAAATGTACAACAAGGAGGTCTGTCCAGAACGGTTTGCCGATATCGCAAAGGCAATGGGAGAAAAAGTTGAGGGCCTGAGCCCGGAAGAAGTCGCAAACAAAACCATAGCTACCATCAAAAAGCTTGCAACCGAAATCGGAATTCCTTCAGGTTTAAAAGAGCTAGGAGCCAGAGAAGAAGACCTCGAACTGCTGGCGGAAAATGCCATGCAGGACGTCTGCCACAAACCCAAGAGAGCTCTCAAAGGAAGATGTAATTGAAATTTACAGGAAAGCTATGTGAGCGAAAAACGAATATGTGAGCGAAAAAAACTCATGCATCGATCCTAAATTATAAATCCATTTAGATATATTATAAATCCATTTAAATATATATCTGACATATTTATACATTCAGAAAGGGGGAATGGGTCTGGATAAATTCAAGAACTCATCAGTTTAGACCATAATGGGGAGAAGGTTCGAGTGTTACTATAGTTTCCCGGACTGGAAGGCAAACAGGGATTACCACCCCTACCCCATATCAGGACAAACAGAATACCTTCAAGGGAAAAAACACGGACTACAATAAACAGAGGGAGTGATGTTTAATGGGACGATTAAGGGACAGGCTCAAGGATCGTGAAAGCACGGGCGGTCCCGTTGGCCACAAAGCAGAAAGTAAACAACGCTACAAAATGCACGAGAAGCTCGTTTCCATAGGGGATGACTACTGGATTGAAAATGAGGCTGGGGAGAGGGCATTTTATGTTGACGGCAAAGCTCTCCGTATTCGCGACACCCTGATTATCAAAGATGTGCAGGGACATGAACTGTACAAACTCAAGGAGAAGCTGCTCAGGATAAAGGATACGCTGAACATCGAAGACGGACAGGGAAGAACGGCTGCAACGATCAAAAAAGCCCTGATCACACCTCTCCGCGACCGCTGGAAAGTAGACCTTGGGGACGGATCTGAAATGGAGGCTCATGGCAATATCCTGGATCACGAATATAATATCGAGTCCGGGAGAGAAAAGGTTGCGGAAGTCTCCAAGAAGTGGTTCCGAATAAGAGATACCTATGGGGTAGAGGTTTCTCCAGGACAGGATACCGCCCTGATCCTGGCAATTACGGTAGCAATTGACCAGATGGCACATGACTGACGTGAGAAGTTTGTAAGAAAAAGAAAGAAAGGGGAAGAAGGGAGGAAGAATGGTTGAAACCACCTCTTTTTTGAATTTTCTTGAGACTATAGGCGTCCTTGGCACATTGGTCTTCGTGCTTACCAGTATGCTTGGGATGGGATTTTCCCTTACGGTGCAGCAGATTCTGGCCCCTCTGAGCAACAGGAAGCTGGTAATTCTCTCACTGGCGGCTAATTTCATACTGGTCCCGTTGCTAGCTCTCGGGGTACTGCTAATATTTCCTCTTTCCGAAGGGCTTTCAATCGGCCTATTCCTGCTCGGTACTTCCGCAGGAGCCCCGTTCCTGCCGAAGCTCGCACAGGTGGCAAAAGGGGACACTGCTTTTGCAGTAGGGCTTATGGTACTCCTGATGGTGGTAACCATTTTTTACGTCCCGATAGTCCTTCCGCTTTTTCTCTCGGGGGTTACAATAAGCCCCTGGGACATAGCAAAGTCCCTCATTCTGCTGATGCTCCTCCCCCTTATTCTTGCCCTGTTCATCCGGGCAAGATACGAGGAAATTGCCAGCGGGCTTCTGCCCCTGATGACCCAGGCTACTAACCTTTCCCTGCTTGTCCTTTTTGTGGCTTTCTTTGTAGTCTACCTCTCGGACCTCATAAGCGTTATAGGCAGTACAGCGGTCCTTGCGGCAGCAGTTTTCCTGCTTATTTCGTTTATTATCGGCTATTTCCTCGGGGGGTCTGCCGGACCTGTAAAAAGAGTACTTGCTCTAGGGACTGCCCAGCGCAACCTTTCGGCAGCCCTGGCAATTTCCGCACTTAATTTCACAGACCCTGAAGTAATGGTCATGATCATGGTAGTGGCACTGGCAGGTCTCATCCTGCTTATGTTTATAGGGGAAGAGCTGGGAAAGCGGGCGGAAAAGCTTGCATAAATCGTCCGGGAGCGGGAAAAACAGGGTACCTGTAGAGTGAATACGCGGAAAAACTCGAAAAAAAGAACATCCATGGAAGCAGAAATCACAAACTTTGTCATAGCCTTTTCAGTATTGCTCTTTGCTTTCAGCCTTGTTTCCCGAAAAATCTCGGGTACTGTCGTCACAGCCCCGATGATTTTTGTTACGGCCGGAATGCTCCTTAGCCCGGAAGGGCTTGACCTGATCAAATGCTGCATTTCTTTTCCCGGATCTGATCCTTGCCGAAGCTGCGCTTCTCGGCGCCATCCTTGCCCCCGACCGATGCCGGGTTGGGCCAGCTGATAGTAAACAACCCCAAAGTGCCTGTCCGGATCCGGCAGGGCCTGAACATCGAAAGTGGGCTCAATGACGGAGGGGAAATCCCGTTCTTCATCTTCTTCCTTGCGTCCTGGGCCTGTTAGGGAGATGGCTTTCAAGCAGAGCCGTAAAGGCCGGCTGGACGTCCGGACTTTACCACAGGATAGAATTTCTGACCCTTGCCGTCATCTCCTGGCTTGTGGCTGATACGGTGGAAGGAAGCGGATTCGTGGCGGTTTTTTTAGCGGGATGGTCCCTGTGGGAATCTCCCTGATAGGTACGAAACTGCACCGGGAAACTGTCATCTTCCTGGGCTGGTCCGGGCCCAGAGGGCTAGCATCAGTCGTCCTATTATTCATTGCTGTGGAAGAGGCAAAAGGAATTCCTGGACTTGAAACGATAAACCTTGCTGTGATTACTATAGTCCTCATAAGTATTTTTGCCCACGGGATTTCCGCAGGCTCTGCAGGTAACTGGTATTCACGGATAGTAGCTGCACTGCCAGACGATGCACCGGAACGGAGAGAAGTGAAGGAACTGCCTGTACGTAAAGGCTTTGACGTTGCCGAAAGCATGAACATGAACTCAAGAGAGAACGCAGCAAAGAGAAACTCCTACTCCTGAGTCATCCTGGCTGATAATTCCCGATTAAATCCCGTTCTTCCTTTCCTACCAGTTAAATCTTGGTCCAGATACTATATATGTTAATTTATATATATACTGGACTTTATACTTATATGTGTCAAATTAGGGACTTAACACATTAATTAAAAAATGGATAAAATAGGTCTTTACCTTCTTCCGTTATTAAATTCTACTGAAAAAACAGGATGTGAAGTTACTGATTTTTAATTTTCCTCAACCTATATGCGTGGAAGTTCGGAACAGAACAGGGAAGTTGACCTGTATGAATTTGGAAAACGAAAGTAGGAAGTAAAAATTGGGGGTAAGAAAGATTGGGGGATATAAATACTAATTCAAATACTGGTTTAACACCAGCCAAAATTTTAATTTACAGCACTGCAGCAATTTTCCTTACACTCGGTATGAAGGCGATTTCGACTGTACTTGTACCGGTTTTTTTCGCTCTCTTTGCCTTTCTAATCTTTGCCCCTCTGGTTCGCTGGCTCATCAGAAAAGGGGTTCCCGGGACAGCTAGCGTTTTTATGGTAATCCTTTTTTTCATTTTTGCTTTTTTTGGAACCGCTGTTCTGTTCGTAAGCTCTTTAATCCAGCTAAGTGACCAGATTCCGGACTATCAAATCCAGTCGCAGATTATTCTGAACAGTATTTCGGCATATTTGCCCAAAGTTGGATACTCCGTTGATGAGGTACTGCAAGGTCTTGCAGCATTTGCCTTCAATGTGTCCGGGGAAATTATTACAGGAGCTTTAAGTGCCGGCTCAACAATTGTGCTCATTGTTGTCACGACAACTTTTTTACTTCTGGATGCTGCAGGTGTACCAGATAGGGTGCAAAAAGAAGCTGGAGATCAACAAACCCCGCTTTCGAAGTTTGCCGAATTAAGCAGAACCGTCATAAATTACATGCTCCTGAGAACTGAAACCAACTTGCTTGGGGGCATTGGAGTTGCCATCATTTTCCTTCTCGGAGGTATAGATTTTGCTCTCCTCTGGGGTCTCCTGTTCTTCCTTTTCGGTTACATCCCTTATCTTGGCTTTTATATGGCCACTATTCCACCTATGCTCCTTGGCCTGTTCAAATACGGGCTTATAGGGGCAGTAGCTGTCCTTGCCATCGCCACTATTATCAATGCACTTGTGGAAAATGTCGTTTTCCCGTCTATTGCAGGAAAGGGTTTGAAATTATCTCCGACGATTGTATTCCTTTCTTTGTTTTACTGGTCCTTCATACTTGGAGCTGCAGGTGCGCTGATTGCCGTACCTCTCACAATGGTTGTAAAAATAGTTCTGGAAAGTTCCGAGGATACACGCTTGATAGCTAAACTGATGGAATCAAGTGGGACCAGAGATCAGGTGGAGGAAAAAGAAGACGAAAATGGAGCCTGAGATCTCAACCCCTTGCAACCGGATTCATGGGTGCTGCTCCGAACCCCTGATCCGAAAACAATTGATTGCCCGATTCTATCTTTTTTATAGAGTTATTGATTTCCACCGTATATCTCCCTCTAATAAAACCTCCTTTTTGTTCAAAAGAGATAGAACCTTCAAAACAAAAACAAGATTCTGCGAAAGCAAACATGTGTGAAGAGATATATATTACAAAATAGCATTTATTAAAAGGAAATACGATAGATAGTCCGTCAGGACTACACATCAAGAAACCTAAATAAGTGGGGAATAATATCTATGGGAAAAGAAGAAAAATCAAAAGTCTATAACATTGTGGCGCTTTGCTTTGACGGACAGAAAAAAGCAGAAGAAATCCTCAAGGAAGTAAAGTCTGAAGGCAAACTGGACAATTATGAAATTGTCGCACAGGCAGTAGTCGAACATGACGAAAAAGGAAAGGTACACATCCACGAACCGGGAAGGGGAGTTCTCGGTGCGGCAATCGGAGCGGTTGGCGGCGGAGTTCTGGCTCTCATAGGGGGGCCCGCAGGCGTGCTGGCCTGGGTCGTAGGCGGAGCTGTGATCGGTGGCGTTGCCGGGAAATACCTCGGGCGCCCAATCAAGAAAGGTAACTTAGAAGAACTCGGGAATGCCCTGAAACCCGACAGTTCGGCTCTCCTGCTCTTGCTCGAAAACATTTACAGCGAAAGGGTCATCAACAGCATGAGCAGTTACAATGCCAATGTGGTGACGTTGACTGTGGGAGACGAGCTTTCAGGAGAGATTGCGGCCTTTGCAGCCGGGGAAGTTGAAAAGCCTCCGGCACAGTGAAACAACTGCTACTTTAGACATAACTGTCCTTGAAGGCACACTAGCCATATTCATTCTGGAAAAGAGCATGAATTGAAGGCGACTTTCGGAGCTGACCTGCTCTTTGGTTAGGGGTAAAGAGCAGCAGTTCCACAGGTTGCCCTTTTGTATCCTCTTTGCCGTGCTGCATATCACCTCCAATGTGCTCATCCGGCTCTCTATTCCCTCCGGTCCGCCGGCGGTTCTGGTTGGAGGAGCAAGCAAAGACCGTAGCCGGGGCCTGAGCATAGTGCCATTCGCCGGGATCGCCTTCCTGTGGTTCATCGGTGTGATGCGCGACCACATAGGACAGTTAGAGGACCGTTTCTTTTCGAGCGTGTTCATTGGCAGCGGATTGCTGTACCTGGGGCTACACTTTTTGTCGCGGCGGCATTGGCGGGCGGGCTCCTGACCAGATATGCTCTTGAACCGGACTTGGTGATTACCGGCGGCGTATACACCTTTAGTAGGAAGCTGATGTTTACCATCACCAATGTCTATTCCATTCGCATGGCAGGCGTATTCATAATCTCGTTGGGCACCATCGCGTTTCGCACCCGCATCATGCCGCGCTGACTGACCTTTTTAACCTATTCGGTGGCGCACGCTCATCTTACTGGTGACTATCAGCTTCAGTTACTGGGTGCCGCTTCTCTTTCCTGCATGGGTGCCGGTCATCAGCCTCCACATCATGATTATGAATCTGCACAAAAAAGCCGCGGGCGATGGATCAGCCTTGCCATGATGTTCGCCGCCGGCACCTTTTTTCTGTTGACCCTGGCCATCGACTCCATCCTGTGTTGGGCGCAGGATAACAAACTTGCGTTTTTGTATCTGCTCAATTTTATATAAATTTAGTATTATATGTAGATTGCCAATGCTGCTGAGACCGTTTTTCGAGTACTGAATTCCGGAGAAGAGTAAAAGGGAAAGATAGCCACCGGAAATGTAGGAAATTTCACGGCTTATCCGGATAGTCTTACCCCTTCAGTGAAGAATGGGGAAACAGGGAAAAGGTAAACAGAATGTGAGCAGCAGAGGAAGAGAAAGAAGGGAAGAAAAGATGATCTTCAAAGGGGGAAAATAAATGGCTGAAGTAATGTATGGACCTATGCAGATGTTAGTTATTGCATTCGAAGACCCGAAATTTCACGGCCAGATCCGCCGCGAACTTGAGTCAGTCATGGAAAAAGGGATTATCCGGCTCATTGACCTGCTGTTCGTATGGAAAGACAATGATGGAAATGTTACCTCTCTGGAAGCAACACAGCTGAACGAAAAAGAGAGAATGCGTTTCGGAGCCGTAGTAGGCGGACTCCTGGGCTTTGGAGCCGGAGGTGTGGAGGGAGCAAAGATAGGCATGGAAGAAGGAGCTCTGGCAGCAGCCCAGGAAAACTACGGAATTACCGAAGGAGATATTATGGAAGTAACCGATGCAATCCCGGAAGGCACCGCCGCTGCTATCCTCATCATCGAACACCTCTGGGCAAAACAACTAAAACAGGCGCTCCGGGATTCAAGAGGGGTACTTATCTCTCAGGGAATGCTCACCCCAGGACTGCTGATGTTAGTTGGAGATGAGCTGGCAGAAGCTGTTAACTTCGCTGAAGAAGAACAAAAATCTCACGAAGCAGCTGCTGCAGTCTGAAAGGCCGCGAAGAAACGGAAAGTTTCCGGGAATTGGTTGCATGGCAAAAACAACGATTTCTGAATAAAGTAAAGTGTAGGGAGGGAAGTGGAAACAGTTCCTTCATTCTTATTTTATACATTTTCTTAAGGCTCAATGCTATATTTTATTTAGATCCCATTTTTGTTTAGATTCCATTTTTATTTAGATCCCATATCAATTACGTAAGTTCTTTGTCCGTTTCAGTCCTGTCGGGTACGAATACTATAACCCGGCTGCTGGCTGGGACAACTACAGAATGATCGGGTTCGGTGCACAGAAGTTCATCCCGCTCAAACCTGACAGAGCTGATAAACTTGCCATGCTCGTTCTTGACAGTGATGACAAGTACACCCTCAGAACCGGGGAAATCCTCGATCTCGGGGAAGGCTATATCCTCGAAGCAAAGCAGGTCGATGTTGACGGTGAGAAAGTCTGGCTCGAATCGCCAGGGACGGAGAATACGTAGATGACGAAATCATTTCAGTCGCGACGGACGGCAACACTACCGGCAGCACCCGGGATGTGGAACTTGATGACATTGAAGACGAAGACGATGTCGTTGTTTTCAGAGTCCATGTCAACCAGGTCTTCCAGGGCGCAGTAGACAGCATTGCCCAGATCGAAGAGCTCTGACTCATTGACTACGCAAACGCAACGACCATAGAGTCGGATGACAAATTTGGTAAGCTCGACGATGTTTCAATCCAGGGCTACCCCCTTACCATCAGCAATGAAGATAACTTCGCCCTTTCCATGGGATCCGAAGAGGAAATCGGCCAGGGAATGTTCTTCAATACAGAAGAAACAAATAAATTCCGAGTGAAGGGTTTTCCTCACCCTTTTCTCTTTCAAATTCTTTTTATTTAGCCTGCTCTTTTTTAATTCCGTTTTCTTGTTCCTGTTTCCGGAATTTTTTGATCTTATGTGCATTTTTATATGTGCTCGAGTTTATATAAACTGGATTTTATATGTAGCATTGCTGATGCTGTCGAAACTGTTTTTCGGATGCTGAATTCCGGAGAGGGGGAAAAGGGGAAGATAGCCGCGGAGATGCGGGAGATTTCACGGCTTATCCGGACAGCCTTTGCCCCCTTTAATGAGGAATGGGAAACAGAGAAAAGGTTAACGGAAGGCGGGCAGCAGAGGAAGAAGAAAAAGAGGAAAAAGAAAAAGAGAAAGAGAAAGAAAAAGAACTTCAACAGGGGGAAAACAAATGGCAGAAGTAATGTATGGACCTATGCAGCTCTTAGTAATAGTATTTGATAATCCGGATTTCCACGGCCAGATCAGGCGTGAACTTGGGTCAATCATGGAAAAGGGAATTATCAGGCTCATTGACCTGCTGTTCGTGTGGAAAGACGAAAATGGAAGCATCAAGTATATGGAAGCTTCTCAGCTGGACAAAGAGGAGAGAATGCATTTCGGAGCCGTAGTAGGCGGACTCCTGGGCTTTGGAGCCGGAGGTGTGGAGGGAGCCGAGATAGGCATGGAAGAAGGAGCAATGGCAGCAGCCCAGGAAAACTACGGAATTACCGAAGAAGATATTCTGGAAGTAACCGATGCAATCCCGGAAGGCACCGCCGCTGCTATTCTTATCATCGAACATCTCTGGGCAAAAGAACTCAAGCAGGCGATCAAAGATGCGGGAGGAGTACTTGTTTCCCAGGGCATGCTCACCCCCGAGCTGCTGGCTTTAGTAGGACAGGAACTGTCAGAAGCAGTTAACTTCGCTGAAGAAGAACAAAAATCCCAAGAAGCAACTGCTGCAGCCTGAAAAGCTATAAGGAAACGGAAGAAACTCGAGAAATGATATAGAGAGAAATAAACTCTCCAAATAAGAGATTGCTCGCCTTCAGTTCACATAATCTCTGCGCTGTCCGAAATCACAATAAAAATCCGAAATCATAATAAAAAAATGGAGAAGATCGGATTTCCATTTTTCTATCTTTAAATTCAAGGAAAAACAAGGTGAAAATTGCTTATTTTTTCCAAAGTTACTAATTTTTTCTTTATTTTCATCAACCTGATCAGGGAAATCAGACGACGAGTGAGTGGACTATCAGGGAGATTCGGACTTAAAAAGGCAGGCAAGAAAGAATATACCTGAAGCTTTCGTTATACCTGAAAGCTTCTGGTGCAGGGACCGTCGGAGATTGGGGAGGAATATAATGGTTGAGATTGAACAGGTGCTTCCCCTTGGTGGAATCCTCCTGAGACTTGCCGTTATTCTGTTGCTGACAATGGGAGCAATAATAGTAAGCCGGTTAATCCTGAAGCACCTTCTCTGGCCGATGATCAAAAAGACAGAAACAAAAGCTGATGACCGGATTCTCCGCCTTCTGGAAAGCCTTCTGATGCTTTTCATCGTGCTGTGGGGTCTGAAAGCCATAGTAAAGTTGTTCAGTGAATCCAGGTTCTATGCAGGACTCGTGGATGACTTCTTCTTCCTTCTCTGCTGGTGTATAGGAGTCTACTTTATTTTTCGCCTCATATCCATTGCTTCAAACTGGTATCTCTCCCGGGTGCCCCTGAAAGATAGGGAAGAGATCGACCAGCGAATTATCCGCACCCTACAATACATATTTTTTCTGGTTTTCGGTTTTCTGGCCATAATTGTGCTTCTTGAACATTTCGGGATCACAGGAGCCGCATTTACCGCGTCCCTTACTGCCCTGGGTATCGGAGGAATCATAATTGGTCTTGCAGCCCAGGCGACGCTTGCGGATATAATTACAGGGATCGTGCTGCTAATCGACCGCCCCTTCAGGATCGGAGACCGCATTCGTATAGAAAAACTCGATACCTGGGGAGATGTTATAGAAATCGGATGGCGGTCGACTCGCATCCTCACCAGGGATAACCGACTGGTAGTAATCCCAAACTCCATTATCGGGGTGGATCTTGTCACGAATTATTCCATACCCGGCAGGATGTTCCGTGTTGAGACCGATGTAGTTGTATCCTACGGTCCTGATATCGAGTATGTACGAAACCTGATTATTGAGGCTATGAAGCAGGAAACCTGGATCATGCACGAACAACCGATACAGGCTCTCTTACTCGAGTTTACCGGATCAGGAGTGAGGTTCAAAGCCAGGTGCTGGATCGAAAACTACGTGGAAACCAGAGTTTCAGAGGACAGGCTCAACACGGCAATATATAAAGCCCTGATAAACGCGAATATATTAATGCCTTCTTCCGACATCATTGTTCATTTTGCGGATCGGGATAAGGAGCTGAAAATTTCCAGGCAGGGCAAAGATACAGGTGATTCCTGATTAATCAGTTAATCTATTCCGGTGGCCGGAGGACGCTTTCCTTTTTATTCCCCTGACCCGCGTGCGACCTGGACCGGGCCGCCAGCCGGATATAAAGGGCCCAACAAAACGACACCGCAATTAAGAGAAACAATACATTGGAGAAATGCCCATGGGCTGAAAGAATACTTTTCTTTATCCCTGGAACGGCTTTTCAATTCATAGGTACATTGGGCGCCTCTACCAGCCTGTCTGGAAGCCCTGCAAAAAAGCAGAAAAAGCAAAAGAAATAGGTTATCGATTCCCTGATCACTTTTACATGAAGCAAAACTCGGGTGCCAAATGCAATTCTGCTGGGCCAGAAAACATCATAACTTAGCCATTTTTTTCAAAATAAAGGAACAATCCATTTCAGCAGACCTAACAAAATAAATCAACATGCATAGGATAATATGTATAAAAGAAGAATTATATAAAGCGAACTAGTGAACATCGAGCTTGGGGATAGTGGTCTCGAAGGTTCCTCTGGGGTTAACAACATCAAAATTTACCGGCAGATACCTGACAGGCAGGTTTAGGGAATAATGAAAAACACCTGACGAATTTCAAGCCTTCAGGTTCAAGCCGATAATAACCAGAATTTAAATGGAATTCATCTCGCCCTGAATAGCTCTGGCTATGCAGGATATTGATATCTGTTGACTGTGTGAACTTACATGGGAACAAACCGTAAAAAGTATACTGCGGATTTCCCTGTTAGAAGCTATACTACCTTGACCCCGGCACAAAACGGTTTGTGGACTTTGAGTAGACTTTCCGGCTACTTATGCTGCTAAGACAGCAGAAAATGTGTAAGTCGTGAAAGAAGACATGTTGCCCCGGCTGTTTCAAGATTTGAAAAACGGTAGTGGAGATGACAGTTTCCCCTCTCCGGCGGGCTGGCATCAAAACACAGGTTTACATCAAAAAACAAGGACCAGCAAAATATCTGAAATAAAAGGAGGTCATGAATATAGCAACTCTAACCGTTTTAAAATTTGACACCCCTGGCGGTGCAGAACACGCACTCCAAGTGATAGAGGATTTGAGCAAGCAACAGCTGATCACCCTGCAGGACGCGGCAATCGTTTCCTGGCCTATGGGCAAAAAGAAACCAAAAACGAAGCAGTTAACCAGCATGACCGGGGTAGGCGCGCTTAGTGGAGCTTTCTGGGGCATGCTATTCGGCCTGATCTTCCTGGTTCCGATCTTCGGGATGGTCGTCGGGGCAGCTATCGGTGCGCTGTCCGCCTCCTTTGCCGATGTGGGGATCAGTGATGATTTCATCAAGTCTGTCCGCAGTAAAGTTACCGAAGGCACCTCTGCCCTCTTTCTACTTACCAGCGATGCCGTGCAGGATAAGGTAGTCGAAGCTACAAGGGGAATGAAGTTCGAACTCATCGCTTCCAACCTGTCAAAGGAAGAAGAAGACAAACTACGCGAAGTATTCGCCGAAGAAGAAGAAGCAGCAGCTCCAGCACACTGAAATTTGACTGGAAAACCATCTTCCGGAAATTAAAAATATTTCCTGAAATTGCTGAAAAAGTAAAAACAGTGATTCTTGCAAGAGATTCTTGAATAAAATGAATGGGGAAAAGGAGAAAACGTCAATTCCTTCCCCCGTTTCTATTTTTGAGTATTTTTTCAGGTTTATTTTTTTGTATTTTCGGAAAATCCAAGTCTGAGAGGAGGAGAAATGCCATTAAAAGAATACAAACCCGGAACCGCCTTCCCCGGAGTAATAGGCCGGACGGCAGACCAGTCCGAATCAGCCTGGCCTGAACCCCGGAGAGCTAAAGAAGGCGCTCCAAATGTCCTGTTTATTGTGCTGGACGACACCGGCTTCGGACAGCTCGGCTGTTACGGCTCACCCATTAATACACCCAATCTGGACAGCCTGGCAGAAGGAGGGCTTGTTTATAACAATATGCACACAACGGCCCTGTGTTCTCCCACCCGCACCTGTATCCTGACAGGGCGAAACCATCATTCGAACAACATGGCCTGCATCACCGAGGGTTCAACAGGCTATCCCGGCTACAACGGGTACATACCTTTTGAAAATGGGTTTCTGTCAGAGATGCTTCTGGAACACGGTTACAATACCTATGCCGTCGGCAAGTGGCATCTGACACCAGCAGACCAGATCGCGTCAGCAGGGCCCTATGGCCGCTGGCCTTTAGGAAGAGGGTTTGAGCGCTATTACGGCTTTTTAGGAGGCGAAACCCACCAGTATTATCCTGAGCTGGTTTACGACAACCATCCCGTAAGCCCTCCCAAAACTCCCGAGGAAGGCTATACCCTGAACGAGGACCTGGCAGACAGGGCTATCCAGTTCATTGCCGACTCCAAACAGGTCGCTCCCAACAAGCCTTTTTTCATGTACTTCTGCCCCGGAGCCATGCATGCTCCTCACCACGTTCCTAAGGAATGGGCGGACAAATACAAAGGCAAGTTCGAAGACGGCTGGGAGGCTTACCGGGAAAAAACATTTGCCCGACAGAAAGAGCTGGGGATCGTCCCAAAAGACGCAAAAATCTCCCGCCACGACCCGGATGTCAAGCCCTGGGGAGAATGTTCGCCTGAAGAGCAGAAGCTCTATGCCCGCATGATGGAGGTTTTTGCCGGTTTCCTTGAGCATACCGATTACCATATTGGAAGGCTGCTGCAGTTCCTGAAAGACATGGGAGAATTTGAAAACACCCTGATCATGGTGATTTCCGACAACGGTGCAAGTTCCGAAGGCGGGCCCACTGGCTCGGTCAACGAAAATTTGTTTTTCAACAACGTGCCCGAATCACTCGAAGAGAACCTTACCCGGCTTGATAAACTTGGAGGCCCGGAGACCTTCAACCACTATGCCTGGGGCTGGACATGGGCAGGAGATACTCCCTTCCGCCGCTGGAAACGAGAAACGTACCGCGGAGGCGTCAGCGATCCCTTTATTGTCCACTGGCCCGGAGGGATCAGTGCCAGAGGCGAGGTCCGCACACAGTACGCCCACGCTATCGATATGGTTCCTACGATCCTGGAATGCCTGGGGATTGAGCCTCTGACGGTTATCAAAGGTGTAACACAGTCGCCCATTGAAGGTGTAAGTTTTGCACATACCCTGGGAAATGCAAATGCCCCTTCCAGACACCACACCCAGTATTTCGAGATGATGGGGCACCGTTCCCTGTATCACGACGGCTGGCGTGCAGTGTGTCCCTGGCCGGGTCCTTCTTTCACTGAAGCAGGAAAACCCTTCGGCGAACCGATTTCGGCAGAAAAGTTAACCGAGCTGGATGCAACAGGCTGGGAACTTTACAATGTTCAGAAGGATTGGACAGAGAACGAGAATGTGGCTGCAGAAAACCGGCCGAAGTTGATCGAGATGATTGCCACCTGGTATGCAGAGGCAGGGAAATATAATGTGTTACCTATCGATGCCCGGGGAGTGCTGCGCCTTGCTGATGAGCGGCCGCAAATAGCAGTGGATCGAACGCGTTACACTTATTATCCCGGAACCCAGGCGATTCCAGCAAATGCAGCAGTTAGTGTGCTCAACCGCCCGCATAGCATCACAGCCGATGTGGAAATCCCTGTCGGAGGCGCTGAAGGGGTTCTGCTTGCCCATGGGGGTATTGACGCCGGATATTCGTTCTATATGAAAGGCGGAAAACTGCACTGGGTACACAACTACGTAGCAAGGGCTCTTTATCATGTCGAATCCGGTGAAAAGGTGCCTGAGGGTCGGCATAAACTCCGTTTCGAGTTCGAGGTGACCGGGGAGCCGGATGTTGCCAGCGGAAAAGGCGCACCTGGAAGGGCTCAGCTCTATATAGACGGGAACCTGGTCGGGCAGGCTGAGGTTCCGGTAACGACCCCACTTATGCTTGGACTAACGAGCGGGGTTACCTGCGGCTCGGCTCCCGGGGCTCCGGTCACACCCGACTACCGGCCTCCCTTTGAGTTTACGGGCAAAATCTACAGCGTGACCGTGGATGTGAGCGGCAAACTGATCGAGGATAAGGAAGTTGGGATGCGGATGGTCATGGCGCGGCAATAAGCAGCTTAACTATCCACTAAACCGATATCTGTGCGGCTCTGGTGATACAGTAAAGATAGGACAAAGGCCTGGCGGTCCGGTAACTGCCAGATCTATCATGGGGGATAAATCATCACGTACAAAGGTTCTCAAAGCGAATTTTCCAGAAGTGCACCGTACTGGCTGCGCCGTGCAGGTGTGGCTAGCTGGCTCTTCCTTGGCATCATGCTCGCCGCCAGTACAGTCCTCAGCGTCATTGCAACAGTGAGCAGTATCACCGTCCCGTTGCTCATCGCAGTGGTGATAGGCATCGTCTTTCGGCCGCTAGTGGACATACTGGAGCGGCGGCGTGTTCCCCGAAATATCGGCACGGTACTGACCATGCTGTTTATATTTCTGGGTGTTGCCGCCCTGTTCGTTATCCTGGTAAAAGGTTTCATTGACCAGGGAGCCGAAATCGTCCTCCAGCTCGAAGCCGGATGGGCAAGCCTGCAGGCCTGGTTGCTGCAGTTCCAGGTCAAAGAGGAAACCCTCAATTCCATCAGCACCGCATTCTCGAATTCCCTGCCTGCACTGGGTCAGGGCATTATCGGGCTTTTCAGCAGCACATTTTCGAGTGCTATAGCGCTCCTGATCGGGATCTATTTCAGCGTTTTCATCCTTTTTTTCATCCTGCGGGACGGGCCCGAAATAGAGGTCTGGCTGGCACGGCAGTTCAACCTAAAACCCGGGACAGGTGCTGCTATCGTTGCCGACGTCAGCCGTTCCATACGCCTCTATTTCCGGGGAACTGCGATCACTGCGGCGATCACTGCGATCGTGGTGGTCATTCCCCTGATCATCCTCAAGGTGCCCCTTATAGGCTCGATTCTCATCCTGTACTTTTTTACTTCATTCATCCCCTACATAGGCGCCTTCATTGGCGGGGCTTTTGCCGTAATTATCGCCTTTGGTTCCGGGGGGCCGGAAACCGCACTGATTATTGCGGTGGCTGTGACCATATCCAACGGAGCGCTTCAGAATGCCATAAATACCTGGGCTCTGGGGACAACTCTTAAGATTCACCCGCTGGTTGTGTTCCTGGTTACGATCGCATCCGGTGTTGTCGGCGGATTCCTGGCCATGATACTGGCAGTGCCGCTGACTGCAGTTGTGATACAGACGGTGCACCGCTTACGCGAGGAAGGGGTTTTCGCGGAGAAGTAAAGAGCCGAGGGCACAGGACAGAAGGAGAATTTCAAATGACCGAAAATACAGGCAGACCTTACGAAATCCGAATAATGGCCCGAATAATTGTCCGGATCATGGAGCTCAAATTCAACCCGGAAATCCGGGCTCAGGGAGGCACTGCTAAATGACAAAATCGCTGCCCCTCCGAATCCATGTGCTGGCAAAGCCTACAGGGGCTATCTGCAACCTCGCCTGCTCCTACTGCTTCTTCCTGGACAAAGAGCTGCTCTATCCGGGCAGCAGGTTCCGTATGTCAGATGAAGTGCTGGAAAACTACGTCCGGCAGCTGATTGCAGCCCACAGTAGCCCGCAGGTGACCGTTGCCTGGCAGGGGGGGGAACCCACCCTGATGGGAATCAACTTTTACCGGCGTGCCATCGAACTGCAGGAAAAGTACAAAAAACCGGGCATGACGTTCGAAAATACGATGCAGACCAACGGCACGCTGCTGGACGACGAATGGTGCCGCTTCTTTAAGGAAAACAATTTTCTCATCGGGATCAGCATCGACGGCCCCCGGGAACTGCATGATGCCTACCGGGTGGACAAAAAAGGGGAGGGGAGCTTCGATAGGGTCATGGAAGGGCTGCGCCTCCTGCAAAAAAATGGCGTGGAATATAATGTCCTGACAACAGTAAACAGGGCTAATGCCGATTATCCGCTGGAGGTCTATCGTTTCCTGCGGGATGAAGCAAAGACCGACTGGATTCAGTTTATTCCGGTAGTAGAGCGAATCAATGAGGGGGGATATACCCTTTACCAGAAGGGAGACACGGTCTCGGACCGTTCGGTACATCCGGAAAAGTTCGGAACTTTCCTGAGCCGCATTTTCGACGAGTGGGTTAGAAATGATGTGGGGAAGGTCTTCGTGCAGACTTTTGAAGCTTCTGCACGCCGATGGCTGGGGCTGCCTTCAGGAATGTGCGTTTTTGAAGAAACATGCGGGATGGGGCTTGCCCTGGAACACAACGGAGACCTCTACTCCTGCGACCATTTTGTGGAGCCGGACTATCTGCTGGGAAATATTATGGAAAAAGAGATAGGCGAGCTTGCCGCTTCGGAAAAGCAGTACATGTTCGGACAGGAAAAAAGGGCCGCTCTCCCGCAGGTATGCCGGGAATGCGAGGTGCTCTTTGCCTGCAGGGGGGAATGCCCTAAAAACCGCTTCCTTACTACTTCTTCCGGGGAATCCGGCCTGAACTACCTCTGTGAGGGCTGGAAAGCTTTCTTCCGGCACATAGATTTCCCGATGCAGGTCCTTGCAGGCCTGATACGCAGGGGCTACCCGGCCGCAGAGGTGATGCGGGTCCTGGCTCTGGAAGAGGCTTTTGAAAGGGCAGGTCGAAACGATCTCTGTCCCTGCGGCAGCGGGCTCAAGTTCAAACGCTGTCACGGTCAGCAGAAAGATCGACTGAAAAAAAAAGTAAGAATTTAAGGACGCTCGGGGCACAACCACGGCCCTGATCTATGTGTTTCCTGAAGAAACAACGTGAAGAGAAGGATAAATCCAGATAAATTTCTTCAAACTTGGATACCGCTTAAAAGCGCTAATCCAGAATCTCAACCAATCTATTATGGGGGTTAAGAATGACAGAAAAGAAACCGAATATACTGGTCATCTGGGGAGATGACATTGGCATTAGTAATCTCAGTTGCTACAGCGACGGCCTGATGGGCTACGGAACACCGAACATTGACAGGATAGCTAACGAAGGTATCAGGTTTACGGACTCTTACGGGGAGCAGAGCTGTACTGCCGGAAGAGCTTCGTTTATCACCGGGCAGAGTGCCTTCCGTACGGGACTGAGTAAAGTGGGCATGCCCGGAGCAAAGGTGGGACTTCAGCCTGAAGACCCTACAATTGCCGAACTGCTGAAACCGCTGGGTTATGCCACCGGTCAGTTTGGAAAGAACCATCTCGGGGACCGGGACGAATACCTGCCCACCAACCATGGTTTTGACGAGTTCTTTGGCAACCTTTATCATTTGAATGCTGAAGAAGAACCTGAAAAACGCGATTATCCACCTGAAAAAGACTTTCCTAATTTCCGGAAGAACTATGGCCCCAGGGGGGTAATCCATAGCTATGCCGACGGCCGCATCGAGGATACGGGCCCGTTGACAAAAAAACGGATGGAAGAAGTAGACCAGGAATTTCTGGATGCAGCCATCGGTTTTATCAAACGTCAGCATGAAGCGGAAAAGCCGTTCTTTGTCTGGTTCAATACCACAAGAATGCATTTCAGGACGCACATCCCGGACAGGATACGGGGACAGTCGGGGCGATGGCAATCCGCGTACCATGATGCCATGATCGAGCATGATCGGCAGATAGGCGTGCTTCTCGACCTGCTGGACGAAATAGGCATCGCTGACGATACCATTGTCATCTACAGCACGGACAACGGACCACATATGAACTCCTGGCCCGATGCAGCTATGACACCGTTCCGCAACGAGAAAGATTCCTGCTGGGAAGGAGCTTTCCGTGTTCCTGAGTTAATACGCTGGCCCGGTAAGATTCCGGCAGGTACAGTTTCTAACGAGATTGTGAGCCATATAGACTGGTTGCCTACTGTGCTTGCCGCAGCAGGAGAAACGGATATTAAAGAGAAGCTTAAAAAAGGCCACAAAGCAGGAGACAAAACTTTCAAGGTGCATCTTGACGGTTATAACCTGCTCCCTTACCTGACCGGGAAGGAAAAAAAATCTCCCAGGAATGATTTCTTTTACTTCTCTGACGACGGAGACCTTATGGCTATAAGGTACGACAACTGGAAACTGGTCTTTTTGGAGCAACGCGCCACCGGCACGCTCCTTATCTGGGCAGAACCTTTTGTCCCGCTGCGTGTACCGAAAATATTCAATCTGCGTACCGACCCGTATGAAAGAGCAGATCGGACATCCAATACTTACTACGACTGGATGCTCGACCATGCCTTCCTGCTGGTGCCTGCCCAGGGTGTAGTAGGAGACTTCCTGGCAACGTTTGAAGAGTTTCCTCCACGCCAGAAAGCAGCAAGCTTTACAGTGGACCGGGTAATGGAAAAGCTTTTGCAGGGAATCGGGAGCACTTGAAGGTTTAAGTCCTCTATATGAACATTCTACTCCTTCAATGTAATCTCAGTAAAATGAGTAGACTGTTCTCATACGGGACCAAAAACAAATTTTCAGGATGAAATTAAAAACCGGTTAGTGCCTATCGGGGTTCCCGGAAGTCTCTCAGAATCCGAGCCTTGCCCCGGTTTCTGCATAGATTGCGGGCCATCGGTTGAAGAGGCGCTGTTTCTCAAGTACTCAACCGATGGCCCGATAATAGAATGCGGAGTCTGTGAGTTGGTGCAATTGGTTGTTCACCAGGTGTCGTTTTTAAAGGGAATCGGGTATGAAGATAAAATCCGCTGCAATTAATTGCTCGTGGGTGTCACTCTTCCGCCGGCTTCCAAAACGAACCGACTTCCGATCTAACAGCGGCTGGAAAGGGGAGTGAAACGCTCGTACAGGACGTCGGGTGGACGATAGTGTCGCAGGTATCCCATACGAGGAATCCCAAATCGGCAGGGTAAGCTTCAGCCTTTACCAGCGAGTGTACATTCCGGCACTTTACTTTCACCACCGCTGAGGGAGGTGGATTTCATGACTTCATCTGAAATAAAGTAAGAGGAATTGACAATGTCCGAAATTCTCTCGTTGTGGAACGAAACACCAGCTAAGAAAGCAATCATCAATTACGTAAACGCCGTCATAAATCCTGAAAGCGCTGATTTTGTGCCGGAAGCCGAGCGAATTGCCATCCTGGACAACGATGGAACCATGTGGGTTGAGAAGCCCATGTATGTTCAGCTTTTCTTTGTCATAGACCGGCTGAAACAGATGGCTGAGGCAGACCCTGCGCTCCTGGACCAGCCACACTTTAAGGCAGCGGCAACGGACGACCTGACCTACTTTTTCAGGCTTGATCCTCATGCTGGCGGCGATTTTAAAGAGCTGATGAAGACCGTCTTTGATTCTCATGCCGGCATGTCTCAGGACGATTTCATGCTTATGGCTAAAGAGTTCCTGGAGACTGCCAAACATCCCCGTTTTGGCATGCTGTACAAAGATCTGACATACAAGCCGATGGTTGAGCTCGCGCACTACCTGGCCGATAACGGCTTTAAGGTCTTCCTGGCGTCCGGTGGCGGTATGAGCTTCTTGCGTACAGTCTCGGAGGAGATCTACAGCATCCCAAAAGAGCGGGTTATCGGCAGCAACATCTCATTTGAGACCCGGATGACTGATGAGGGACCGGTAATTTTTCGCAAGAAAGGCCTGGTCGATCCTATTGACGACGGAGCAGGCAAGCCGGTCAATATCGAGCTGCATATTGGCCGCAAGCCCATTCTGGCTGCCGGCAATTCGGATGGAGATCTGCATATGCTGTGGCTTGCACAGAAAAGCGGTCAAAACTCTCTATCGTTGTTGCTCCGCCATGATGACGCAAAGCGCGAGTATGCCTACGATGAGGGAAGTGAGAAGACGCTGCAGATGGTAAAGGAACGGGACTGGATCGTGATCAGCATGAAGGATGATTGGAAGAAAGTGTTCTGAGATGTTTCGTGAGAGCGGACTGAAAGCAGAAAAATGGGGGAGTCTCAAAGGGGGATCAGGTACAGTCAAAAGATTGAGCCTGTATAAAATCTGGGACTCGATGAATAATATTACAGGTTCCGAAAGAATGGGGGGCAATAATACCTGAATTGATAGAATACAAGCCCGGAAAACCTTTTCCTGGCGTTATCGGAAGGACACTTGACGAATCCTCAACTGCCTGGCCCAGGCCGACAAGGGACGGAGAAGGTGCACCAAATGTGATATTTTTTATTCTGGACGACGTGGGTTACGGGCAGATATCAGTTTTAGGGGGAATCTGCGAAACGCCCAACCTGGAAAGGCTGGCAAACCGGGCCCTGCGCTATACCAACATGCAGACCACAGCGCTCTGTTCTCCTACTCGGGGCTGTGAACTGACAGGCAGGAACCACCATACTCTGGGGCTCTCCGCCATCACCGAACTTTCCATGGGCTACAGGAGAACTGATCAAAGACGATGAAGCGGACCTGAAGCGGATGATGACGGAACAGTAAATTTGTGATATCATTCCGGATTACCAGTTCCGCCTGGGATTGCAGCGGCTTTAGAGCCACCGATATCAAAGTGTTCGAGACGGCAAAGGAAAGCCAAACTATTTCTCACAAGGTGAGAGGGGAATCTGCTTATGAAAGTTGTGAAATTTATTGCCAGAATGAGATACTTTGTACTGATTCCCGTCATCGGGCTGGCAATTACTGCCTGTGTTTTGTTTATTAAAGGCGGCGTAGATCTGGTTCTCTTTATGGGTGAACTGGTTACCGGAATGACAGATGTAAACCCGGAGGTGAACATAATTGTTGAAATTGTGGAGACAGTACATCTCTTCCTGGTCGGTACGGTACTCTTCGTGACCTCTATCGGGCTCTACCAGCTGTTTATTCAGCCGCTCCCTTTACCAGGCTGGCTGGAGATAAATGACATTGAGGAACTGGAACTGAACCTGGTGGGGCTTACCGTTGTCGTGCTGGGGGTTAACTTCCTGGGCGTTATTTTTAAACCCCCGGAAACAAACCTGGCTGTCTATGGAATAGGATATGCCTTACCTATCGCAGCCCTTGCTTACTTCATTAAGGTACGTTCATACGTAAAGGACGGTCAGGAAGGAAGTTTGAAAGACAGGAGCGAAGCGGATTCCACAAACAACAAATCAAACATGTTATCACACGAAAAGAAAGATTAAACCCGGAATTATCAATTATCCCCTTCTCTCTTTATGGTTTGTTTTCCGCATACTACCGGGCAAATCATCATAACTTTGCCCGGGAACCGGTATCTTTTATTGTCGGATCGGAGAAGACAAAGGTGCATACATCACGAAAACCCCGGCCTGTTTCACTGGTAATACTTGCAGTCTGGCTGGTTGTCGTAGTGGGAATAGGCCTGCTGCAGGTCGGGGGGCAGCCCACGCAGCTTGATGAATTGATAAATTTTTAATCAGCGGTAGCTCTTCAGCAGATTTTCTAGGAAAAACCAGACCTTCTCAATCGAGGGGATAAAGATCCTTTCAGCCGGAGTATGAGGGTCTTTGATGGTAGGCCCGAAGGAAATCATTTCGATACACTCGCATTTTGAACCTATTACCCCGCACTCGAGCCCTGCGTGCACAACCCTGATTTTCGGCTCTTTCCCGAAAGCCTCCGCATAAGCCTGCCTGCACTTCGTAAGCAGCCCGGAACGGAGGTCCGGTTCCCAGGCAGGGTATCCGTATTCATGTTCGGCCCGTGCTCCTGCAAGTTTTGCAACTGTTTCCACCTTTCCTGTGATTTCATCCAGTCTTGACATAACAGAACTGCGCTGGCTCGAGAGGATCTTGACCTCATCTTCTCTCGTCCTTACTATTGCCAGGTTATTTGAGGTCTCAACAAGTCCGGGGATAGTGTCTGAGAGCCTGTAGACCCCATGTGGCAACCCGAGGAGCACCCCGAGAAGCCTCTCCTCCGTCCCTGCCGAAAAGACCCTTGCTGCAGGCAATTCTTTTCTTTTAACCTTACCTCCGGCGGTCTCAAAGATAACTCTGTTCTCAACCTCTTTAAGTTCAAGAGTGATTTCAGGATCGGATTCCGCATACTCCTCCATGAGCGTTTGCTGAAACCCGGAGATAAAGGCTTCTGCCTCCTCTTTCTTACTCCTGGGAAGGGCAAGAAATGCCTCTGCATAGTTCGGAATTGCATTATGGACATTCCCGCCGCTGAAGAAGACAAGCCTGAGGTTTTTTTGTCCGGTTTTTTCCTTAAGGCTTACCAGCAGCCTTGCAAGCAACTGAATCCCATTTGCCCGCTGTCTGTGAATCTCAACCCCTGAGTGTCCTCCTTCAAGCCCTTCAATAGAGAGCCTGAAGAGCCCGAACCCGCCTTCTTTTCCATAGTCAAACGGCTCCCATTCAACAGGCAGGGTAACCCGGGAATTCTGCCCTCCTGCACACCCGACTATAAGTTCGCCCTCATCCTCCGAATCCAGGTTCAGCAGAATTCTGCCTTCAAAAAAACCTTCGTCAAGCCCGCTGGCTCCTGTCAGCCCGGTTTCTTCATCAACCGTAAAAAGAAGTTCGAGAGGAGGATGCTCTATCTCTCCTATTTTTCCGGCTTCTGCCAGCGCCATTCCGATTGCAAGTGCGATCCCGTTGTCCGCACCTATTGAAGTCCCATCTCCCTTCAACCAGTCCCCGTCATACACACACCTGATAGGGTCCCTGGAAAAGTCATGTTTGGAGTCTTTGCTCTTCTCACAGACCATGTCCATGTGCCCCTGCAGCACAATTCCGGGAGAATTTTCATACCCCGGAGTAGCCGGGACTTTGATGAGGACATTCTTTACTGCATCGGTTTTTACCTCAAAGCCTCTGGATCTGCCCCATTCCTGCAGCCAGAGGGAAAGCTTTTCTTCGTGCTTCGAACAGCGCGGGATTTTGTTGATCTCCTCGAAAATTTCAAGGATTTGCCGGGTTTTCGGGTGCATGGTAATCAACTCAGACTGTTTGTGCGGATCTTGTGCGGATATTATAAGGCTTCTATCAGGGTCTTGTGAAGACCGTATGAGGACTTTACAAGGATCGGCAGCGGTGTTGGAGACACTAAAACCAACCGAAATATGTCATTCAATAGAGATAAACAGAAATAAAAACACAAAAGGAGGTTAAAAAGTTGTTCTCTTCTTAAATATTCCCCTGAAAATTAAGGTATTAGATTTCTTCTTTAATGCATACCTGAAAAATAAGGAGTTAAACTTCGCGGTTAATTTTCATGACTAAATTTCCTGTTAATTTTCATGGTTCCGGAGACATGAAGCGTTTTGAGCCTCCCTTGGAACCCTGGCTTTTTTAGTCTCCTTCAATTCCTTATGAAGCCCGGATCTGACAATTTCGGCTTTCTCAATAGGGTAGCCAATTGCATGCATATGGTAGGCTGCAAACTCAAGACTTCTGGCCTTTTTTGAATCGCTCATGATGATCCGAATCGGAATTCAAGTTATAATATCTTTTCAATATTTTGAGTGTGTTTTCGGAAACTCTTACCTTCATATCCTTACCAGGCTTGAAAAACACGAAATGGTGTATCTCGTCTGACGGTGTCGGCGTTCCCTTCCCCTTGATACGGAAAATCTTGGACGCATGGAATTTAAACAAATATTTCACTTCATATGCCCGCAGCCCGGTCTCTTCCCTCAGTTCCCGGATTGCCGCCTGGATACTTGCTTCCCCTCGTTTAGGTTTTCCTCCGGGAAGCCGATAGTAGCCTCCCGAACTGCTTACAAGTAAAACCCCTTCATCAGTGTCAACTATTACCGAACCTCTTCGATTATCATATGCGCTGGGAATACGTATCACCTCCTTGAACGGATCATATTCCCCGGATATTTCCTTAACAGGGTTTTTCTGGAAATTATTTAAAACATCGGTAGGCCCGGATTAATAACTGGTCTGTTCCGGTGCCGGGAGCTGGAAGTTTTCATTATTATGTCCCTGCGCTGCACGGGACCTGAGCCTGCCCGCCAACCAGATTAAAAGCGTCCTGCAAACCATCACCGCAATTAAGAGAAAAATACACTGAAGAAATGCCCAGCACTAAAGAACACCTTCCTAACCCCGGAAACGTCTTTTAAATTCACAGGTATATATCAGCGCCTCCGCCAGCTTGTCTGGCGGCCCTTCACAAAAAGGAGAAAAAGAAGCAGAAATTAAAGAGAAACAAGACCAAAATTTCTGCCTTTTGACCTGCTGTTTTCTTTTTCACTCGCAAGCGTCTCAGAAGCTTTTAATTGCTGGCATGTTGTTTTGATTCTTATTTACGTGCTCTTTTTCTTCGTTTTTGTCTTTTTGAGAAAGACCGCTCTCCTGCGCCGAGCGGGACAAGGACGACTCAATATAGTGAGTACGGTTGTAAGGCTCAGATTGATCTATTATTTAGTCCGCTTGAGCGCAGCGAAACGGACCGCGTACTCCCGAGGCGCAATTCGGGTGGCGCAATTCGGTGAAACATCCGCTTTCTTATAACACCCTATGACCCTTCTTATAACACCCTATAACACCCACATTCTTACCCTTAATTTTTAGGATTTTAAGGCTTTCAAGGAACATTGGTTCTGCACTCAAATACCATTAATTCTTAATCGAACCTTCTAAACCGATTTTTCAACAGGAAAAGAGGATTTAAAAGCCTCATTCAAGAAAGGAGCTCTTTCAGGCCAGCCATCTGTGCATTTAAAGCAAGTATTTTGATATGAAATACTTTTATAGAAATATACCCATATTTTATTAAAATAGGAATATACGCAACTGCACTACAAAATCTTACAATTCCCATTGTATTTTCTGGCAGCAATAGCCGGAAGGAAGCGGGAGAAGAAATTAAAGAAAAAGGGTATCAATCAGGCCTGTTTTCGGGGTATGGCGGGTCTGAATTAGCGGGTATGCTTCAACAGATCTATTTTGAGAGGTCCACTTTAGCAGATCGGACTTAACATTGCCGAAATTGATTAGGGGGGTCGAACTTCATGGTAGAAACTTCGGATTTGGTGATCTTCTGGGCTGTGGTTATAGCCCGCTTCTTAATACCGCTTTCCATTCCGCGCTATCCTCTTCCCGGCGTGCTTGCCTCCCTGATCCTTGACGCAGTGGACCAGACTATCTTTCAGCTGTTTACGAACCTGCCCCTTGAAGGCTACCAGGGATATGACAAGGCTCTTGACATCTATTACCTGAGTATCACTTATCTTTCGACCCTACGTAACTGGTCGAACCTCTACGCCTTCAAACTGGACCGCTTCCTCTTCTACTACCGGCTGGTAGGCGTTGCGATCTTCGAACTCGTACATCTGCGTCCTCTGCTTCTTATTTTCCCCAACACCTTCGAGTACTTCTTCATCTTCTATGAGACCATCCGCCTGAAATGGGACCCGAAGGTGCTGACGAAAAGCAAACTGATAACTGCCGCAGCCCTTATCTGGGTTTTCATAAAGCTCCCTCAGGAATACTGGATCCACGTCGCTCAGATGGACACCACCGATTGGATCAAAGCCAATCCCTCAAACGCCTTCATCCTGATTGCTTATGCAATATTCATTCTCGGCCTGGCCTGGTGGCTAATCCGGGATCTGCCTCCTACCCGTCCTGGCCTTCAAATCGAAGCCTTACCCGTGGCAGGGGCTCCGGTACTCGCCCCCCTGCCAGAGGAAGTGAAAAAGGAGCGGGAGCGCCTCATTAACAAACAGGTGCTTGAGAAAATAGCGCTGATATCCCTCCTTGGCATAATCTTTGCCCAGATACTTCCAGGCGTGAGGGCAACTAACCTCCAGCTAGCTATTAGTGTAGCTGTTTTTGTCGTGATAAACACAGCCCTGAGCCACTGGCTGTCCCGGCGCGGAAGACACTGGAAGTCTATCATGCAGGAGTTTATCGTGATGTCGATAGTAAACCTGGGCCTCGTCCTCCTATTTGACTTCTTCCTCCCCACATACGACGGCTCAATAAACCTCGAAAACACACTCTTCTTCGTCCTGCTCCTGACCCTGATCATCACACTCTACGACCGCTACTGGCAGCTCCATACAAGAAACCATGTCAACAGCGGGAATTCCGGCAGTGGGAATTCCGGGGGAGAAGGAGAAAAAAGTTCTTGAGATGGAAAAGAGTTGGGGTTTAGATTTGAAGTCAAGGGAAAAAAGGAAACAGATTTGAAAAAACATATTTCAATATTTATACTCTTTCCAAGTTCTCAATAAGTACATCAAAAGAATTATGTCCCAGGTACCAAGCTCCTTGATTAAACTTAATTGCCGAAACCCCTGAACTTGAGCAGGCATCAACAATTTTCGTTCTTACGATTTCATCGCTTTCTTCTGGATCTTCAATAATCTTTACTCTGGATGCAATCCTTCTAACCCACACATTATTAAAGAAACCCGCAATATTCTTCCCAAACTCATTTCAGGAGAAATAGACGTTTCTGATCTGGATATTCGCGTAAGAAAAGGGAATTGACAGCTACTGGAAAGTATCGGGGGATCTTGAAGGAAAAATGGAGTTGATGCTTTTCTATGTTGAAAACGGGGGGGTTTTACCAACGAATACGGGGATATAGACGAGAAATTCTACAACAAAATCATTGACATGCTTGTAAAATTCTGCACCTTCTTAAAAAAACCTGAAGGAAAAGACCTTTATCCTCGGTTTAAGAAAAGGCTTTTTGAAATTAGAAAAAAATCAGAAAGGATAGGCTGGGGATTTGAAGACGACGTAGAATTACTTATTGAGGACGTTGAAGATTTTTTTTGAAAACCCCGAATGAAGCCTTCATAACCACTTATAAATATCATCCAGACGCAAAATATCTATGTGAAAACATGACCGAAACAGAGCTGCTAAAGAAAATATCGGATGACCTGGATTTCCTGAAAACAAAAATTCTCGAAATCGAGGAAAGCCTTGAGCTGATTGACAGCGAGCTGCACCCTGTAAGAGAAGAATACATTGAGAGACTGGACGAGATCAAAAAAGAGGGGACTATTTCGGGAAGCGAATTTGAAAAGAAATTCGGGGTAAAGCTTTGAGATATTCGTATGAAATCAGCAGGCACCTTGAAAGAGATCTGGAAAAAATTCAAAAAAAAGACAAAGAGCGTTTTGAAATCCTGCTGAACAAAATGAGTGAAATCCTTGACAACCCTCACCGTTTCAAACCATTAAGGCACGATATGAAAGGTCTGAGACGGGTACATATTGATAAGTCGTTTGTTCTCGTTTTTGAAATTGTTGAATCGGAAGACAAAGTTATATTCTGGGATTTTGCACATCATGATGGTGTTTACAGAACATCCTGATTTTATAAAGACTCTCCTCTTGCTTATTGACGTATTTTTCTAAAAATACAATCGATGAAGACGAATTGTGAGAAAAGCATGGCAGAAGAAGCAACTTTAAAATGGTCTGAACTGAAGAAATTGTTTCAAGAAACAGATCAGAAAGAACTTATCAACCTTCTCCACGACCTGTACAAAAATTCCGTTGAAAACCGCAGGTTCATTACTGCCAGGTACGCGAAGGCGGGAGACGAGAACAAAATCCTTGAGGCTTACCGGAAAAAGGTCATAAATGTTTACTATCCACCGAGAGGAGCCGCCAGCAGGCCTCGTTATTCAGTAGCAAAAAAAGCTATTAACGAATATTTTGATGCTTCGGGAGATATTAAGGGGACAATGGACCTGACCCTTACCCTTGTTGAAAATATCATGAAGTACCTTCATGAATTCTCAGGCATTGACGAAGCATCTCAGGTTGGTGGATCTGACATGATGGAAAAGTTTTGTGAACTGGGCAGGACTGAAAAAGGCCAAGAATTTTACCCATATTTCAGAGAGAGGCTTCATAAACTATACCGTGATTCGGATGATAGCCCTTACGGGATTGGAGACAATTTACAATATTATATCTCCAATCTGGTTGATGACATCGCTGATCCAAATGACGATTTTTTTGAAGAAGACCTGCAGGACAACTGATCGTCAACCCGTCCCTTTTTGTTCCGGTCCTTGTTTAAGCTTTATTCTCAATTCTTCAGGTTTCATTCTCAGGCTTCATACTTTCTTTCAGATTTGGAACCTTAAATCAATATCATTTAAATAAGAGAGTAATCTAAAAGATGATAACAAATTTGAATATAATTTTCAATATATACTCTCCAGCGTAAAACCTGTTAGGATCCTAGCTGGAAAAAAAGATGATAGGATGCAAAAAGTAACTCTAGCGGATCAGGTAACAATTTCTGAAGAAAATTCTGAAATGAATTCCGATTATAGTGAAGACTCCCTCGTAGAAAAGGCTGCAATTCCGGAATTCAAAAAGCTGGGTTACACTCCCTAAAACTGTTTCCACGAAAAAATCGGGCTTGACGGGAAAGGAACTCTGGGGAGAAAAACAAAGTCCGAAGTGCTACTTGTCCGAAAACTGAACGAGGCAATCAAAAAGCTCAATCCTGACATCTGCGGGGAAGCTGAAGAACTGGCAATTCAGGAGCTGGAAAAAGACAGAAGCAGGCTCAGCTCTGTAAAGGCAAATCAGGAAGTTTATTCCATAATCAAAAACGGGGTCAAGGTCAAAGTCAGGAACAAAAAAGGGGAACTTGAAGACCAGACCGTTAAAATCATCGATTTCGAGAACCCCGAAAATAACGACTTCTTTTTAGCGTCCCAGTTCTGGATAACCGGAGATATCGACACCAGAAGAACTGACCTTTTAGGCTTTGTAAACGGAATTCCCCTTATCTTTATCGAGTTAAAGGCCCTGGCAGAAAGGTGAAAGAGGCTTTTGACGATAACCTTACGGACTATAAAGAAGTAATTCCCCAGCTTTTCTGGTACAATGCTTTCATAATTCTTTCCAACGGCAGGGAATCAAAAATAGGGACCATTACAAGTGGATTTGAGCACTTTGCGGAATGGAAACGGATCCGGGACGAAAAGGAAACCGGGGACACTATTCTGGACACAATGGTAAAGGGGACCTGTGAAAAAAGCCGCTTCCTTGATATCCTGGAAAATTTCACTCTATTTTCAAGCAGCGAAGGGCACCCTGTCAAGATCATTTCCAAAAATCACCAGTACCTCGGAGTCAACAATGCCATCGAGTCCTTCAAAAAACGCAACGAAAACGAAGGGAAAATAGGGGTCTTCTAGCACACTCAGGGTTCGGGAAAAAGCTATTCCATGATCTTTTTTGCACAAAAAATTCTGCGAAAATTTCCGGGAAACTACACCTTTGTGGTCGTGACCGACAGGGACGAACTTGACGATCAGATCTACCGGAATTTCCAGAACGCAGGCGCAATAAGTGAAGCCGGCGTGCAGGCAAGAAGCGGAGAACATCTCAAGCGTTTGCTCACCGAAGACCACAGGCTTGTTTTCACACTGATCCATAAATTCGGGACAAAAAAAGGCGTAAAACATCCTCTGCTTTCGAAACGTGACGACATCATAGTAATTGCAGACGAAGCCCACAGGACTCAGTATGATACCCTGGCGCAGAACATGAGGGATGCCCTTCCAAATGCTGGTTTTATAGGCTTTACAGGTACGCCTTTAATGGCTGAAGAAGAAAAGACAAGGGACACATTCGGGGACTATGTGAGCATCTACAACTTCATGAACTCCATAGAAGACGGGGCAACTGTTCCTCTCTATTATGAAAATCGGGTTCCTGAAGTCCAGTTGAAAAACGATAACCTTAATGACGATATTTACGGGGAAATTGAAAAGGCCGGCCTTGATGGCGAAGAAGAATCAAAACTTGCCACCGAGTTTGCCAAGGAATATCACATCATTGTAAGGGAAGACCGTCTGGAAACAATTGCAAAAGACATTGTGGAACACTATGTCACACGGGGCTATACCGGCAAAGCCCTTGTCGTATCCATTGATAAGCTCACAACCGTAAAGATGTACGACAAAGTCCGGAAATACTGGAACCAGTATATCGATGAGCTTAAGGCACAGAGAAAAGCTACAACAAGAAGTGAGGACGCAAAAGCGCTGGAAAAGTTGATCTCAGAATTTGAAAGCGTGGACATGGCTGTTGTCGTCAGCGAAGGGCAAAATGAGGTAAAAAAGTTTGAGAAAAATAAGCTGGATATAAAGCCCCACAGGAAAAGAATGAATGAGGAAAATCTGGAAGAGACTTTCAAAGACTCAAAGAGCGATCTCAAAATTGTTTTCGTCTGCAGCAAATGGAGGGAAGGCTTTGATGTTCCTTCACTCTCAACAATTTACCTTGACAGGCCCATGAAAGACCACAGCCTCATGCAGACAATTGCCAGAGCTAACAGGGTCTACGGAGATAAAAGCGGGGGTTTTATTGTTGATTATGTGGGTATCTTCGAAAACCTTGAAAAGGCCCTCAAGATTTACGCCACACCCAGATCCGGCACGATTGAAATTCCGATAAAGCCAAAAGAAATACTTCTGGAAACTCTCGAACAGAAGATCAAAGAGCTGAATAAATTCCTGTCCGACCTTTCTGTAGATCCGAAAAAAATCATCAGGACAAAGTCAGGTTTTGAGAAAATAAGGCTTTTGAAAAATGCCACTGATGCTATTCTCAAAAACAAATCAACGAAAAAGAAGTTTTTAACCGAGGCCGGAGTCGCCCTAAAAATCTATAAATCCATACTCCCCCACAAGCGGGCTTCAGAGTTTCTTTTGCAAATAACTCTTTACGAGGAGCTGATAAACGAAATTCATTCCCTGGACCCTGAAGTTGATATTTCAAGAGTAATGGACAGCATACAGGGGGTTCTGGATAAATCGATCAAGTCCAGAGAATACATTATTGAGGAGTCAAAGAAAGGAAGAATTATTTCACTTAAAGAAATAGACTTCGATGCTCTGGCAGACAGATTTGATAAACAGCACAAGAACACGGAATTTGAATGGTTGAAAAACCTTGTTTCTTACAAATTGAAAGAAATGATAAGATTAAATAGCAGTCGCCTCGATTACCAGAGGAGGTTCGAAACCCTGATCGAAGCATATAATTCGGGTTCTGCTAATGTAGATCATTCTTACAAGGAATTGATCGATTTTGCTAAAGAGTTGAAAAAAGAAGACGAAAGAGCAATAATGGAAAATTTAACTGAAGAAGAACTCTCCCTCTTCGACAAGTTAAAAAAACCTGATCTTACAGAAAAAGAGAAAATCCAGGTAAAGAAAGTTTCAAAAGAGCTGCTTACCACATTAAAAGCCGAGAAACTTGTTCTGGACTGGAGAAAGAAGCAGCAGGCTGTCGCCGCAGTCAAAAAAGAAATCGAAGACGAACTGGATAGAGGACTTCCCGACTCATACGCTGTACCAACTTATGAAGAGAAATGCAATACGGTTTTCCAGCATATCTACGACTCTTATGCCGGTGATAACCACAGCATCTACGAAGCAATAGCCTGAAAAGCCTTCTGAGTTATAAAAGACGTTTCCTATAAAATTAAAACGCGACTAAAGATTTTTAGATGACTTATAATCTGGCTTGTTGTAAGGGCGTATTTGAATATTTAAGCTCTTCAAACTCTTTCTCAACAAAAAAGAATTCCGAAAAGCTCCGGAATACGTTTTTTCATTTGCTCTCTTTCCGCCTGCCCGATGCAGGAGATAATTTTGAAACTCTACCGGGTGCCGAGCTTTCCGCTTTTCTTGCCGTACTTCTTGCTTCCGGTGTACTTTTTGCTTCAGGTTTTCTTCCTGCTCCCGCCCTCGGTGAGGAAACTGCCGAAGCAGCAGAAGCTTTTTCCTGACCCCTGGGCACAGTTCTGGAGCCTGCCTGTTTCCAGTATTTCCGGCCTTCCGGACAGCGCCGGTTTACGCAGAACTCAAGTTCCGGGTTTTCGTCCTCTTTTAACCTGAAGAGTTTCCAGCCGCAGGTCTCACAGCTTTTATCGAGCAGGATCAGTTTTCCGGTCTTGGGGACCGAATGCGTGTACCCACAACGTTTTGTGCAGCCCAGGAAACGGCTGTCTTTAAAAGAGATCAGGAACATGCTCCCGTCACACTGGGGGCAGGGACCCACGGTTTCAGGGGGATAGCATTCCTTTTCAAGTTCGCATTTAAAGCAGGGACCTATGCCGACAGCCCAGTTGTATTTATTGCCTACCTTCAGGACAGCTGCACCTCCCTTCTTACATTCCTTGCTCCGGAGCACCGTGAGAGCCCCGATTTTCGGCAGAGGGAAAGAGTTTCTGCAGTCCGGATAGCCTGTGCAGCCCACAAAACGCCCTGTGTCCGTCTGCACGATCCTGAGTACGTGCCCGCAGGCCTTGCAGGTCCCGATATAGTTTTTCTTGTCTTCGAGGGCAGCTTCGTCCTTGATCGTACCTGCAATGTTTGCGGTCAGCTCCTTTTTGTTTGCTTCAAGCTGAGCGTACATCTCTTTGATCAGGATCGTGCCCTCGTCAAGGGCAGCTTCGAACTCTTTTTTTCCGTCCTCTACTTCCTGAATCAGGGCTTCGATTTTTGCGCGGATGTCTGGCCTGACAAGGATCGGGACGGTCAGGGAGAGTCCGTCCATCAGAGTAAATCCCGTGTCCAGGATCGAGACAGTCTTGCCCTTGGTTTCGAAATAGCCGCGCTTTTTGTTTGTTTCGATATGGGTAGGAGCTGTTGCTTTTGTCCCGATCCCGTGCTTGTCCATAAGGGTCAGGAGCTCAGCTTCGGTCAGCTTCTTCGGAGGGCTGGTTTTGGACTTGGTGTTGCTCAGCTTTTTTACGTCCACTTTCTCTTCTTCCTCTACAAAGGGGAGGAGCTTATCTTTTTTGTTTTCAAATGGATAGGCTTCAAGCCACCCCGCATCTTTAAGCACGGTCCCTGAGGAATCGAAAGGCTCTTCCCGGACCTGCAGGTGAAGGTGAGTCTTTTCAAAAACTGCTGCAGGCATAAGGTTTGACAGGAAATGCCTTACAATAAGGTCATAAACCTCTGCCGCGTGCTGGATGTTTATTGCAGCGCTGATTTCTCCCCTCGCAGCCGCCCGGATAGGGTGGATAGGAGGGTGGTCGTGCGCATCTTTGTCTCCGTTTTTCGGGACTATCGGGGCAGAGAGGATTGACTCGGCAAAGGGCCTATACTCTTTTTGCCTTGCAAAATCAGATAACAGGGTCTTGAAGTCGAAGTCGTCTGCATATTTGTTGGTCTCTGTCCTGGGGTAGCTTGTAAACCCGGCGAGGTAAAGCTGTTCGGCAACTTCAAGGGCAACTTCCGGGCTAATTCCCAGGAACTTTGAAGCCCGCTTCAGAAACTCCGTTGTATTGAGCGGATTCGGAGGGCTGGTCTTTGCTTCCTTTACCGTTTTCTTTACAACAAAGCCTTCTTTTGCTCCCTTTAATCTTTTGAAGATCTCTGCTGCCTTTTCTTTGTCGTGGATATTTCCTGCCCTGTGGGTACCCTCGAAGTCTCCGCCTTTTGCTCCGAAAATTGCAGTAATCTTCCAGAAGTCCTTTGCCTTAAAAGCCCGGATCGCCTTTTCCCTTTCGTAAACAAAACCGCAGGTAGGCGTCTGGCAGGGCCCGATTGAAAGGATATCTTTTGTCCTTGCCTTTTCCCTAACCGAAAGCGTAACAAACCTTGTAAAAGCCGCACCCATTTTCAGGTCAAGGATCTGTCTGGTTTCCGCAGCCATTGCCAGGTTATGGTCAGGGTCTACGGGGCTTTCAAAAGCTTTCCTGACTTCTTTTGGGGACAGGGCTGAAAAGCGTGCCCTTGCAACAGGCGCGTTTGTAACCTCTTCAGCAAGGGTTTTTGCCTCAAACCCTATGTTTTCCCCTTCCCTGTCATAGTCGCATGCAAGGATAATTTTGTCTGCCCTTTTTGCCAGGTTTTTTATTGCAGCTCCGTACTCTTTCCTGGTCACGAATTTTTCGGGGTCTATCCCGAGCAGCGTACCGGGGTTTACCTCACTCCATTTATTGTATTGTTCCGGAAAATCATAGTTCATGATGTGCCCGGATAACCCCATCACAAGCCATTCTTCTCCTTTCCATTTAAACTCATAAGCAGGCAGCCCTTCTACTGAAATTTTATCCACTTCCCCATCGCCCAGGATCTTTGCTATCTGGGCGGCTGCCTTATTCTTTTCTGCAAATGCGACAACTGTCATGGTTAAAAACCTGAACTCCTTGATACGGATAAAAGCTGAAATGCGGAAAGATCCCAGAGTTTCTTTTTTTCCGGAATTATTTTCTGAATTCTTCCCTTACCTTTTTCTCTATGATGGATCTTTATAAATACGATTTCTGCAGGCAGTTTTCTTTGCTTATTATGACGAACATGTAATATACAAGTAATATGCACGTAAATACACATCACATATGTAATGTGCAATGTAATGTGCAAATCAAATACAATATGCACATTATATCATGTAATGGACCTACACATGATTTATATATTTCGCCATTTATAGATTATTAATGGCTTTCCGCAAAATGAAAAGTTATATATCAGTATACCGTTTGTTCTATTTTGCACCCTGGATAGAGATTGATCTTGGTAATCAATCGGTGTAGTGAACCTTTGAGATTAATCGTTGCAACTAATCGATTACTTTGTTGTTATAGTCGGTCAATTGCTGACTAATCGCTGCAATTGATCCCTATAGCTGGATCGTTCTGTACAATTGATACATTCTAATACTTACCCATTCCCCCTCATCATACGGAGTAACAATGACGCTGATGGAAGACGCTAAAAAGGGAATCGTCACCCCCTCAATAGAAGACGTGGCAAAAGCTGAAGGAATAGATGCCGAAACGGTCCGCTCCTGCGTGGCAAAGGGCCTGATAGCCATTCCGAAGAACAACAGGCGAGAAACCCTCCCTGTCGGGATTGGCAAATACATGAGCACAAAAATCAATGCCAACGTCGGCACATCAAGGGACTGCATCGACATTGATGCCGAGGTAGAGAAAGCAAAAGCTGCAAAAGCCTTCGGGGCTCATGCAGTTATGGACCTCTCCACCGGAGGAGACCTGAACGAGATCCGTACCCGCATCCTCAAAGCCGTAAACATCCCTGTAGGCACCGTCCCTATCTACCAGGCGGCAGCGTCCCGGAAAGTTGTCGTGGAAATGACCTCGGACGACATGTTCAACGCTGTCCGGAAGCATGCCGAACAGGGCGTGGACTTTGTGACCGTGCATGCCGGGGTCAACTTAAACTCCCTCGAACGCCTGCGCCAGAGCGACAGGATCATGAACGTGGTCAGCCGCGGGGGCTCATTTACCCTGGCCTGGATGCTCCACAACGGGGAAGACAACCCCTTCTACGCCGAATTTGACTATCTCCTTGAAATCGCAAAAGAATACGACATGACCCTCAGCCTTGGAGACGGTATGCGCCCCGGCTGTATTGCCGATGCCTCCGACCGCCCCAAGTTCATGGAGTTCATCACCCTCGGAGAGCTTGTAAAACGCTCAAGGGCAGCCAATGTCCAGACCTTTGTGGAAGGCCCCGGGCACGTCCCCTTAAACGAGATCGAGCTCAGCGTCAGGGGCATGAAAGAGCTCTGCGACGGAGCCCCACTCTACCTCCTTGGCCCCCTGGTCACCGATATCGCTCCCGGTTTTGACCACATAACCGGAGCGATAGGAGGCGCAGTTGCCGGGATGCACGGCACGGACTTCCTCTGCATGGTAACCCCTTCCGAACACCTCGCTCTCCCCTCCCTCGAAGATATCAAAGAAGGCCTGCTCGTAACAAAGCTCGCAGCCCACACAATTGACCTCATAAAAGAAGGGCAAAGAAAACGCGCCTGGAAACAGGACACGGCCATGGCCTATGCCCGCAGGGACCTCGACTGGGAAAAGCAGTTCGAACTTGCAATCGACAGCGATCGCGCTCGCAAAATCCGGGATGCCCGAAAGACGGAAAGCGATGCCTGTTCCATGTGCGGCGAACTCTGTGCAGTTAAGATCGTAAAAGAAGCTTTCGGGGAAAAGAAGGCAGAAGAATGAAGCAAGAAGAGTAATTTCTTTATTTCCTCTTCTTCCGATTCTATTTTTTCTTTCAATTCCTTTTTCTTCTTTCAATTTCTTTTTTCTTTCACAAATGGATTGGCTGTTCTTTATTAATCGATTTGTACTATTCAGAGTACTCGAAGATGAAACTTCCATCTTTCTCTTCTGCGTTCTGCCGGGCCAAAGCCGGCCGCCCTGAGTAAGAAAAAGGACAGGTGAATTCAGGCTGGTATTAAGAGAATTTAATACTATGGAAAAAAGTCCCCCTTGCTCGAAAAATACTTTCCAATACCCCAAAAAACGTAATTAATCCACATGTAAATACCAGCTCCTCCGCCAGCTTGTCTGGAGGCCCTGCACAAAAAGCAGAAAGAAAATTGAGACTAAAGAAGGAAATTGAAAACAAGTATTTTTTAGAAAGTCTAAGTCATATTTTTAGAAAGTTTAAGTCATATTTACATCCTGCAGGTAATTTGACCATTTTCCTCTTACTTTTATTTTTTCAATTTTTTGAGACGACCGCTCTCCTGCGTCGAGCGGGACAAGAACGACTCAGTATAGTGGATATGGTTGTACGGATCAGAAGACCTGTAATTTTAGTCCTCTTGAGCGCAGCGAAAAGGACCGCGTGCTCCCGAAGCGCAATTCGGGCGGTTAAGCGAATATACTTCGACCATGTGATGCGGGTGGTACCGCAGCTTTGCTTCCCGAAGGCCACCAACCCCGAGGTCGCTTTCCCTGTTGATGTATTCCACCTCGCCTGCAAGAACTGATGCGGTTTCCTCATTGATAGCTTTATAGATCCCTTCACAATCCGGAAGACCTTTCTCAAAGTGGATGATCGCAGTGTCCGTGTTGAGACACTCATAGAGAGAAATAGCGCCGATCTCGGAATCTACCCGGATCAGAAGACCCTGCAGAGGGAGTTCGTTGAAATGTTCTACCGCATAGAGAGCCGCTCCGATTTCGCTGGCAAGGACTAAATTTTTCCTGCACCCCTTCCACTCAGACCATTTTTTAAGGAATTTCATTACTTCTTCCAGGTTTTCGGATATTACCAGTTCAACCGTATTCAAACAGTTCTTCCGGAACCTGTTGAGATGGCTGCGGATTTTCTGGAACTTCTTCCCCGGGAGTTCCGCAAGGTCAGATGCCCTGTACACATATTCGAAATTGTCCCGGTCCGGGACCAGCACGAGCCCGGGATCGAGCTCCTGCATCCACTGTGCAGTACCCGGATCGATGAGCTCAATGGGAGTTTCGTCGCTCACATCCAGTGCCAGCCGTATAAGCTCACGCATAAGTTCAGGGTCCCTGGGACCTATCGGCTGGTGAAATCTGGTAACTCCTTCGGTAGTGCACGAGATAATCACATTCCCGTTTACATACGCATACCGATAAGGTGTAAAATGGTTCCAGCAGACCATGTTCGTGAACGTGTTGCTGCTGTGGGTTTGCGGGTAAAGCGCATAATAACGCTCGAAAAAAGTCCTGTCAGCAAGCGTGACCGGCTTGAAATCTTCCAGGCTGAGCATCAAAGATCACCTTTAAAAACATGAAAAAAATGTTCTGAAACTGCAATACGTGAATTTGCCGGTGTTTGAATCTGTACCCTCATTTTATCGGTTCCCAGGTTTGAGTTAGAATTCTGTTAAGGTTCAAAAAATAACTGGTAATTCAGAATGCTCTTCACTTTCCATAATAGTGCCAGATATTTTCTTAATGTCAGATATTTTCATAATCTCAGATCTTCTTTTAGTTTTGAACAGGACTTTCATCTGGCTTTAAATTTGGTTTAGAGGACTAGAAAGGTATAATCAGTGATTAACAGTTATTCAGGCATTAATAATATGTTCAGTCCTATAAAACCCCATATGGTAAAATCTTTTACTAAATAATTATTTAGTCTTCGGGACTCATGCAGGGGAAACTCACTTCTACAAAATGCATTAAACTTCTACAAAATACATTAAAATATAATCTTCGATCTAATAGTTTAACGTTTGAATATTGGAAGAAAGCATATGTAGCCTCTTCAGATTTTATGGTATTATATTAATTGATCAACTTAAAAAAGGAATAAAAATGGCCGAAATTGAGACAAAAACCGGTTTGAATATCCGCACTGCAAAAAAAGAAGATGTTTCCCTTATTCTTGAATTTGTCAAAGGCATTGCTGAGTTCGAAAAACTCTCCCATCTGGTCAAAGCTACCGAAGAGAACCTGAAAGAGTCCATGTTCGGGGAAAAGGCCTATGCTGAGGTTTTCTTTGCCGAACTTGACGGGGTACCTGCGGGCTTTACGGTCTTTTTCCACAACTTCTCCACCTTTGTAGGGAGGCAGGGGCTCTATATCGAAGACATTTTCGTGAAACCCGAATTCCGGGGAAAAGGAATTGGAAAAGCAATGTTCCTCCACTGCGTAAAGCTTGCAAAAGAGAGGAACTGCGGAAGGATGGAGTGGACAGTGCTCGACTGGAACCCTGCCAGAGAGTTTTATGAGTACTTCGGAGCAGGTCCTGTTAACGGCTGGCACATTTACAGGATGGGGTCGGACAAATTCGAAAGTGCGCTTGAAAAATAAGTTTGAGAGAACCTGCACAGGCTCCTGTCCGACCCTTATCCTCTCCTACCCTGTTGACGCCCAGCTCTTAAAGACCCTTTCCCGGATTAAGCATCCGGGGTTTATGTTGTGTCTTCCTGCTGGATGAAAGAGTGGTGTTCCAGGCGTTGAATTCTTTTTTCAAGGTTCTCTATTTGTGTCAGGACTTCTTCTCCTGCGGCTCCTTCGCCAGGGGCTGAAGTTTCAACCTCCTGACCGGCTTTTCCTGCAAGTTCCTGAACCACCTCCATATACTTTCCTGGCTTCATGACCGGGAAGGTTTCGAACCTGCAGAGCCCTACAAAAGGAAGGTTGGCAGCCGCGTAAACCTTTTCGTCGTCAGCCTCGTAAATCAGAAACATCCGGTAGCCTGCAAGGTCTATCCACTCGTCGATTACTTTCAAACCCTGCGGGTACTCATAGTTCATGTAGCTACTCTTGACCTTTTCGGAGTCTTTCGGCTCCCAGGTGATGATATCCATCAATAACATTGTACCTGACACCCCCAATATTAAAAATAGATCCAAATTCTGTTCTATTGAACTTTAATCGGATTCAAGAATACATTTCGCAAAGTTAAGTGTTGTTTGTCTTCAAACGGGCATATAATTTCCGGAAGGAATGTTTCGAAAAAAGGTTAAGGAAAAAAGGTTAAGGAAAAGGTTTGAAGAAAAGGTTTTGAAGAGAATGTTTGGAAAAAAAACCTGAAACATGGCCTGCCCAGAAAAATACGTAATTATCTGGTGAATTCAATCTTCCTGATCGTAAAGATAATCTTTTATGATACAGAAGCAATCATATTTTACAGGACTTTTGTTACGTTACAAACCTGTTTATCGGGGGAAAATAGTATGCAAATAATTCCATTTTTTGTGAGAGGCATAGCACACAGTTCATATATTCTTGCAGGGAAAAAAAGCTGTGCGGTCATTGACCCGCAAAGGGATGTAGAAGTCTATATAAGAGAGACAAAATCCAGGGGCCTGAAAATTACCCACATCCTGGAGACCCATCTGCATGCAGATTTTGTCTCCGGGCATATGGACCTTGCCGAACTTACGGGAGCGCCTATCTACGCCCCTGAAGCTGCAAAATGTGAGTTTGAACATGTAGGGCTTGTCGAAGAGGATAAGTTCGAAATCGAGGACATGACTGTAAGGGTACTGGAAACTCCGGGCCATACCCCTGAACATATCAGTTATGTAGTTTCGGATACTTCCAGAGGGCCTGACCCGACTGCTGTTTTTTGCGGGGACACCCTTTTTGTGGGGGATGTGGGCAGACCTGACCTCTTTCCAGGAAAGGCCAGAGAACTGGCTTCCATACTTTACGACAGCCTGCACAAAAAACTGCTCTCCCTTCCTGACTCCTGCGAGGTCTATCCTGCACATGGGGAAGGCTCGCTCTGCGGAAGGGCTATGGGTGCCAAACGTTCGAGCACAATCGGATACGAACGCAAATACAATTATGCCCTTCAGATCCCTGATAGAGAGGGGTTCATAGAAAACCTAACAACCGATATGCCCCCTGCTCCCGACCATTTTAGCCGTTGCTCCGAAATCAACCGGAAAGGGCTCACAAAACTCAGAGAAATTCCGCCCCTGAAAGAGCTTCCTCCGGGGGAGTTTTTCAGGTTTGCCGGCAGGTACGACACGGAAGTTCTTGACAGCCGCCACTATGACAATTTCGGGGGGGAGCATGTCCCAGGCGCCTGGTGCATCGACCTCAGGAGTAACTTTGCTACCTACGCTGGCTGGCTCCTGCCTCCCGAAAAGCAGATCCTGCTCGTCTCGGATAGTGAGGAAAATGCAAGGGAATCTGCGGTCTGGCTGCACAGGGTTGGGCTTGACAGGATAGTTGGTTTTCTTAGCGGGGAAATGTTTGCCTGGGCAACTGCCGGATTAAGGGCTTCCCATGTGCCCCAGGTATCGATTCCTGAACTCTATGAATGGGCCAGAAGTAAAAACCCTCCTTTGATTCTGGATGTCAGGGCTCCTTCCGAGTATGAGAGCTTCCATATAGAAAATGCATTAAATATTCAGGTCCAGGACCTGAGGGAAAGGTATAGGGAACTTGACCCTGAAGCTGAGTATGCAGTAATTTGCAGCACGGGGCAAAGGTCAGGTATTGGGTGCAGCATTCTCAAGAAACACGGATTTTCCAGGGTGAATAACGCGGCAGGCGGAATGACCGGATACAATGCCGCAGGTTTCGGACCGGAATGTCCTATGTGCGCTCTTTCCTGGGCTGGAAAAGCAGGTAAGAAAGAGACAGCGGTTATTCAGCAGGGGAAATAAAAAGAAGATTATTTTCTTCAAAAGCCTCTGTACATTCCGATTATACATTCCTCTGCATAGGTAACATTGAAAATATTCGGAGAGAAAAAAGTTCGTAATGAAATTTTTCCAATAATTTATGTGAATCCTTCCCGGAAAGCAGGCTGATAAAATGTATGTCGGATAGAGAAAGTTTCAGTTTATTTCATTTCTGAAAGTTGCGATTTTTACCAGGTTTTATTTATGGAGCATGAGATACGTTTTTACCGGCTATGCAGAGGCAAGGAAGTACTCTGAGAATTGCTCCAACGCCTGTGGTATCTTATGAATAACTTTCAGTGCAGCTCTGTCCATGTAGCCTCCAATTTTTGAGGGCAGGGCAGCTGTTGAACTGTATCTCAAGTTAAAGGGTAAGCTCCTGAAAATAGTATACTACGGGTTCAGGTTTACGGAATTGTATTAACGATTTCCCCCAATTGCATTTATTCTCTTTTATTATTCTCCAGGATTCTCCTGCAGGGAGATTCACCGGAGAAGTTGAAGATTCCCTGATTCCGAATACTTCATGCCTGTTCTTATCACCTTTCCGGGATTTCCCCGTCACTTTTTAAGTTATGAGAGAGGGCTGAAAATGCAGAAAACTGCCTAAAAATTAACGGGCGTGGTAGATAAATATTTATAATAAGTATAAGTACTTTATAATGAGGTAAAAACATAAAAGAACTTTATAGTGGGGGAAGACATAATGAAAATTAGAGTAGTTAGTTCCAGGGAAGAAATCTTTACACTTAACCCTAATGAACGTGTTGTTCACCTGGCTTTCAGGCCTTCGAACAAAGACATTTTTGCACTGGTGGAAACTTGTCCGAAGATTGAGGTAATTCAGCTACCCAAATCATACAGGCGCACGGTTTCAAAGTCCATAGAAATGTTCCTTGAGATGCAGAGAGTCCAGCTTATTGAGGGTGATGTCTGGGGACACAGGAAAGACATTAATGAATATTACAGTATCCCGTCCTCAGTGATTGAGAAGATAAGAGAACTGAAGATGGAAGGCACACCTGCTGAGAGAATCGAAGAAAAGGTTTCAAGGGAAAGCAAGCTGAACCCTGAAATGGTTGCTTACATCCTGACAAAGGAAGCTCCGGCCTGAAGTCCTGTTGGCACAGACTTTATTCGATATGGGATTTTCCTTATACTCTTCAATACAGATAAGAAATGTTGGAAGACCAGGAATCTTTCAAACCCTTATCTGTCATTACAATTTCCAGCTTAGAACTTTGAGTTTAAGGGGCCTGAATTTTCATGTTCTGAAAAATAATTAACATATATCTGGAAAAAGCTGTCAGAGCAGGTAACTTCAGGTAGACACAAGCAGTTTTTTACTGTATATGACTGTGAATATAAATGTAAATATAACCAAATGTTCATTTCACAAGTGTTCATTTTGCAAATGTTCATTTTTTATTTTTTATAAATCTTGCATGTCATAATATTTTACTAATATATATCATAATATTTTACGAATATTGTATAGTTTTTTCGAATTAAAATAGAATTATCAGATAAGACTTACCAGATTTGAGTCTACCAGGCAGCCCTGGACATATAAAATCAAAATACTCGAGTTTGGACTTTCAGGATTGGATTTTTTGTCAGTCTTTACCTTTGGGTACCGGGACTTATTAAGATTACCTGACTTATTAAATGAATCTCTGCTTTTTGGACAGAAAGGGAGAGAAAACGTAATAACTTATATATTTTTGGCGACTGTAATCTTTTTAGTCTTATCTGCAATCTTTTGAATCTTATAACAATACAGGAGACTGAAGGGTGAAACTGGAACTGATAGAGCTGATTTTTCTCTCCGATAAGCGAAAACAGTTATTACTTTTTTTGAAAAGCGGGCCCAAAAACATGGATGAAATCACGGAAGCCCTTCAGGCAGCTTCCACTTCTATCCTTCCCCAGATAAAAAAATTAAAAGATATGTCTCTAGTCGTTCAGGTAGACAAGATCTACACTCTTTCTCCTATAGGCAAAGTCCTCGTTGAAAAAATGCAGCCCCTTATCAGCACTATAGAACTTTTTGAAGATAACTTTGATTACTGGTCGGAAAAAGACCTTCAGGGAATTCCACCTTCCTTCAGGGTGCGGCTTGGAGAACTTGGGAAATGTAAACTGATACAGCCTGACCTGGACCGTATGTTCGAACTCGACCCGGAAGTTGTGGAAAAACTATCTAAGTCCAGCAGCATTTTTGAATCCCTAGCCTACTTTAACCAGCCTCTGATAGCTCTCTGCCAGGAGCTTGCAAAAAAGGGAACAGAATTCACTTTTCTCATGTCGGAACCGGTGCTTGAGCGGTACTCTACAGACTATACTGAAGACTTCCGACTTATGATGTCTCTAGATAATGTGGAATTTTACCGGTATTCGGGAGAAATGAAGATTGCAAATCTTGCTGTTAGCGAGAAGTTTTTCCTGATATCCCTTTTCCCAAAGAACCAGAGGCACTTTGACAGAGAGAACCTTGTAAGCTACGAACCTTCAGCCATTCAGCTGGGCACCGAACTATTCAATAAACTGCTGCTGGATTCGACCCTGGTTACCGAAATTCCTCATAAATGATTAAACTACCAGAAATATTGAAAAAAAGGAAGTAAGATCACAGGAGGCGAGTCATTATAAGCTATTACGAACAGAAGACGGCTTATAGTGAACAAATAAGATTCCTTATGGTTACAGGGCTGCTCCCTATCCTGGCATTTTACATTTTTTCCCAAAACGGGCTTTTCGGCTTTGGGACTGATCCTGAAAAAAGGTACTTTCTGCCGCTTATCCTTCTCATTTACCTTGCTGCAATGTGGAGCTTTTATGATATGCGATTCCTGATAGGTTCCGACGGCATGGTCGCAGTTTTTCCGCCTTTCAGGTACAGAATTCCCTTTTCCATGATCAGCTCGGTGGAGAGTATGGAAAAATGGCCCTGAAATTATTTAGGCCACTTATTATTTAACATCCTTGGAGAAGTTATTTTTGAAATTCAAAAATCTTCATTTTTAGCAGGGCCTTCTCTTAAGCCGAGCTTTCCTCTATGCCCGGTCTGTTTCCTCTTTTCGGAGTAAAGTTTAGCTTTTCACTCCATCAGGATACTGTTTTATTCTCACTTTCTTGAGACCTGTACTTTCTTGAGGTTTTTATTTTATTGCTGCTTTTTACTCTGCCTTTGTGCTTTTATGCTTCACTTTTTCTGCAATATCAATGCCCAGCCGCTTGCATTCCTGCAGATCCTTGTCAGTGGGTTTGTGCAGGATCCTGAGTACAGGGTCCATCACAGTCATTCCCATTTCCCGCATCTTTTCAGCTATCAAGATGGGGGCTTCTCCGCTCCACCCGTAAGACCCAAAAGCAGCTCCTATCTTCCCCTGAGGGATTGAGGCAACAAGAGTCTCATCCATGAACTTTTCCATGGGCAACAGCATTTTGTAGTAAAAAGTAGAAGAACCAACGGCAATTGCTTCGGCTTCCTTGAGTTCCTCGAGCTTCACGTCATAGAAACTGACAACTTTTGTATCCACATTCTTTGATTCGATCCCGTTTCCTATAGCCTCGGCCATAGCTTTGGTATTCCCTGAGGTACTTAGATAGACTACTATTGCTTTCAACCTGTATCCCCCTCTAGCGATCTAATATAGTCTGATTAATGCAAACTCCGGAAAAAGGAGAGCAAAAACCGGCAGTTGCGTATCAAAAGCTCAGAGCTTGAAGGCATGCCCTGGAGCTTTCTCTCCCCAATTCAACAATGATTATAAAAATTATTTTAAATAAGGATTTCGTCGTCCGGATGTAGTTCAAGCTTAAGACAGCTTCCCTTATCTAAGGTATGCCTTTATGCGGATGGGAGCTATATAGTTCACTACCTGAAGGGCGATGCTCTCCAGGAAATTGCGGACGTTATGGGGAATCCTGTCCACCGTATGGGATGCAAAGTTCAGGCTGCCTATTATCTCACCTCTGTGCTTCATAGGAATGACTGCAACTGCAGTGATCTTTTCCGTCCTTAGAAGGTCTGCCATCTTTTCAGCATAGAAATCCAGTCTGTAAATGGGTTTCTCAATCCAGACCTTCTTTGCTTCCGGGGAGTCGGCTCTGTATGTCGAAACTCTTTTCACAAACTCAGATGAAAGCCCTCTGTGCGCCATAAGATTAATCTGGTCCAGAAGCTCGTCTCTTAAGTATATGCCGCCAGCATCGAGCTCTTTTATTTGCAGACAGGCATCAAGGATAAGGGAAAGCACGGTCTTGAGGTTCAGGGTGCTGCTAAGGGACATCCCGAGTTCCCGCTGAATGTCAAGCATCCCCTGCGCTTCCTTTCTCTCGGTAACATCAAGAACTATCCCCTGAAAGTGAATAGGGACACCTTCACTATTGCGCTTGATATACGTCCTCTCCTCAACCCAGCGGATTTTACCGCCCCCTGTTAAGACCCGGTATTCCATCTCAAAAGAATCAAAACCCTCCCTGACTGCGCGCTCGAGACTTTGAGAAACCGAATTGATATCCTCTTTATGAATTATATCCCCATAAAGGAGCCTACCCGAAGTGAAGGCTTCAACGGAATAACCAAATTGTGTTATATTTTCAGAAACGAACTCTACAGGCCAGTTTTCCATATTTTTCCATAGGAAAGCTACTGCTGAGCTCTTGTTTATTATTGTTTTCAGCATTTTCTGCATTTCGAGGGATTTTTTCAGGGCTTCTTCTATTTTTTTCCTTGAGGTTATATCCAGCACTATTCCCTGAAAGCCGATAACTTTCCCGTCTCCCTCTCTCTGGATAAAAGTCCTTTCGTTAACCCAGCTTATTTTTCCGGTTTTTGTAAAAATCCTGTATTCCATATTGAAATCCGGAGATCCGCTTCGAATTCTTTTTTCAAGCTCCTCTTCAACTTTTCCAAGGTCATCAGGATGTATAATGTCCCCTTATAGTACCCTTCCCGATATGAAATCTTCTACCGTGTATCCGAAGTTCACCACGTTTTCCGAAACAAATTCTGCAGGCCATTTTTCTTCGTTTTTCCAGAGAAATACTACTACCTGACTGTTATTGATTATAGTTCTCAGGGCTTCTTCCCTTTCCAGAGCTGCATGGAGGGCTTTTCCCCTTTCGCCGTCCTCAGCATCTGCTACGTGAAGAGAGGTATTTAGTTTGCCTCTGTTTTCTGAAGTCTCACTGTCCATTTTCTTCTAACCGCCTGCACAGGGATGTTTTCAATAGACTTTTCCGGGACAACGTTTTGGAAACTGCAGATCTGCCTGAAGGTACACCGGATCACAATTTTGCCTGTCTTCGCTTGTATGTGAATTTGCCAGTTCGTATATTTGCCGTAAGCACGTTTTCCTGTAGTTTTACGTTCGATTTTAAATATATAATTGTGTTTTTATCAAATATCAGTTTTTTTGATCCCGGAACCTCTTTTCCAGTTTAACGGCATCGAGCAAAGGCGAAAAGTATTTATATAAAAATCATGGCGCTTTCCAAAAGCCGCCTATGCCCCCCGTATTCATTTTTGCAATATAATAGAAATTTATATATACTACCTTGAAGGTAATAAGCTTCCGTATTCCGTATTTGAGATACGGCCCTGCCAGCCAGAAAAACCCCATTACCATACCACCAAAAAACAGCTGGCTGGATAAAACTGTGAACCCGCAAGATATGTCATGAACCCTTCACGAACCCCAACAAAACAATAACAGTATCCGATAAGGATATTAACCGACCAAAAATGAATCTAAAGCGGGTTTCAGGAAGTATATAATACCGTGAACACACGCGAATACGGAATACATAAAATGGCTAAAAAACTAAAAAATGGCTAGAAAACCAAAAAATGGCTAGAAAACCAAAAAATGGCTAAAAAACCAAAAAATGGCTAAAAAACCAAAAAATGGCTAAAAAACCAAAAAATGGCTAAAAACCCAAAAAAATGGCTAAGAAACCAAAAAATGGCTAAAAAACCAAAAAAATGGCTAAAGTCTGAAAAGGCTAGAGTGGAAAAAATAGTCCAAAAAACATAAAAACCTCCATAAAAGGATCTCGGTAAGGTTTTGAGGGAGCCTTACTGCGATTCCTTTGATCTGAAACTATTTCTTCCTATCAGTTTACTTATTTATGCTATTCTTATTTCTATCGCTCGTACCCGAGATCTTTTATTTTAACTTTTTTACCTCAATTTTGTTGACCTTAGTTTTTTTACCTCAGTTTTGTTAACCTTAGCTTTTGTTGACCTCAGCCCTCTTGCCGATTTCCTTTCCCGTCCTTTCTTTACTGCTATGGGAGCGCAGAGGGTCACGAATGCCCAGACTTTCAAGTCTGGGATGAAGTGAACCCTCGCAGGTTTTTCGATATACACCTTAAAAATCTAAAATCGTCACTTTTTTCAATATAATGTTTTTTGACACCATAGCCTACAGATTCAAAATATTCTACAACAAGAAAGTTAAAAAGGATTACGAATCAATCCTCAAAAATATTTTTACTGAGAAAGGCTATAGAATACATGCCATGGAAGTAGTAGAAGATCATGTGCACTTGTGTGTGGAATTCCATCCAAGCATCTCACTATCCAAGGTAATTCAACACCTAAAAGGAGGAAATTCTTACAGATTATTTAAGCTTCATCCTGAATTAAGGGAAAAATACTGGGGTGGAAGTTTCTGGTCAAGTGGCAAGTTCTATAGATCAATTGGGAATGTAACTGCTGACACAATCAGGCATTATATTAACGAATCCCAAGGAAAACCAAAAAAAGAGATTAGATCTAATAGAATAAAGAAATCTGGACAATTGAAACTAACCGATTTCTAACTTCCCCAGAAATAGGCGGACGGCCCGAAGCATACCCTACCTTTTAAGGTAGGGTGGCCGTCCGCAATTTGATTTTCGATTACGGTTATATGGTTTCTTTAAATTGTTTTTACCGGTATTGGTAGTTAATTATAGTTATATATTATGAAAACTTATATTTCTGCATGAACTACCCAAGATGCAAAAATTCCAGAACGAAAACTGGACAACTACTCTGGGAAAAATTAAAGAAGAAAGAGATTGGAGAAGTGATGACTGATCACTGGAAGGCATATGCAGAGTTTATTCCTGAAACCATTCATACTCAATCCAAAGCAGAAACGTATACAGTTGAAGGATATAACGGTATATTAAGGCACTTTCTGGCAAGGTTGAGACGAAAGACAAAGTGTTATACTAAGTGTCTTGAAATGCTAAAGTACTCTGTTCTTCTATTGATGAAATACAGAAAGAAAGAGTTATCTATATTTAATTAACAATACCTTATTTTATTTCTATTTTTCAATCTCTGCCTCTATCTCCAACCTTACCATCTGGACGTGGACATATCCCTCACTATCCAAAGGATGAAGCTTGATAAAATTGGATACAAGCTCATCTATGAATTCCTCTTTCAAATTCTCGGGCACCCTCTGTGTAAATAGGTGCCAGGTTGCGGCAAACCAGCCAGAGAGTCCCCCTTTCCCCCAAACTGAGCAAGTAGCTTTCCTCCGGGCCTCAGGCTTTTCAAAAAAACCTTTCAGGACGGTTTGAACCTTCAGGCAGTCTCGTTACGATTTCGGCACTGAGTTTTCCGTCTCTGCAACCTACATCAAGCACCCTTTAGTTGCCTTTGAGAGGGAGTTTTATGAGGAGTTCGAACCCCCGGCTTTTCTGGGCTGAAGAATTGAACGCATAAAGCTCAGGATTCCAGAAGTACATGAAAAGATTCTACTCTGTTCCGAAATATAACTTTGGTTTGAGAGGAGAAAAGAATCTATAAAGATGATAAAAGGCTATGCAGGTAGAAAAGCTGTAAAGGTGAAAAAAGATCCTGTGAACGGGAGCTGCCCTGTTGTGGTTAAATTTTGTGTGGTGTTTTTCTTGGGTGTGATCTTGTAGATTTAGGTCGGGCAGGTCCGTTCACTATGCTAACTTCAAAACCCTTGAATGGCTATATAAATATTTGTATATTATTATATTAAATCACCTTTTTGTGATATTATGCACCAATATTAGTAGCTTTAACGGATATTTTTTTCCGGGAATTACTCTTTCATACCACATGTAGGAGAGCATTCTTTCCGAAGAACACATTGAAAAATGTTTTTTGACCTTTCCTTTTTCGGCTACCTTTCATCAGTATTTTTGATCAGTATTTTTCATCCATTTTAATCCGACAATCTTTCCAGCAGCCTTTCCTCAAAACTTTTTTATCCTGGGTCTTCGTATTTGGATTCCCGGTATTTTTCTTTGGAGTTTTTTACAGCTTTTTCTTCCCCAACCTGTTTATACTATGAAGTTTTTTCCATTTATACATTAGAACTAATTCCACTATAATTTCCAATATCAAGATAATAAGGAGACTCTAATAAGGAGACTTACAATGAGAAGCACAATTATCAAAGAGGGGCCTGAACGTGCTGCCAATCGTTCCCTCCTGAAAGCAACCGGGGTTACGGATTCGGAAATGAAAAAGCCGTTCATTGCGGTTGTCAATTCCTGGAATGACATCATTCCTGGTCACATTCATCTGGATAAGCTTGCTGAAGCGGTTAAAGCCGGGATAAGGAACGCCGGAGGGGTTCCTTTTGAGTTCCACACCATAGGGGTTTGCGATGGGCTTGCAATGGGGCATGAGGGTATGAAATATTCTCTTCCGAGTAGGGAAGTCATTGAAGATACGATCGAGCTGATGGTCAGAGCCCATCAGTTTGATGGGATAGTCCTTATCCCCACCTGTGATAAGATCGTGCCTGGACATCTCATGGCAGCAGGCAGGCTCGATATCCCTGCCATTGTTGTGACAGGCGGTCCAATGCTCCCCGGATACGTGGACGACAAATACACCGACCTTATTTCGGTCTTTGAGGGAGTCGGAGCCTACAGCGCAGGCAAAATTTCCGAATCAGAGCTTAAAAGGCTTGAAAACCTTTCCTGTGCAGGAGCAGGTTCCTGTGCCGGAATGTTTACAGCAAACACAATGGCCTGCATGACTGAAGCCCTCGGATTGAGTCTCCCGGGCTGTGCAACTGCCCATGCAGTGGACGCAAAAAAGGTTCGGATTGCAAAGGAATCCGGAGAGCGCATTGTTGAGCTTGTAAAAGAGAACCTCACCCCGAGGAAAATTGTTACTCACAAATCCTTTGAAAACGCCATAATGGTCGATATGGCAATCGGAGGAAGCACAAACACAACTTTGCACCTTCCTGCCCTTGCCCATGAATTCGGGCTTGAGCTGCCCCTTGAAGCCTTCGATGAACTGAGTAGAAAAACACCGCATCTTATCTCCCTAAGGCCCGGAGGCCCTAATTTCATGCTGCACTTTGATAGGGCAGGCGGAGTCGAGGCTGTCATGCAGAGGCTCGCTTCAAAACTCCACCTTGACCAGCTCACAGTCAACGGCAAAACTATCGGGGAAAACCTGGACGAGCTCGAAATAGTTAACCCGAAGCTGAATAAAGATATCATTGCGACCCTCGAAAACCCAATCCATGCCGAAGGAGGAATTGCAGTCCTCAAAGGCAGCCTTGCTCCAGATGGCTCGGTCGTTAAACAGGCTGCAGTTGACCCGAAAATGCGTGTCCATACGGGCCCTGCAAAAGTCTATGACTGTGAAGAAGATGCCATGAAGAGCATTCTCGCAGGAGATGTCAAGCCCGGAGATATTGTCGTTATCCGGTACGAAGGTCCCAAAGGCGGCCCAGGGATGCGTGAAATGCTTGCAGCCACCGCTGCAATCGGAGGAATGGGACTGCTCGAATCCGTGGCTCTGATAACTGACGGACGCTTCTCCGGCGGGACCCGCGGGCCCTGCATAGGGCACGTCTCGCCAGAAGCCAGCGAAGGAGGACCAATCGGGCTCGTAAAAGACGGGGATCTCATTGAAATTAACATTCCTGAACGGATCCTGGACCTGAAAGTTTCTGAAGAAGAGCTCAAAAAGCGTAAAGCTGCTTTTGTGCCTCCTAGAAAAGAGGTAACGGGTTACCTTTCCAGGTACCAGCGTTCCGTCCATTCCGCAAACACTGGCGGAATAGTTGACTGAAAACCATTTAATATTTTATTTTCAAGGAGGACTTTCCTCCGTTTCTTCTTTTCTGGATTCAAGGATTTTTCTTTAAGAATTTCGTTTCTTTTTCTCTCTCTTTTGTAATGAGGTTCCCGGTTTAGGGGAAAGATTTCTCAGACAAATGGAAGCAGGAGTATACGGCCTCCGAGAAACGTTTATAGCGCTTGAAAACTATATTTGGTTTAGCTTTAGAATTTAAAGCCATTTATTCAAAGCGATGCATTCAAAGTGATTTATTCAAAACCAATTGCTTAAAACCATTTAACCAAAAACATCTTTTAGTGGGAGAATAAGGAGGCTTAAATTCTGGAAGTAGAGGGGTTATGTTCGATATGCGGGTGCCCGGCTAAACTTCATACCTGCCCTTTATGCGGAAAACTTGTATGCAGCCAGTGCATGGACCACAGAAAGGGAATCTGCATTAGTTGCGCAGGCGGGAGAAAAGGTTCGGTACCCGGCCCGGGGGAGACCGGGACATTTAAGTAAAAAATCAAAAATCGAAAAAGAATTTCGGGAAGAGTAACCTGAATTTTGAAGCGCTTATGCGGCACTCCTGCCTACAGGCTAACTTTCATCTGGCTTATTCTTATCTGGCTTTATTCTTATTAGCTTACCAGCCGTGAATTTCTCCTTCAGGTTCTTCCTCATCATGGTAAAAACGGAATTCTTTCTTATCGGTATCTTCTACAAACACAAATTTCTCGTCAATTCCTATTTTTGCAAACGTAAGCGCATCATCCCCATCTCTCACAGCTGGCAGGATGTCCAGGTCTACATGATCCCTGATTCCGCTCTCCGGAAGAAAAGCCGTAATAATGAACCAGTCAATTCCTCCTGCGTAATCCTTACTTATATAACGGCTGCTGCCTGACGGAATCTTGGTAGCTTTCTGAGCCATTTCGGTCCCGTCAGCCCGGTAAGCCACAAAACGAATTACATGGTTTGTTTTATTCTTTATTATGGCCATTATACTACTCCCCTATCTTAATCCACTGGGAATCCCCATTTTAAGGAATTTTATCTAATGTATCTAATTCTAGGGAGTAAATACTTTTGGTTGCAAAGCTTTTGAATGGTATTAAGCGACTAAAAAATATGCCAATTTCTGACCCCAATTTCTTACCACATATACTCCCTTAAATCAGGTTATTATCACCGCAGGGTTGCAGCACGCCGTTTTATCCCACCTGCGGATGATAGATTAAAAGAAAAATTCTGTTTGCGGGGCAACTTTGATTCCAAATAACAATAATACAACCGACTGTAACCGAAAAAAAAAGAAATGACCGGAAATGAGAGAATCAAGCCGGTTATTCAAACAAATTAAACCAGCAGGTTAATCGGGTGCCTGCTTGAGGGCTCTATATCCAGATCGGCCACGGATTCGGCAATCATGATGTCACTCATCGCAGCCATCGGAAAAACGTACCGGGCATACTCTATCGGCCCGTAGAGGATAAAATCCCCGGCAGCAGCCTGCTGGAGGCAGGTAGAGCCTACGTCGCAGATCTTATACAGGACCGGGTCTTTTTCCTTCTGCCTGTTCAACCAGTTCCAGGCTGAAGGAGCATTGTGAATTCCCGAGCCTGTGGGATGTCCCCATTTTGCTTTAGCGGTAATTGTCATCCTGAGGGCTATTCCTGCTCCGTTTCCCATGGGAGTGATGCTCGGGTCTATAAGCTTGGTTACGATTCCGCACCTGTCTGCAATTGAGAGCAGACCCTCTTCTAACAGCCCTGCCCCTGTTTCGAGCAGTTCCATCCTGCCCTGGAGAGAGGAGTCCACGGCATTGAAACCGAGAATAATAGAACTGTCAATATCGGATTGGGCAAGAGCCTCGATTTCGAAAGCAGTTATGCTCATGTTTATGGAGTTGTAAACCGTCCGGTCTGCTAGCCCTATTTCACTCACATATCGTGCTGCATGTGCACGTACCGCCCCTTCGGGAGAATCGATCAGAAAAGGAGAATCCGATACCTCTGCGATAAAATCAATGTAACGAGTGATGCTTTCCGGGGTCGTACCAAAGATATGGACCATATGGGGGTTTCCGGTCATATCCGAACCCGCTTCCTGCAGGTTTACGAGCTTCTCGGCAGCTGACCTGTCAAAGAGCCCTTTTGCAGCATCTTCCACGATTTCGTGTTTATTGTAAAAAATAGTGCCTGCAAGTAAGGTAGGTAGTTCTCCAGGCTGTCCGCCTACCTTTACTCCTGCAATGTTAGCAATTTCCTGTTCTTTCTGGAACTTAAACATCTTTACGCCCTCAAAATCCACACTTCTCAAAATTCACTAACTCTTTACTCTTTAATACTACCTTATGATTAATTTCCTAACCTTATGACCAATTTGCTTAACCTGATATCCGATTTCTTGCTTATGGTTTCAGAATTCGAATTAACTTCCTTAATCGCAAAACATCCATATAATACATCCATATAAAACATCCATATAAAACATACTGATTAAAAATATATATTCAAACTGATATCATTCTAGATAGAGGAAACTTTCTGATGAAGGTCCTGAAACTTTCGGCCTCAAGGTTTTTCTGTCTTCAGAGTTTTTCTGCCAGACAGATAATTCCTGCCCTTGAATCCATTACAAGTTCTCCAGAGATTATCACATCTCCAGAAGCAGGAACTGCAAAAGAAGCCTTCCTCTTTTTCGGAGCACAGACAACCATTGTTTCTTCAGGGTATACTTCGCCCCTATCCCTGTAATCCTCAACAATCTGCCGGATCTCTTCGGAGTTGTTCAAACCTATTCTGTCAAGGAGTGTAACCTGCTTCTGGAAGCGTTCGATTGCCTCTCTGGAGATATTTTCTATAAAGGGAATTGCTCCCTGCGACCCTATAATCCTGCCTTTTTCATCAATCCCGTTTGCATGGATTGCAAGCAGGGAATGGCCTGCCAGATGGCCCCTTGACTCGGTCCCGCAGACGAGCACATACCGGATATTGGAGTTTGAGATTACGTTCACGATTATTTTTTCCACACCCAGGTTTTCAGTCTTCGAACTCCCCCAGATAGCTGCATCGGGGAGGGCCTCAAGATTGCTTGCGAGGGTTACGACCGCAATCCTGGAATCCGGGTTTCCTGTGACATAGTCCCCTCTTAAAGGGGGCCAGTTCTCTGCAATGGTCTTCAGCGAATCACCTTTTTTCTTTCCTTGTGAAGGTAAGAGAGGGCACTTGCAAGCATGATGGCTTTTGTGAAATGTCCACCCACCCTGGATGTGTCAACAAACACATAATCATCCATTAATACCGGAGCTCCGAGCCCGTCACCTCCTCCGAGGAAAGCGACGGTCCGGAAAATAAGGTTGCCCGAAATTCCGTCGGGGGCAACGATAAAGTTTGATTCCTTTATTGCGTCTTCAATAAGAATTGTATAGTGATTGGCATTGATCCCGAGTTCCAGAGCCCTTGAAGCTACAAATTCCCCGTCTGCAAGAGTTCTGTCCACGCGCCTGTCCCTTCCCAGATCTCCCATCCTGCCCCCGGACAGCACTCCCACTACAGGTTCGACTCCCAGCCTCCTTATGTGCTCTGCGCCAAGGATGATCATACGGAGTTTATCTGAAATCGTGTTTCCTTCGTCTATTCCGACAGGAGCAAGGAAAAAGGGGATTCCATCCGCGGTCAGAAGAAGGGCAAGTCGGCAAACCCTTTTCATATCGAGAGCTCCTTTTAGGTTTGAAAGGGTTCTGGAGGCCTTTGCAGTGCCTCGTATAGCAGCATCTACTTTTCTTGAAACCAGGAGTTCGGAAAGGACTTTTTCGGGGTCGTCAGTATCCACAACCTCAAGATCTGTCCCGATCCTGTCAATCTTTTTTTTGTCTCCTACAAGGACAACCTGTGCATATCCCAGAACCTGGGCTCTCAATGCACTCTCAAGAGTTTTGGGATTCGGGTCCCTGATTCCCATAGCTACTCTTGCCCTGTTCATCCGGGCTCGTGCTTCGATAGCCTCGAGGAGGGCATACATGCCGTTCTTTTCCATATCTATCCAGACTTTTATGTAAGATTTGAAGTAGTTCAAAGAAAAACAAACACAAACATTAATTAATTTTGCCCTTCCCGAGTTTCGCTTCGGGATAACAGGAAATCGGAAATTTTCTGGGAGTTGCACTGCAAGTGCAACAGCACGAGGTCCTTTTCGCTCCACTTCGTTTAACTCAAGAGGACTACTTGATGGTTTTTAGCATCGATATGAGCTCAAGCAGAATATTTTATGAGCAGTTAACGTTGTTTAGGGCGGAGGAATGAATTATATGTTACGTTTTTTTCCTAATGCAGAGCTCATCAGGATCATTGAACATGATCAAGTGGAGAGCTCGAATGCCTTATTATCTCAATCTCGGCATGGGAAGTCGGAACTGGTTTCCAGGCGGTTTCCTGCTTATATACTCGGAAGGAGTCCAGACACAAGGATTATAGCGACTTCTTACAGTGCAAACCTTGCCTCCAGAATGAACAGGGACGAACAGAGGATAACGAGTCAAAAGAGTATCAAATCCTTTTTCCTGACACAAAACTGGCCCCTGGATCAAAGGGCCTTGATATCCGGGATCACTCCACCCAGAACGCTTCTATGTTTGAGATAGTAGGGCATGAAGGAGTGTACATCTCAGGGATTCGTGGAAGTATTACAGGATCTGGTTTCGACATAGGCATCATAGATGACCCATTCAAAAACCGAGAAGAAGCCAAGAGCGAGACAATCAGGGCAAGAGTCTGGGAATGTGGTATGAGAGTACTTTCTACACCAGGCAGGAAGAAGATGAAGCTATCAGGCTCAAATTGAAAACGACATACTTTCGGGCAGGGGCACATTAGCTCAACGCATGGGAAGAAGAACTTCTCAAATTCCCAAATTTCAGGAACGACGATTAAGTTGATACTCTGTCGTATGCTGATTATTTTATTGTGAACAATCTGATTAAGCCCCGTATCCGGTAGACCATTACCTTGGACGGCATGGGCATTTCAGGCGGAGGTTTCAGAACATAAATAACATGAAAGCATTGATTAAAACATGAAGATTATCTGTAGATGCGGACAGATAACAGAAGCAGATAACATAGAATGTGATCTCGGGGGCGTTTGTAGCTCTGTAAGTCATTTATTCATGTGCCCTAATTGCGGAGAGGTATATTACATTTCGATCTCTCAAAAGAGAGCACACGTTGTTAAAGTCGACTTTCCTTTTTATAGTCGGTTCCAAAAACCGACCCCATGAAATATTTTTCCTTCTTCAAATCTGCTGATTCTCCAAAAAAGATTCTCCAAAAAAATCTCAACTCCCTCCTGCAGGTGCAACCCTGGGCCAGATATCTTATGATGAATATGCAAATTACTCCAAGATGCTGGACTGGCTCAAGAATACCAAGAATAAGATGCCTGTAGCAGATCCTGCCCCTATTGACTGCATAGTTCTGGCTATCTGGCTGAAGAGATTGCTCCTCGTCAACAGCCCTAATCTTATTTTCAGAGTTATCAGCCCGTTCATTAAAGTTGTTTCTGGAACACTTCTTGAGATGGTAGATCCAGGCAGCGCAGGTAATTGAATGTTATAAAAATTATAAAAACTTCTGACACCAGTTAATTTTCCCTCATCAACTTGCCGGATCTGATATCTTCTTCTGACTCTATGATAATTTGTTCAGGCATCTTAGCTAAAAACCCGATGTAGCTCTTAAGCTGTAGGTGTACCCCTCTCTGGTTGTTTTCTTTGCATTGATACCGGACAGCCAATTTTTTATATACGAATCTTCAATTAGTTCTTTAGTATTCATGCTGTTTTCACCTACTCACCAACTTTATTAAATTAGATAAGGTTTCATATAAGGAAATTTTCTTATTGGTATGGTTTAAGATGATGTTGGCAATCGAATGGGCTGAAAAATACCGACCCCAGACCCTTGAAGATGTCGTGGGGAACAAGAAGGCAGTGCGGGATTTCAGGGCATGGGCTGAGGAATGGCAGTCCGGGATTCCTGAGACGAGGGCAGTGATTCTCTACGGGCCTGCAGGGATAGGAAAAACTTCAAGTGCTCATGCTCTGGCCAGGGATATGGAGTGGGATGTTATCGAACTCAATGCGAGCGACCAGAGGACGGCAGGGGTTATTGAGAAGATTGCTGGCTCTGCAGCGTCAATGAATAGTCTTTTTGGGAGCAAGCGGCTCATTATTCTTGATGAGGCGGACAACATCCACGGGACTGCAGATCGGGGCGGGATGAGGGCGATTTCCGGAATCATAAAAGGAACACTTCAGCCGATTGTGCTTATTGCAAATGATATTTACGGGTTGACACCCACAATCCGGAACCTCTGCCTGGAAATAAAGTTCGGGTCCGTGCAGAGCCGTTCGATGGTTCCTGCTTTGAAAAAGGTCTGTAAAGCGGAGGAAGTTAATTGCAGTCAGGAAGCTCTCCTGCAGATTGCAGAAAATGCGGGAGGAGACTTCAGGAGTGCAATGAATGACCTTCAGGCTGCAGCGAACGGAAAGGAAAAGCTCGAAGTTGAAGATATAGGGACTGCGGAAAGGGATGTAAAAGAGAACATCTTTAAGGCGATGCAGAAGATTTTTAAAAGCACTGACTGTAGAAAGGCGCTTGAATCGGCATACGGGCTTGATGAAAGTCCTGAAGATCTCGTACACTGGATTGATGAAAATTTGCCCATCCAGTATGCCCGCAAGGACGGAAACCTCGAAGATATAAGGACGGGATTTGGATACATTTCAAAAGCAGACCTGTATCTGGGACGTGTAAAGAAGCGCCAGAATTACAGGATGTGGAGATATGCCAGCATGCTCATGGTCTGCGGGGCTGCCCTTTCAAAGACAAAGCCGTATCCGGGCTTTATCAAATACCAGCAGCCTTCACTCTGGAAAAGGCTCGGACAGACCCGTTCGAAACGGGACATGCGGGACAATATTGCTTCGAAAATCGGGGAACACAGCTTTGAGTCGATGCACTACTCCAGAAACAACCTCCTGGGGTTTTACTCCCGTATGCTGAAGGATGAGGAATCCGCAGTGGAAGTTACCGCAAATCTCAGACTTGAGCTTGAAGAGTTGATGTATCTTACAGGAAGTACAAAGGCAAGCAAAAAACTGCAGAAAATTTATGACGAGGCGCAGAAACTTCTCGAAGAGGGTAAGGATGAAACTGCAGATCCGGATTTTTTTAAAGCTCCTATGCCTGCAGTGGACAACAAGCAGAAAACCCTTAACATAGGATTTAACTCCCTGCTTGAGACCTCCGAAAAAAAAGTAAATTCGGAGAAAAAAGAAAACTATGAGGAAAAAGAGAATTCTGGGAAACTACCAGTGGACGATTCGAAACCTGCAGAAAAGAATTTATTTTCTTTTTCCACACCTCTGCCGGAAAAGAAAGCCCTTTCTGAATCTGTAGAGCAGAAAACCTCCTCCAAGCCTTCGAAAAAGGGGAATCCGTCTAACAATGAACCTTTCAAACAAAAGATATTGGATAAGGTTTCACCTTCCGAAAGTGTGCAGGATAGTACAGGAGATGGGGCAAAGAAAGCAGAGCCTAAAAACCAGAAAACACTCTTTGACTTTTGAATAATTGTAGAGCGCTAACCACTTATTCTTTCTTTTCCAGGTTGGAGAATCCGAAAAAATTCTTTTTTGTTTGCCTTAAACTCTCTTTAAAGCTTCCGTTCTGAAAATAACCTGCTCAGGCAAGTTTTAAACTTTGCTCTTACTCTACCTCAGATTTAGAAGGATACAACTGGATTTTTTGCTATTTATACAATTTTGTTATTTGTACAGCGGGCATACACATTCGGGAGCATAGAAAGAACATCCATGACCGCAAAAGAGGAACTAAAGTTTTATGTGGGCGGAACTGACGGATTGACTCGAATGAAAGAAGAAGTTGCCGGTATTGGGAAGTTTGGACCGGAGTCCGCTCACAAATATTAGTATAGAATTTTATATATAAATATTTTTTAAATATATATAGTACAGATTGTTTTCCGCCTTATTTAAGGAGTCTTAGATGGAAAGTATTCTCATATTCATCCTACTTATATATACATCCAAAATTATTGATTTTTAGGATTTACAGACTATTTATATGGGTATGTTAAGATCATTAAACCCTCATCTCATCCATTAAACCGGTATCCTGGATTAAAACTTGTAGGATAGTGAAAAAAAGTTGAGACGATAAAAAGAAATGTTAAGGAGAGTCTAACAATGTTAAGAAGCGTTGAGATCATAATGATACTTAATGCTACTATCGAACAAAGTTGAGAAAAGAGTCGAGAGAAAAGTTAGTGAGCGGGTTGGGGGGTTTGGGGAATAGTTGGGGGAATAGTTGGGGAATATGGGTTTGGGGTTATACTATGGAAAAGAGACCCGCTCACTAAGCATGAGTAGACATTACATACTATAAATAGCTTTCGATAATATTCATAATAAATTATAATTACAGTCAGATGGATGCTAATACCTCAAACTGTCCCACAATATAGTTTTTCTCTGGAAAATAAACACAATCAGGTTAAGAATATCAGGGTTTCAGGGCTCTTAATGATACTGTAGGAATATACAGGTAGGAAATAATACTACTGAGCTCAAAAAGACTACTTGATAGGTTAAAAAGTGAAATTTGCTCAAGAAGGTAACTAATTACAGTAGCAGCTTCTCTCAGGGGGATAACTTTCGGTCAATTAACAATAAAGTATTACTTGATGTCATCCTGAAGTCTTCTTGAATTTGGCAAAACTAAATTGAGTTATGGTTTGGTTTTTACGATTCCCTTGAATAATAATTCATGAGAATCCAGTACCTTCCGGATATATCCTGAAAATAGCACAATACAAAAAAACAATAAAATTAAACAAAATAAGCAGGTAATATTAGAAAATGTATGAGCGGGTTGGGAGTATGAATTGGGGTGTTGGGGGGTTGGGGTTATCTTACAAAAGAGAGACCCGCTCACATATTACACCATGCTAATCTCGTATAAATATATTTTGCTTGTGAGAATTCTGTTTCAAAAAATAACAGAAAGGATATCTGCAAAGTTAGAACTTATTATACCTCTCAAAAAGGCTACTTAAAAAACTTCTGTTTCGGTCTTCATCAGCCCAGGATCCAGAACAGGAAGAGAGAACTATCAGGAAGAAATTATTAGGAAAAGGGAACTATTTTTATCATTGCTGCTAATGTTCTGAGCCTTCTCCGAACAAAAGACATATATATAACTAGTGACATGTTGGAGTTGCATTTCAAGCAGTTGCTTGTCAGGCAAGCATCTGGAAAATGTCACTAATAGCAAACTGGGCTCGTGGTCTAGTCGGTCATGACATCGCCTTTACACGGCGGGGATCCTGAGTTCGAATCTCAGCGGGCCCACTGATTTTAGTAAAACTCTTTTAAGAACTGATCCGTTTTTTTTATATAGAAGTAGTTCATATTTGTATTATTGAATAGCCACCGCAGGTTAGATTTCCTTTTTAGAACTTACTACATTATATAATACTGATATTGTTATATAGAAAGGGAAACGATAAAGATTAGAATCTTTGTTACCTACAAAAAGATACGCTTTAATATATTTTGAAAGCGTTGACTCTTACAAAGATTATTTTGAATCTACAGTGGGGGAGGAGTTAATATTGAAGAGAAGAAGCAGGACAGATATTGCAGTAGATATTTTAAGAGTTGCAATGAACGGGGCAAAGAAAACACATATCGTATATGAGGTAAATCTTAACTTTAACATTGCTCAGAAATACCTTGAAATGTTAAAGGAAAAAGAGCTTATCAGGCATGAGAACGGTGTTTTCATCACAACAGATAAAGGTAAAGTTTTCCAGGAAATGGCTAAAGAACTTAAACTTTAAGGAGCTTCCTTTTTTATTTAAGTTTTTAATTTGTTTATCTGTTTTTCCTTTTAATCTATTTTCTTTTATTTATTTCTCGGTCTTCATTTCTTGATATTTCTATTTCTCGGTCGTTCTGTTTTTCGCTCACTCCGCTCTTCGATCATCCTTAATTAAGGAACAATTCTTCTGAACATTTATGCGCCCCCGTATATATAACGGCATTTGGAAACATATATACTATGGCGATGAGGGCACTTTTTTTAAACTGCACACTGAAAAAATCACCTCAGGTCTCGAACACTCGCGCGCTTGTGGACAAGGCGGTTATAATTTTTAAAGAGCTGGGGGTTGAAAGTGAGGTAATAAGGGTTATTGATCATAATGTAGCCTTTGGAACTTCTTCAGATGAAGGAAACGGTGACGAATGGCCATTTATCCTTGAAAAAATTAAAGCCTGTGATGTCCTTGTTATAGCAACTCCTATCTGGTTTGGGGTACTCTCTTCGGTATCCAAGCTGGTAATTGAAAGGCTGGATGGGACATATATGGAAGGAGATCCCGAAACCGGGCAGTATCCCCTCTACGGAAAGGTTGCAGGAGTCATCGTTACAGGAAACGAAGACGGAGCACACGACGTATGTTCAACCATACTCTTCAACCTTACACACCTCGGTTGTACCGTGCCTCCAAATGTGGACTGCTACTGGGTGGGAGATGCGGGGCCCGGGCCCAGTTATATAGAAGCAGGAGGGGATAAGCATCTTTATACAAACCGGACAGTAAGGTATATGGCACATAACCTTGTGTACTTCTCAAAACTTCTCAAAAAAAATCCTATCCCTACCAATTTAAAAAGGCTTGACGAAGAGGCGAAAAGTGTAAGTAATTGAAGCCGAAACTGCCTGAAAGGCATAAGCTGTTTTGTTTTTCGAAAAAGTATTCATACTTTACTGAGGGGAATACTTTACTGAGGGGAATACTTCATGAGGAGATGGAGGGTGTTATTTGACTGAAGAGGGTAAATCAATTATAAAACTTAAGGTTGCAGAAGCTGATCAACGGGATGTCGGAAAAGGGATTGTCCGAATCGACGAAAGATTCAGGGAAAAACTTAGCCTGAAGCCCTTTGATGTTGTAGAGATTAAAGGAGGGAAATCAACTTCTGCCCTTATAGGCCGTCCCTATCCCAGTGATGCCGGGCTTGATATCATCCGCATGGACGGGCTCATTCGCACCAATGCAAAAACCAGTATAGGGGAATATGCGGATATCAGCAAAGCAGACTGGAAAGAGGCAAAGAGTGTAACCCTTGCTCCTGTAGCCCAGGGCATGCAGATCTATGCCCCAAGTGAAACCCTCAAGGCCGTATTTATAAACCGCACGGCTTCAAAAGGGGATTTCATTTCCACTACAAGCCTCAGGAGGTCCGAGGGGAGGGAAAATTTTGGGAAAGGGGTCATGTTTGAAGATTTTTTCCAGGACTTTTTCGGGCAAGGCTTCGGACCATCTTTCGGGCTTGGAGAAATTAAACTGCAGGTGGTATCTACCGCTCCTGCGGGAATAGTTAAGATTACGGATATGACGCATGTAGAGCTCCTGCCGGAAGCTATGGAAATAGTCTCCGAACAAAATATCCCTACTGTCATGTATGAGGACCTGGGAGGGCTCAAAGATGCCATCAGCAAGGTAAGGGAAATGATAGAACTGCCCCTTAAGCATCCTGAACTCTTTGACAGGCTTGGAATCGATGCTCCGAAGGGAGTACTGCTGCAAGGCCCACCCGGAACGGGAAAGACAATGCTTGCAAAAGCAGTTGCTAACGAATCAGATGCCTATTTCATTTCCATCAACGGCCCGGAGATAATGTCCAAGTACTACGGGGAATCCGAGAGGGCAATTCGTGAGATCTTTGAGGATGCCGAAAAGAATGCTCCGGCAATTATCTTCCTGGACGAGATTGACTCGATTGCCCCTAAGAGAGCTGAAGTGACCGGAGAAGTAGAAAGGAGAGTCGTTGCCCAGCTTCTTTCCCTGATGGACGGGCTTAAGGCCCGCAAGAATGTCATTGTCATAGGAGCAACCAACCGTCCTGAAGCCCTTGATATTGCACTCCGCCGTCCGGGCAGGTTTGATAGGGAAATTGAATTGAGGGTTCCGGATACGGAAGGAAGGCTTGAGATATTCCAGATCCACACAAGGGGAATGCCTCTTGCCGAAAATGTAAACCTGATGGACTTCGCCCAGATAACCTACGGGTTTGTGGGAGCCGATATTGCCGCACTCTGCAGAGAAGCAGCCATGAGTGCACTTAGGCGGATTTTGCCGAGAATTAACCTTAACGAACCTGAAATTTCAAAAGAGATCCTCGATACCCTTCAGGTCACAAGGGAAGACTTTGAAAATGCCCTTAAAGATGTTCAGCCGTCAGCCATAAGAGAAATCCTGATAGAGGTTCCCAATGTCAGCTGGGAAGATGTGGGCGGTCTTGAGAGAGTAAAAGAGCTTCTTAAAGAAGTTGTGGAGTGGCCTTTGAAGAATCCTGAGTCTTACAGGGATATAGGGGTTGAAGCTCCCAAAGGTGTACTCCTATATGGGCCTCCGGGCACCGGAAAGACCCTGCTTGCAAAAGCCATTGCCCACGAGTCCGACGCCAACTTTATAACTGCCAAGGGAAGCGACCTGCTCTCCAAATGGTACGGGGAATCCGAAAAGAGGATTGCAGAAGTTTTTACGCGGGCAAGGCAGGTTTCTCCATCCATTATTTTCCTTGATGAGCTTGATTCGCTTGCCCCCATCCGCGGGACTTCCGTAGGCGAGCCCCAGGTTACAGCCAGGATCCTTAACCAGCTACTCTCCGAGATGGACGGGCTTGAGGAACTAAGGGCTGTTGTGGTAATAGGGGCAACCAACCGGCCTGATATAATAGACCCGGCTCTCCTAAGGCCCGGGCGTTTTGATGAGCTGATCCTTGTCCCTGTTCCGGATGAGGGAGCCCGCAGGGAAATTTTCAGGGTCCATACAAAAAATATGGCACTTGCAGAGGATGTTGATATTGAAAAACTCGTTTCTTTTACGGACCAGTATACAGGTGCCGACATCGCAGCTGTGTGTAAAAAAGCAGGAAGGTATGCGCTGCGGGAAGACCTGCACGCAAAAGAAGTCAGACAGAAACATTTCCTGCAGGCGATTGAAGAAACGGGACCTTCAGTCACTCCTGATACGATGAAATACTACGAGGCGATAAAAGGAGAACTGAGAAAAAGGAAGTCAAAGGAAATAGAAAACCCCTATTATGTATGAGTGGAAAAGCGAAAAGTTCTAACAGGTGTGTAGATAAGATCCCCTACAAGCTTCAGAATAGATAAATCAGTTAATAGGGATCCTTGCCGCTAAATTTTTTTCAAATTTGGCATGAAAGTATCTTTTATTTCGCACTCCGGCCACTCGTTCAAAATTTCTGATTATATTGGACACCAACATCACATTTTAGTCCTGTTAAGTTGGAGCCAGGGTCCGGAATGTGAACTTGAGGATTCTATGTCTTCACGTACTGTCAGTTTCCTCTTTCTTTACAATAGCAAAGATTTCACTAATTATTGATATCCTTTCATCAATCAAGAATTCCTCACTCTCAATAATCTTTCTCTTTTGAACTTCTCCCTTTTTGTATCACATTTCATCCCCGTACATTTCATCTTTTGTTATGAGATGCCACAGAATTGTCACACTTTTCCTTGTCAGAGCAACTATCGCTTTTGAGTGTCCAATTGTTTTCTTCTTCCGTTCAAAAAATTCTTTTAACATGCTTCCATTTTTTTCTTGCTGCCGCCTGAGCAACCTGAATTAAAATCCATTTTGCAACTTTTGATCCTCTCTTTGTGATCCTCCCATTATGTTATTTATCTGCGGATTGGTAAACTCTAGGTACCAGCCCACGCCATGAAGCAAGTTTAGCTCCGGATGAAAAGTCATTGAAATCGCCTACTTCGGCTATGATAGTTGCGGCACTAATCTCACCAACACCTGGAGAGGACATTAAAAGTTTCATTTCACGGTTATGGTTAGTGTAAACATACCGGAAAATTTCTGCTTCTAAGATGTTAATCTGTTCATCAATATTGTTGATCAGGCTTAAACAGGTTTGAATCCTGATTGCAGCGCTTAAAGACATTTCACGGTCAAGAACCTCTTATCTTATCACTTTTTTTGCGAACATTTGGGGAGAGACTCTCTATGATCTGATCGACATTCTTACCTGAAGAAATTCCTGATAGAATTATGATTCCATTCTTACCAAAAATATCGGTAAGCACATCATTTAGATGAAACATTTCAGAGGCAAGAATTGCATGAGCCACATTTTTTATATCTGTCCTTTTTTGCACAAGTTTGTGACGAAGGCGAATATATGATCTGAATAAACTCAGAGTCGATATTGTCCGTTTTTTTGTGGGTAAAAGCCTTCATGTCACGAGCATTTCCAACAATAACAGTTAGATAGTTTATCAGTGACTCATAAATCGGAACCCAAAAATCGCTTGTTGATTCACATGCAACAACATCACATTTCTCTGAGATAACCCAGTTTTTAAGGTCTAAAATGCCTTTTTCAGTCCTCTTAAAACGAAGTTGCTTTTTCTCACCGAATATGCTGAGAATTGTGGCAATTAAAAATTTGTTATGGATATCTAAACCGCAAGCTTTGTTTATTATTCCTGCCAAGTTACATTACCCCATATTTTTGTATGGGCAGTATGATTGTCTCGAAGGCAACTTGGCATCCGTGATCAAGGTCACAGTTACGCCTTCGATGGCAATTCACTGGTTAGTTTTTTGACGGCTTCAAGAGCCCAAATAAGTACAACCTTCCTGCCCAAGATAATGATGGAGTTAAAAGGTAAAAAAGGAAGACCATAGAATACTTTCATTGGTTGTGCATGTTATTCGAAGAATTTCATATGCGTTTTTTAGTCTATTCGTTGATTTTGGCAGGTTTTCTACAAAGCTCACCTTTTTTATAATTATTGTCGGTTATGGAGGCGATCCGAACATGGCTTACTTAATCACAAATATTTTAAAGTAGTATACGCTACTATATAACAATATTTTTCCTTGTTTGAGGTGAAACTCTCTATCAAAGTCCAGATGTATGCATATAATTAGGCTTCATTTTCTGTATATTTAGCGTGTTTGAACTTATAAAGTCTAGTTATACTATCCATGCCAGCTACACACCCTAATCATAACCCTAAATTTACAACAAAGGAAAAAGGGAAATCTTTGTTTGAATTTCAAAAAGAAGAATTTCTTGCATTGAAATCAAAAAAAGGGGGTTTTTAATCGATTTGCAAGAAAAATGGTTAATTTTGTCCCAGCGAAGAGGTTCGATCGTGATGAAACTTTACAATTTTAAACCATATGTAAAATATGGACTATTTCTCATATTTGTAATTAGTCTAGCCAGTCCCACATATGCAGATACAGATCAACTTTTGTATTGCAACTGGACAGAAGACAGAGGAAATACCACAGTTGACAATTCAGAACACGGAAATAACGGCATAAATAATGACAGTACAACCTTAAATCCCCACAGCGTAACGGGCTTCAACAGACCAGGAGGTATTGCCCTATCCTGGGATGATACAGGACATATTGTGACCTGTTATCAATATTTGTCAATATTCCAGAAGTATAACGCCACGTGCACTATGAATGTTAATAAACTAAGTAACAGCAAGATTCCACAGGAGACTCTGTTATATGAACTCAATGCACTGCACGAGGCCGGGTGGGAAATAGCTGCACATGGATACAATCACACAAATTCAGTTACGTTTCTAAGTAATCATAATCCCACAGAGTGGCTGGATCAGGAAATTTTCCCGAACATTGTAGAAATCACCCGGTATGGATATCCGGTTTCGACTTTAGCGTATCCCTATTCGGATAGAAGGCCGACCACCGATGCAATAGTGGCTCCATATTTCCGAACACTCAGAACCGGAGTCCCGGATGTTATAAACGATAATGTAAATCAAACACCACTGGCTTACTACGATTGGGACGATGCTCAACTTCTGTATGGTGTTGAAATAGATGAACACACCGATACAAGCTTGCAGTCTATACTATATGGAATTGACCGCGCAATAGAAGACGGGACCGTACTGGTATTATATGGGCATACTATTACTGAAAATGTTACCGGACGATACCAAACTTCAACCGCAAGACTGGATGCGATTCTGAACTATACAAGTAATAATGGCGGGGTTTTTTATCGCATGGGAGAGCTGGGAAATACTTCCTGGGAACCACTACCCAGATTCTCGAACGTGACTGCAAATTTCACGGCTTCTACAAATATTTTATTCGCCGGGAAGAGTGTAACCTTTACGGATTACAGTATCAACCAGACAACCGAACTGCTTGATTTCGGGGACGGTTCGCCTGCAAGTAATACTGCAAATATCGTACATACGTATACAACCCCTGGAACCTATACGGTCAATCTGACGGTAACAAATGACGTTTTCAGCGATTCGATGCTCCAGACGATTAAGGTTGTTGAGCCGGCAACTCCTGTTGCTAATTTCACAAGCAACTGCACAACCGGAAACCAGCCTCTGAGTGTAGCTTTCACGGATACGTCAACCGGCGTTAGGACATCCTGGGAATGGGACTTTGGGGACGGAAATACCTCAACAGGCCAGAATCCAGTCCATGAATATTCCAGTGTCGGTAATTACTCTGTCAGATTGACTGTGACAAACGACGAAGGATCAAATTCCACTCAAAAAGTAAATTACATAACAGTACTGCCACAACCTCCCTCGGCTAATTTCTACTCAAATGTAACATCCGGAAATGTCCCGCTAACAGTTCAGTTTTGTGACAGCAGTACAGGAACTCCAGCTTCCTGGAACTGGGACTTCGGAGACGGATATACTTCAACCGAGCAGAACCCGGTTCATACTTACTGCACGGCAGGAACCTTTAATATTTGCCTTGCAGTGAGCAACACAGGCGGTGCCTCTTCAAAAACTGCCTCAATATCCGTGCTGGAGGAGAGCAGTTCCGAAGGAAGCAACAGTGGGGGAAGCAGTCACAGTAGCAGTGGCAAAAGTAGTGGCGGAGGGGGTGGCTCTCCCGAACCTGCAAAAAACGTTGAGGTCAAGGAACTTTCCCAGGTTTTCATCACAAATGATAACCCTGCAAAGTTTAATTTCCAGAAGAACGCTACTGTTATTGTTTATTTGAGCTTTGATTCTAAGAAGACGGTTGGAAAGACAACTACTATTGTTGAAATGTTGAAAAACAAATCGACGCTTACCCCGGAAGCACCTGAAGGCGAGGTATACAGTTACCTTAATATCTGGGTAGGGAACAGCGGGTATGCAACTGAAAAGAATATCGAAAACGCAGTTGTCTGTTTCAGGGTTGAGAAGGCCTGGATACAGGACAAAGGCATTGAACAGGCTTCAATCTTCCTGAACAGGTACAGTGAAAAGAAATGGAATGAACTTCCGTGCACCCTGCTCAGGGAAGATGACGAGTATCTGTATTTCACGGCCGAAACTCCGGAGTTCTCACCTTTTGCAATCACTGGCAAGCTTACAGTCCAGGAAAATGTGATTGAAATCCTGCCTGAAGCTGATCAGGTTCCCGAACAAAACGAAAGTATGGAATCCGAAATTGAAGAGAAGCCTGAGAAGACTATGCCTGGATTTGAAATTATTTACTGTATTATCGGGATTTTTGGAATTTTCCTATGGAGAAGAGGATAATGGAAAAGGGGACAAATGCAGTAGATGGCAGGGATAATTAATCCCTGCTATCTGATTTTTCCTTTTTATAGAAGTTTGTGTTTGTGGTCCAATTCCCGTTAAAATATGAGACTTTTCAGGATTTTTACAGTTGGACTGAAGAACCAGTAGAAAGTGAATACATGGAATGTGAATCCGTAGGATGTTAACAAGCTGCAGAGAATTTACAGGTGACAGATATTGAATCAAAAATGCAAAAAATTTTTGCTTACTGGCATCCTCCTTACAGGCTTCCTTCTTACAAGCTTCCTTCTTACAGACTTCGTTATTATACTTGCAGGCGTTCCTGCAGCTTTATACACGAGTTCAGCACCAATAGTCTACGTTGCGGGAGATGGAAGTGGAGATTTTAACTGTGATGGAACGGAGGACCATGTCCAGATCAATCAGGCTCTTAACTTCTTGGCAGAAAATCCTGAATATACAACTGTCTATCTCAGAGGGCCGTTTACTTACGTTGTTGACGACACCCTCCTTATAGGCAGCAATACTACCTTGGAAGGAGATTCGGATGCAAAAATCAAGCTTGTTAGTAATGCTAAATGGTCAAACTACAAGCCGATGATTAAAGAAAATAATTCTGGAAGCCGCAACATTACAATTTGCGGTTTTACTATTGACGGAAATCGGGAAGGAAATACAAATGTGGTTAGCGGGAAAGGCTACTACAATCTTATCCACCTGAGCGATTGTCAGAACATAAGTGTGTATAATATGTACCTGACAAACAACCATGGGGACGGCTTAAAGACTGAAAACTGTTCGAACGTAAAATTCTACAATAATGAAGCCTACTTACTGGGCCACGATGTTCTATATGCCATTATCTGTTCGGAAGTGGAAGCTTACGGCAACACAATAACCTGCCGAACAAACAGTGGCCTGCGATTATACAATACAAACAATGCCAGATTCCATAACAATAATATCAGGTCCGAAGGTTCCGGCGGGGCAGGGATCGAGGTCCAGAAAGAAGGACCGGATTATGCCATGGACGATATTGAGGTCTGCAATAATGTAATATACAACACTGCTCTTTCGGGGATTCTGGTCTTCGGGTCCGGAAATTATTCCACATCCTCAGCAAATGTGCACATCCACCATAACCAGATATACGATACCGGAATTCGTTTAAGCAGTGAAGTAACGGGTGGAATCTTATCCGAGGGGTTTAACGGGCTTATTGAAAACAATGTGATTGATGGAGCATACGGAGCTGGTATTGTGCAGGATAGGGCATACTATTCGTCTCCGGATGGTTCAGGGTATGTGATTACGGTAAGAAACAACATCATAACAAATACTTGTGTGTCACCGGGAGGAGAAGGGTATGGAATATGTAACCTGCTTACGGACACCCACTTATTTGTCCTGCAGAATAACTCCTTCTATAACAATGCTGGCGGTGATTACACAGGTGTTGAGGCTTCGCCTTCGGATATTAATTCAGATCCTCAATACGCAGACAGGGATATACACGACTACCGCCTGAAGTCAAAAGCAGGTCGCTGGAATGGGAGCTTCTGGGTGAACGATAATATTAGTTCTCCATGCATCGATGCAGGCTATTCCTTATCTGATTTTTCTAACGAACCCGAACCCAATGGAGACAGGATCAACATAGGTCCGTATGGAAATACGCTATATGCCTCTAAGTCAGAATTTGATATGACATACAATAGCAGTGGCAGCAGCATTGACGGTAGCAGTGATGTCTGGGAAAGTAATGAAGAAGACAATGGAGGAAGTAGTGAAGAAGGCGGTGGAGGAAGCAGTCACAGTAGCGGTAGCAGCAGCGGTAGTGGTGGCGGTGCCGGGGGCTCTCCCGAACCTGCAAAAAATATTGAGGTGAAGGAACTTTCCCAGGTCTTTATTACAAACGGCAAGGCTGCGAGGTTTGATTTCACGAAGAACGTAACCTGTGTCGTTTACGTCAGCTTTGATGCAAAAAAGACAGTAGGTAAGACAACAGCCATTGTAGAGATGCTGAAAAATAAATCTGCTCTGGTTTCGGATCTCCCTCCAGATGATCTATATAAGTTCTTTAATCTCTGGATTGGAAACGGTGGATATGGTACCTCGGATACTATAGAAAATCCAGAAATATGTTTCAAGGTTGAAAAAGCCTGGATACAGGCTGAAGAGATCGAACAGGCTTCTATCACCCTGAACAGGTACAATGATAATGAATGGAACCCGCTTGTAACCAGACAATCAGGGGAAGATGATGCATACCTTTATTTCACAGCCGAAACCCCTGGATTCTCTCCCTTTGCAATAACAGGCAAGGTGACAGAAAAAGAAACTTCAACTGAAATCCTGTCTGAACCTGACACGCAGGGTCCTGAACAAAACAATGAAAGTACTGGAGCTGAAGTCAAAACAAAACCTGGGCAGACAGGAAACCAGACCGATAATGCAAGTTTTTCTGGAAAAAAAAGCGTAATTATGCCTGGATTTGAAATTATTTACTGTATTGTCGGGCTGCTTGGAATTTTCCTGTGGAAAAGGAGATAAATTTTTGTTGCTGATTTGAATAAAACTGACTTATTAGAGATCCCCTTGACCCATTTAACTTAGAACCTACAGAAAATAGCTTTCTGGCGTCCCTGAGCGAATTTTAATAAATTATTTTTATAAGTTAGCGTTTTTCCCTTAATCAAATTCTATTATTATTCTACTGAGCTTAACATTTTTATATTATTGATGAAGTCTCCATTTATGGAGTCAATTTTACAACTGAATACAGGCAAATATCAGGAAACCAGTTCTCAGGATAGGAGCATGCGATTGAGGAGTTGAGCTTATTAACGACATAAACGAGCAGGGACTTAATGTTCAATTAATCAAGAAAAACGAAGAAAATATAGAGGCAATTTTTAAAATTGATTGTGACGCGTTCCATGAGAATTTACTTAGTAACTGGTCCCTGGTTCCTTTTATTCGATTCGGACACGTTTTCGGGCTCATTGACCGCAATTCCTTGAAAGGTTTTTCTATATTCATAAGAGCATGGGACAATCCCGGACTTGCTTATATGGTGGAAATAGCAGTAGAAGGAGAATATCAGGGAAAAGGATACGGATCTTATCTTTTATTATGGTCCCTGCTCCACCTAAAAAAGAACGGAATTTCTACTGTTACTTTAACTGTTGATCCGAATAATTTACGGGCTCAGCACATTTATTGTGATAAGTTTGGATTTGAATTTGTAGAATACCGAAAGGATGAATATGGACAGGGGCGCGACAGATTGTTCCTGAAATTAGATCTGGAGAACTGGAAGCAGTAATTTTCTTATTTTTCTTAACTGACAGGCAAAAAGGAAAAGGCGGATTTAAACTGTAACTTATACTTCTCCTGCCACCTTTTCCGTTAGTTTGGTACCTTTCAACAAAAGCCACAGGGTAAGGGACAATTCCCCGATAACCCCGGGTACGAAAACAATTAGCATAAAGATTGTTTCGTAGTCGGTGTAGCTGGGTAAAAGAAAATTTGCAAAACTATCTATCAGGTAACCTAAGGATGCAATCATCAACAGGACGCCAAGAATTCCCGGGATGTAACCCGACCTGAGAATCAGATAACCAAGGAAAAACAAATGAAAGCCAAAAAAGATCAATCCGATCAGCCAGGTATAGTTAAACGCACTGAGAAATAACATTACCTGAGCCTGCATCTGACCCGTCTCAAATACTGTCAGGTAACCGGCCCCGCCTAAAAGTTGCAAAACGCTAAAGAGGTTATACAGGGCGATTCCAAAAATAGTTGCATTCACCAGCCTGAACCAGGCAGTAAGCAGCGAAAGGCTCCTGTTTACCGGTTTGAGTAAAATATAAAGTGCCCAGGCTACCACCACATCGAAAATAACCATTATAATAAAGCCCAGAATACCCAGGCGAAATTGCCACTCATTAACCATAATATTGTTTACGGTTGCTGCAGCATCTTCCGGCACAATCAGATTCTGGAGAACAAAAAAATTAGCAATTATCCCCAGTAAAAATATAATTATATACCCAAAACCTGCGACTATTGCAGCCTGGCGTAGTGAAATATCGGCGGTATGGTTTGCCATTATATTCTCCTCATATTTATTTTTCCATACCCTTATTTATACATTACTTGGAGGTAATTTTTATTTTAAGCCTGAGGGCAAATATGAACAGCTTTACCATACTTTAGTCCTAATATTTTTTTGTAGAATTGGGATTATAATAATTATAAGCAATTAAATCTTGTATATTCAATTAAGTATTTATATAGAAAACCCAGTCATTACGATATTTTCACTTTTCACCTTATATTATATTTCATAGGAGCGATTTGATGAGGACGAAAATTTCGATGACATTGATGTCTGTTATTTTTATGCTTGCGGTTGCAATGATATCCAATATATTCCATTTGCTGCCTGGTAGAAATGAATCCGTCCTTCTGGTATTAATGAGCTCGATCTCTTTTTTCGGTTCCTTACTTTTCTTATCAGAAACAAGAAAAATACTGCCCAGATGGTATCTGGCAGTCCCGTTTTGTATTTCACTATTTTTGCTCGTTATCATAAGTTTTTGGGAAGTTAGTGGTAAAGAACTTCTTAGCAACTATAGGTATCTCGTAACCCCCATAGTGATAGCACTTCTGGCATTACTGTCTCCATTTTCGTTACTGGTCTTTTTATCTTTGCACAGACATCCGGATTCGATGGAAAAATATCTTGCAGTTACATCCATAGCAAGCGTTGTTTCCTTATTTTCTCTTTTTTTTGCAATCAGGGAGCTTTTATCAGGGAATTTACAAGAATCGTATCTCAGTGACGGTCTCATAGCAATTTATTTACTTTACTTGTTAGTTGTGATGCCAATTACAGGATTAAGTTTTTTGCACTATGCAATAAAGCAAAGGAATACCAAGGTTCCATAAAGCAAAATGCCAGGTCGGAGAAACCGTTTATTAAGCAAAGTCCGGTCGGGTCTTGCTAACGGCAGGCGGCCAAGCCTTTCCAATCCTCAAGATCGAGCTCCGGTTTTTCAGTCCGATATTTCGCATACAATGCTATCCCCACAGGGTCTTCAAGGATATCGACTTTGACGCCCTTCTCGCGCAGCATCTGTTCATTGCCCGAGGCGTTAGTAACATCCCCGACTACTACACGGTCGAACTGGCGCATATATATCAACGTAGCGCAAACGTCGCAGGGGCTGAGCGTAGTGAATATCGTGTTGTTGCTGAAGTCCTGCCGTCCCGCATCGCGTATGGCCGAAGTTTCTCCGTGGTTGTAAGGGTCATTGTCCTGCACGAGCGTATTATGCCCTTTGCCGACAATCCGGCGAGTGTTGTTATCGATTATGACACCCCCTATGGGGCAGCCATCTTCATCATAGCTTTTTTGAGCAAGTAAAACGGCTATACGCATAAAATCTCGGTCTCTCAGTTTAACAAAAAATTCATTTTCAACTATCGCAGAAAGACTTTTCGTGGGCAAATGGGCGATAACATTAAGTGTCTCATCCGTAACAGGCGTGTCTTTTGTAATGAAGTGTTTCATACGCTCCCCCCTTTTAAAGTTACGCTAGCATTATTTTCGGTATCATTAAAACAGTTAAAATTGGTTAATTGATACTGATTACCTTATTAAATTTCATTAACATTTAAAGTAAATTTCTGTAGATAATTATAGACTTTTTTGTTTAGTGTATGGATAACTAACACAGAAGCATTTACTCATCCCCAAAGCGGTGGCGTATCGAATCGATAGGTTCGATTTCAAACTTATCCGCACCAACAAGACAGGACCCTTCAAAATCACATGTCCAGATGGGGTATGTTGAAGAATATTTCTCCACAGCTTCTTTGTGGAACTCCCTAACCGGAAGTGCTCGAAGGTTAACATATTTGTCCAGTTTTAGATCCAGGGTGTCGCAAAGAATTCCAGTTAATTCGTTCAGTAAATTTAACAGTACTATAGTTCGCTGGAATTCCGGATTCCACAACTCAATTCTTTCTACAATCTCTTTGACTTTTATATACTGCTCATACTCCCACACGTCAAGTATATCATTATTGAAATGCCTGGACACCATATCATAAACGCCTGGAATATTAACTATTGACTGAAGAGTTCCATCGTTAAGAAGTGTATCATTATTGAAATGTTTGGATACTATTTCAGAAACACCCGGAATATTAACTATTGATTGAAGAGTTTCCTCATTAAGGTGTATGTAAAGAATTCTGTCAAAATCATCCTTTGTCATTTTGCTATAGTTCATGTATCTCGCCATTGTTTATTGCGTAAAAATCTTAAAGGAAAGAAGGAAGTTGATTTCTAATGAAGCTTCCTCTTTTGAACGGTCACGACTATAAAAAAATATTGGTATGGTTAAACGAGAATGTTTTTATTGGCGGACGATTGGAGTATCATTCGCGTATTCAGCGAAATATGCCAATGTCAAAATAGTAATGTCAAAATGAAAAATTTAGTACTGTTATCCAAACTTTTCCCTCAAAAATGAAATTTGAGTACTCATAAGTTACTAAAGAGGATCTCAATATACCTCGTTTGTGTGGTTGATTATTTATAAATGATATATAAGCAATTTGTTGAAATTGAGGGTAAATCGAAATTCTCAGAAAAATATTTGAAATTACCAAAAGTGCTCCTGTATCAATACAAAGCACATTTTTTGTAGGCTTTAAGGATAATTTAGGATTAATTGTTTCTTAAGCTTTGTATCAAATTGATGGTTTGACTACTTCTTCAAAGAAAAGATCTGGTTAGTTTCAGGACCTATTTTCCCCATTAAAAAATAATATAAAAATTGTGCGATTTATAGTCAATTATCTTTATTATAACAAAAACCATATTTATAATTATATATTTATATGTTATATTTATATATAATTTTACCGTATATTAATCTCATATAGGGGGGCTTTAAATGAAAGAAATGGTAAGTGGGAAAATATGGAAAAAGTATGCTTATTTGAAGATTTTAAGCATAATGATACTGGCGTTTTTAATGCTAGTTTGCATAGTAGACGCGGAACCGTTTGCATATATTACGAATTATAAAAACAACTCTCTTTCTGTAATTGATATAGAGAACAACACCATTATAACTACAGTATCTGTAGGAGCTGGTCCTTATGGAGCAGCAGTTTCACCTGATGGAACAAACGTATATGTGACAAACTTTGATGATAACACTACTTCTATAATTGACACTGCCACAAATACGGTTACAGCTACATTGAATGTAGGAGAATATCCTGATGCAGTTGCAGTCGCTCCAGATGGAACAGGGGCATATATTACAGATGCTAATGTCTCTGTAATTAACACCACCATAAATAAAGTTATAACTACAGTACCTGTAGGAAATTCTCCAGCAGGGGTTGCAGTCAACTCAGAAGGCACAGAGATATATGTGACGAATTATGGCAGTGATACGGTTTCTGTAATCGAGGCTGACACAAATACAGCTACCTCCACTATCTCTGTGGGAATTGGTCCTTGGGGAGTTGCAGTTACACCTGATGGAAAAAAAGTATATGTGGCGAATAATGACAGCAATAGTGTATCTGTAATTAATACAACCGCAGATACTGTTACAGCTACAATACCTGTAGGAGTTGGCCCTGAGGAAGTTGCAATAAGTCCAAATGGAACAGAGGTGTATGTAACAAATAAGTTGGATAACACTGTCTCAGTAATTAACAATGACACCAACACAGTTACGGCTGTAGTGCCTGTAGGAGTCACTCCTCGAGGGGTAGTGGTCAGTTCGGATGGAACAGAGGTATATGTGACGAATTCTGGTAGTGATAATCTCTCCATTATAAATACATCTACAAAACAGGTAACAGGATCGATATTTGTGGGACAAAGTCCCTATGATATTGCAATACAACCTGTATCAGTCCCTACATCTGCACCTGAGTTATTCACAACGTATTATACTACTGTTATAAGTTCAGTTTATGACCTGTATTCTACGTTGGGTATCCCCTTAGTGTCTCATAATATAACAAACACCGGTGTAAATGCTTTTGAAGTCACAGTTTCTTCTGAAATAACTGGTTATACAAATGAAGCAATAAACCACCGACAGATTCAACCAGGAGAATTTGTGCAAATTTCTCAAGCACCTTTGTTTAAACCTGGTGTTTTAAGTACCCTGAATGAAAAAAAGAGTGCAAATCTGCACTATAAAGTCATACGTTCTGAAAATGGAGTTGAACAAATATGGGATGAACAGACAATACCCATAGAACTTTACGCGAAAGATACTATGGTTTTTGGGGACATGGATTCAAGTGGAAAAACTGATCCTTTGGCTCCATTACTTGTTGCATGGGTTACTCCACATACAAGAGAAATTGATGAGTTACTCAGAATAGCAGCTGACTATGTTCCTGAGCGAACAATGGGAGCCGCACAAACACCAGAAAAAAGATTGACACAAGTAAAAGCAATTTATTACGCATTAAAGAATAATTATGATATTACTTACATCGACTCATCTATAAGTTACCCAAATAATAACAATGGGCCCACTCAAAGGATTAAACTTCCAAAAGATGCAATAAACCTCAAGTCTGCAAATTGTATAGAAGGAACGATTATTTTTGCATCTGCACTTGAAAGCATTGGAATAGATCCATATATTGTACTTATTCCAAGGCATGCATTTCTTGCATGGGGAGACGGTCAAGGTAACATCGAAGGTGCATTAGAAACCACAATGATTGGGAGTTCCAATTTTGAGGATGCGCGCAATAAAGGAATAGAAGAGTATTACCAGGAAGTAAACAACGGAAACTTCTCTAACAATGAGTCACGAATAATTTCTGTAAAGGAAAATAGAGATTTAGGAATTACACCGATAGAATGAGATATTGGATTTCTAAAATTCAAAAGCTCTTTTTAGCTCTTTTTATTACAGTGGGAGCGCGGAGGGCCACGAATATCCCGCCTTCAGGCAGGGGATGAAGTGAACCCTCAACTCTTTTTGTTTTCGTTTTAAATCTTAGTCGTTGCTTTTTTATAAAATGATTGGAAATCGGACAGGGGCTAGAGAGTAGAGTTTCAATAACTTGGATCAAGGATATCTTGTTAAAGAACACTGTGAATCTTTCCTCTTAACCGTGTAGGCGTCCCGGAGCATACACCCACCTTTAGGTAAGGTGGCCACACGCAATTATTTTGAGGTGTTTCAAAAAATAATTAAATTTTGAAAACTCGTTTTCTTTATTGTAATACGTCTGCGTATTATCATGAAGCTTTTTGAGCATATCCACTACGAGTTCTAACTTTTCCTCAAGCTTTCTCCTGTGATTAAAATACCAGAATAAAGACCTGCCAGGTACGTATTTGCAGACAAGGGCACTTCCGAAAAATTTAGTTATAACACTGAATCCTTCCCCTTTGAATTCGTATCTACATATCCTGTGCGACGCATGACTGAGTTTAAACACACGAACTTCGCAGTCTTTATCCTGTATTCTAGCCCCGAGCACTTCGACAAGCAAGTCCCTGAAAGTATCACCTGAATTAATCGTCCTGACATATTCAAAATATGCTACAAATCCCTCTCCTTTGTTCTTGAAAACAACTTAAACTTCCCTAAGAACCAACGTAAACTTCCCAAAAACCATACGCGGTTAAACTACTTAATCGATAGCATTAAACCCTCAACTGTATAAAGCATTAATTAAATCACAAACCATAACCTGATTATGTACTGCAAATACTTATAGACCCGTATGTCATGTCGTACCTGCTAGCTGGTTGACATTTCATCTTTGATTGAAACAAATGATATATATAAAGAGCCAGGAATATTATTAGTTTGGAACTCAAAATCTAATATGTTATCAAATCTATTTTTTGGGGGGGAAAATGAGAAAAGGCTAGTTATTAACAGCGTTTTATAGCTTCTTTTGGGTAATATAACACAGGTAAGGGCAAGATATTTGGAGCTAAAATTGAGAATTTTTTAACAGTTTTTGGCTTTAATCTTCCAAATAAAAAATCATAAGGCATGCATTCCCAAAAAAGTACAAAAAACAGATACTATAACTGCTATTGCTTGATTGACCCTTGGATGAAAGACGTTGTCAAAATGAAATAAAGGATTTATGAAAGTTTGACAAAAAGGAGTAAGTATATGAATATTCAGATAGGAATGTTTTCCTGGGAAAGCTTGCATTCAATACGCATAGGGGGAATTTCACCCCATGTATCTGAACTCTCTGAGGCCCTTGTTGCGAAAGGGCATAGGGTCCATCTATTTACACGAGGACATGAAAATAGTGATGAAATAATCAATGGCGTCAACTATCATAGAATCGCCTGTGATCAAAATGGGAATATAGTGGAACAGATGAACCGGATGTGCGATAGTATGTACTTCCGTTTCCTGGAGGTAAGAGAACGAGCAGGTGAGTTTGATATCCTGCATGGGCATGACTGGCATCCCGTAAACGTTCTCTGCAGGATAAAGGCCCAGTTAGGGATTCCCTTTATACTGACCTTCCACAGTACAGAATGGGGGCGCAACGGAAACAGATATGGACACTGGTGGGAGGCAAAGGAGATATCACACAGAGAGTGGCTTGGAGGATATGAAGCTTCTGAGGTGATCACTACCTCGACCATACTGAAGAATGAACTCCAGCGAATTTACCGAATTCCTGACTATAAGATCCGGGAGATTCCTAATGGCATAAATGTGGGAAAAATAAAAAGAAAAATTGACCCCGGAAAAGTGAAAAAGCACTATGGTATTCATCCATCTCTTCCAGTTGTGCTTTTTACGGGAAGGATGTCTTATCAGAAAGGACCTGATCTACTGGTTGAAGCTGCAGCAAAAGTCCTGAGGAAAAAGGATGCCCATTTTATGCTCATAGGAGAAGGGGATATGCGGGCTCAATGTGAATATCGAGCTCGAAAACTTGGCATTGGCAATTCCTGCAATTTTCTTGGTTATGCCCCGGACAATACTGTCATAGACTGGTTCAATGTCTGTGATCTTGTATGCGTCCCGAGCCGCAACGAGCCCTTTGGAATCGTGGTGCTTGAAGCCTGGGATGCAAAAAAGCCTGTAGTGGCAAGCGATGCGGTCGCACTTGTGGAGAATTTCAAGACAGGCGTTATTTCTTACAAAAAACCTTCTTCCATCGCATGGGGCCTTAATTATGTTCTTGAAGGGCTTGGTAATAATAAGATGGGGAAAAAAGGTCATGACCTTCTCAAAGAGAAATATAACTGGAAAAAAATAGCTGAAAAGACTCTTGAAACATATGAACATGTGATTGATAAACAAATCAAAGGCAGGAAAAAGTAGTTAAAAAGCAAGGGTTCAGGGCAAAAAAGCACCTAATAAAGTTTTGAAATTTGAGTTTTTTTGTTTTTTAGTTTTTTATTGGTACCTAATATCTCGACTCTTGAAACCCAAAATTTTCAGGTTCAGATTTTCTTTACATTCATATTGATTGTAACTTCTGCGATATCGGCGCTATATTCGGCTACCCTGAGCAGGCTTTCCAGAATCATGCTAAGCGCGATATTACGGGAACTTCCATCTCCTCGTGACTCCAGGGAAACCCCAAACTGGGAAACATTTTTGGCATCCACAAAGAGCAGGAAATAAGATCCTTAAAATTAAACGCCAGCAGTAATATATATCCACTATATGTTAATATATAGTATCAATGTTTACAGGTCATCTAAGAAACCATCTAAAAACAAAAAATGACATTAACTTTTTCAGGATAGAAGTTTCAGAAAAATAACCTGGATAAAGAACATAATTGCGGGAATATTTATTGAAATGGGGGTCATTTAAGGTGGAATATCGCCATGTTAATACTTTAAGCCCTGGGGATCCTTTCAGGGACTGGCTTGTTAAGAAAATTACAGGATATCGACTTCAGAATAAGCAATGTTTGGTTAACGTCTTCAAACATAATTCTTCCCACACTGTCTGTAAGTATCAGTTCGAGGGTGAACACTTCAGCGTAATGGCAAAGTTTTTTTCCGAGCCTACCGGACGTTTGAAAGACTATAACCCCTACAAAGGCATGATGAACGAATACAGGAACCTGAAGTATGCGGCTTCCATAATAAACGTTGCAAAGCCCCTTGCAGTACATAAAAAATACAACTGTGTTCTTGTAACCGAATATATACCTGGAAAATCTTTGGGCTGGTACATAAAACGTGAAGAAAAACTCTATGAACGGCTTGCTGCCGTGGCGCATATGCTTCGCCACCTTCATGAAAATACGAAATCTTCTTACAACAAGGAAAAAGAATTCAAAAATTACCATGAGGTACTGGATCATCTAAAACTGGATCATGATACCAGAAAGACTTTCAATAAATTGCTTGGAAAATGGTGGTATAGCTCTTCGCTCGACAGGGAGTACGGTTGTATGGTTCACAGGGACGTTACTCCTTCTAATTATATTTTTTATAAAGGTAAGCCCTACGCAATTGATTTTGAAAGCTCCTGGTTCCAGGCACATCCTGTAAGAGATCTCGGGATCCTTACTGCAGAACTTAAAAAAGAATTCGAATTGCATAAAGGCGGAGGCTGGAGAGCCGAACCATATATAGGAAATTTTCTCTGGGAATATAGCAGGGATGAGAAGGACTTCACCAGCATTACCGGAGCTTTGCCTTTTTTCATGAGCATAGGGTTACTTCGTTCGGCACGGATTCATAGGGGCAATAACAGAAACTACTTGATAAAAGAAGCATGCGAGTGCTTAAAGACGATTAACAGAGGTTAAATGATTCCAATATACCGTTCTCATGGAAAGAAATAATATGTTGCAATATGATTTGCAGAGAAACAATTCAACAACGTAAACCCTATTCCTTTGCGTTTGTTCTTTAGTTCTAGCAGTACTATTTAGAATATGTCCAATAAATATATATAAATCTCTGTCTATAATTAAGTGAGAGTCATACTCGTGACCTCCCCGCGCAATTCCTGCATAAAATGGCTCAGTGAATATAAGTCCGAAGGTCTGAAGTGCGAAAGCATAAACCTCTGGACGTACAGTCTTCCGGGCTGCAGTCACCCACTCTCCTGCAGCCTAAAACCCATTTTTGATGCTTTCTGTAAATGGCAATCGCCATGTCTGTTTTACTTCCTGCCATAATTTGTCAGAGGAATCATACAGATAAATTCGCTGCCTATTCCGGGCTGGCTGAAGACACAGATCTCTCCTCCCATGAGTTTTACCATCCGGTCCACCAGGGCAAGCCCGAGTCCCGTCCCTTCGTATTTTCGGGTGGAAGAAGAGTCAACCTGTATAAATGGATGAAAAATATTCATAAGATCTTCTTCAGCGATTCCAATTCCTGTATCTTTTACGGAGAGCTGGAGCATGTCTCCGTTTTTTCTGGCACTTACTTTTACAAAGCCGCCTTCTTCTGTGAACTTGATTGCATTGCTTACCAGGTTATAGAGGACCTGTACAAATTTTCCCTCATCGGAATAGATGGTTGTAATCCCGTCTCCTATTTCAAACTCAATCCTTATTTTTTTCTTTGAAAAAACCGGGAAAAGAATGTCTTTGATTTCGTCAAATTTTTCCTTGACAGAGAACTCCGTGCATTTGAAATCCATTTTCCCGGCTTCGATTTTCGAGAGGTCGAGGATTTCGTTTATCAGATTGAGAAGATGTTTTCCGCTGGTAGAAATGTTGCCTACGAACCTCTTTTGTTTTTTATTGAGGGGACCAAAACCCTCCTCATTCAATATGTCGGCAAAACCTATTACTGCATTGAGAGGAGTCCGGAGTTCATGACTCATGTTTGACAGGAACTCACTCTTGCTTCTGTTTGAATTTTCGGCCAGGATTTTTGCCTGAAGCATTTTTTCTTCGGATTTTTTGACCTCCGTGATGTCAAGGATTGACTCTATGGCTCCGATAAGCTTTCCATCTCTGTCCCTGACCGAACCAATGGTTACGGACCAGGTCTCTCCAGTCCAGCTATCTTTATCGCTTACATTAATTTCAAAAGATTGGGTTTTTCCGTTATTCAGAGCTTTTCTAACGAATGGGGCCAGAATAGGGCTTTTATCGCCCCAGAGCTCGTGGTGTGTCCGGCCTGTGACCGCTTCAGTTTTCTCTCCGAAATATTCGCTTACCTTGTTATTTGTCCAGACAATCTTGAGTTCGGTATCAAGGTAAATCAGAACTTCTCTAAGGGAATTCAGAAGAGCATGTTTTTCACTTTCTCTGTGCATGACTTCCTTTTGGAAAAGCTCCAGGTCCTGAAGCATGCTATTTATCCCTCCAGAAAGCCGGATAAACTCGTCTCCTCCTTTGATTTCCAGCCTCTTTGAGAGGTTATTCTCTTCTCCGATGTCAGTAACGAATCTTTCGATTTCTGTTAGGTTAGAGATGATGAGACGTTTAAGCAGATAATTTGTTGCGATTGCCACGATAATGCATGCCAGGCTGAAGATTATTATGAAGAAAACCAGATTGTGCTTTCCCTGGGCATAAAGGGTTCTTGGAGAATTTACTTTTATGAAAATTCCTGGCTCTTCCTCGAGGTCATTTAGACGGATATAACCAGCAATCCATTTTTCGTCTATCACTTCTATGTGCTGTCCGTCTATCTCAGTGTCCGGGTTTCTAAATGGTAAACCTTCAAAATAAGAAGCAGGTTCAGATCCCAAAATCTCCACATCCTCAATTGTGATTTTGACTCCCTGAATTCCGGCAATTTCATTCAAAAGGGATTCAGTGACATACCTGCCCATGATAATGGTTCCCCCAACGGGCCCGGAATCCATACTCGTAAGTATAGGCCTGGAACTGATAATAAGGGGGCCGTTTTCAGTCCTAATTAGCCCGCTTTTCTGATCCCCGGGATGCCGGGCAAGCAGGCTTCCGTTCTCGTGTGTTACTCTCTGGAGTTCAGAGGGTATTTGAAGTATTTCTCCTGTTTCGGGGTCTATAACTTTCTCATAAACAATTTCCCCTGAATTGTTCACATAGAGCACGAGGTTGATTCCTGCTTCAGAAAATATCTCATCCGTAAGGTAAGAATTTATATATGTCGGATTTCCGTTTTCCATAAACTCGAAGGTTTTGTCCCATGAAGCCCAATCATGGTTAAGGGAGGATATCCTTGAAACTTCACTCTGAAAGTTGCTTTCTACGAGCTCAAGCTTTTCACTGATATCCTGTTCCTCCAGATCCAGGTAACCTGATAGCAGGATGGTTCTGGAAGCACCTCCGGAAATAGCAATCAAGAATGCAAATATAAGGCAAATTATGATTAAGGTTTTATCACTAACATTCATAATCACAGCTCAAAAATCCCAGTGTAAAGCTTAAAACTTAATGTTTATTTTTTCTGATGGAGAACCCGTATTTTCTTAGAGCAGGTTCTTCTCTCGGGACAAGATTTCAATTCATAAAGATGTTTTTTCATAAAATTTTGCGTAAACCTCACCTTTCAGTTAATCTCCCTGATTGAAAAGTACCCACATTCCTTGAAAATGTAGACCGAATCTTGAGACCTGGCAAAATCGATAAACGTCTGTTCGAGAGAATCGGGTTTTCCTTTGGTAAGGTAGTTCAGAGGCCTTGTAAGAGTCGAGTTTTCGGATGGAAACGGCTTTCCAGTACCCGCAAGGGCGGCTTTTATGCTTTTATTCGTTATCTCTGTCTTTTTGTAAGACTCTATCCCGGCAATGGAGACCTTCTTACTCCTTTCCGCAAAACCAAAATCAACAAAAGCGATGGAATTGGAAGTATTTTCAACGGCTGCAAGAACTCCATCATTTCCCAGCTTGCCTTCAGCTCCGTATCCGTCAAGATTTTTTCCAAGCCCGAGGTAGCTTGCAAAGGTTTCTTCAGTACCGCTTTCATCTGATCTCTGGAAAACCTGAAAACTGCTGCCAGTCTTGTTTACGTGGATTTCCCCATTTTTTTCGTCGAGAACAAGATCAACTTGACCATCGGAATCGCCAAAAGCCTTAATAAGCTCATTTTTGTCTGTAAAATTGCCTTCTATCCCGTTCAGGATCACCACTACAGCACTCTCCCCTATTGTGTGGGTCTGGAGGTCGGGATATTTCAGGAGTTCTTCATCGGTTACAGCTCTTGAAGCCGAACCTATGTTTACAATTCCCGTGCCGGCAGATGAAATCCCTGCCCCCGACCCTCCCCCGGTTACGCTTACAATGCAGTTTTCATGGGTTTCCATAAAAGCTTCTGCCAGGAGGTCCGACACAGGCTTTACTGTGGTACTGCCTGAAAGAGTAAGTTCGGAACAAGGAATAAGTTCAGCTTCCTCGGATTCCGTAAGATCTGTTTCTTCAACTGGATGAAATAAAGAAAAAGGGTCTTCAACCATCCCGATGGCTGCAAATGCTGCGGCAACTACGATTAGAAGAGCTATCACAGCTACAGGAAAAGAGTCTGCTTTTACACAGGCAGAAATCTTTTTAGGTGATTTATCGGGGTTCATATCCTTGACTCCGTTTATTATGGGGTTTCAAAGAAAAATATATTTTTTTTTGAGAAGTAATTTTTCTTATATATTTAAGAGCAACCTATTTAATATTTCCAGAGATATGATTATCCTTTCATGTCAGCCAGAGATTTTTCATGTATACTGTAATGTGACTTTTGTTTATATCAAAAGTATTTTTATATATAGCATGCTTAATATATATAGTGTTTAAGAAATTTCTTCCTATATAATCTTTAGGTGATCCATTAGTATTCGGTTTATATTAGTGCGGATCTGTATGATACCTCAAAGAATGACACAGATGTGTAGTAATGCTCTATTCGATCAGATTCACCTGCAGACTTACTCTTTGGCTCTGAATTGTACTATATAGAATATCTACGAAAGACATATATATCCCCATATCTGCTAGTGAGTGTAAGTCAGATCCGTGACTGCCCTGCTATGAAAAAGAATTGGGCGGCATAGAGTAGTTACGTATTTGAAAATAGGAACCCCCCTTAACACTTCTACCACATCAGCTCTTCTAGGTTGAAGGTATGAATTCCTGCAGCCTGGAAGACTGAACCGTTTTAAGACTGAAATCAATAAGATTAATATACCTATTTGATGACAATAGCAATTACTTCTCATTTTTGTGGGGGCAAAAAATAAGGGGCATTTTTACAATTGTATTTTTATACATTTTTTGGTAAAATATAGTATTTAGAGGATTTCTACAGAGCCAAGATGTGAATATATGAATATATTAAACAAAATGCTCTTATCATTTGTATTGATAGTGTTGCTTTCCGGTATCATATTGACATTTGCAGCATCTCTTGATTCTGAAAGAGAACTGAAAAACATAAATAGCCTTTATGAGGAGCGAGGTTTATCTATCGCAAAAACGATTGATGCTTCGATAATGAGCGATACGCAGCTACATAATGATTCGCAAACTATCGTGGACAGGTTGATGGGTTCCAATCTGGACGTAACGATGATTAATATTCACGGGAAGGCGCCTGAGGAGATTAAAATACCCGGCTACTGGAGAGGTTACTGGATATTGGCAAGTAGCAACAAGTCAAACGTCCATATGCCTTCAAAAGCCATAAATATCGTGGCCATGAACACGAATAAATATATTCTTAGTTCCTACAATGAAAATGGAAAACCGATTATTGATGTTACCTATCCCTTACATGACCCAGGCGGGAAAAACATCGGAGCTGTAGAAATAAAATACGATATGAGTGCCATGCAAAGTCAGTTGCTCATGAAAAAAACGAATAATATGCAAATCGCATTAATTTTAACTCTTCTGGCGATTATAGCAACGATTCTTAGGCATAAGGAAACACTCAACGATTTGGAAAACTCAGTTAAAGAACGTACATCTAAACTTGAAACAGCTTTCGATTCATTGAAAGAGAGTGAAAAAAGTCTTGCTGAAGCTCAAAAAATGGCTCATATTGGAAATTGGCATTATGACATTCAAACTAATAAGCTGTACTGGTCTGACGAAATGTATAGTATTTTTGGACTCAATCCAAAAGAACTTGAAATAACTTATGACTTATTCTTAACTTATGTGCACTCAAATGATCGAGACTATGTAAATGATTCCGTCAAAAATCTCTTAAATGGAGAAACATCTGACATTGATTTTAGAATCATCACATCCGATGGATCTGAGCGTGTAGTTTACGGAAACACTGAAGTTATTTTCAATGAGAGTAATATTCCTATTCGATTGAAAGGAACAATTCAGGATATTACTGAACATAAAAAAGCTGAAGAGAAAATTCGGATACTTGCGGACGTTGTGGAATCATCGAATGATGCTATTGTGACCGAATCTCTTGAAGATATTATTACCAGCTGGAATGAGGGTGCAGAACAGATTTATGGTTATTCATCTGAAGAAATTCTGGGAAAAAACGGATCAATACTCGAACCTGATAACCTTAAAGGAGAAATAAACCAGTTTATTGGAAAGATCCAACAGGAAGAAAAGATCAAGAACTACGAAACGTTAGGGTTAAGAAAGGATGGGAAGATAATAAATGTCTCACTTACTCTTTCCCCGGTTTTTGATGTCAATGGAAAGATGACTGCTATCTCGGTCATTGCAAGGGATGTTACCAAAAGAAAAGAAGCAGAAGAAGCCCTAGCAAAAACTGAAATAGCCCGAAAACAGGAGATACATCATAGGATTAAGAATAACCTGCAGGTTATTTCCTCCCTGCTGGACCTGCAGGCTGAGAAGTTTAAAAGTAAAAAAGACATCAAGTATTCGGAAGTTCTGGAAGCGTTCAAAGAAAGCCAGGATCGCGTCATTTCAATGGCTTTGATACACGAAGAACTGTATAAAGGCGGAGAAATCGAAACTCTAAACTTCTCTCCATATATTGAGGAACTTGCTGATAATCTTTTCCAGACATACAGCCTCGGAAGTACCTGCATCAGTTTAAAGCTGGATCTTGCAGAAAATGTTTATTTTGATATGGATACAGCAGTACCTTTAGGAATTATTGTTAATGAGCTCGTTACCAATTCCCTCAAACATGCATTTTCCGGTAGAAATGAAGGGAAAATCCAGATAAAACTTGTTAGAGAAAAAAATGGAGAACGTACAAAAAGTGCAAACATAGACTGCAAGAGTACAGGTTTTGCTTTGACAGTTTCAGATAACGGTGTGGGTATTCCTGAAAATCTTGATATAGAAGACCTGAATAGCCTTGGATTTCAACTTGTAACTTCCCTTGTAGATCAGCTAGACGGTGAATTTGAGCTGAAAAGGAGCAAGGGGACAGAATTCACTGTGAGGTTTATAGTGACAGAAAAAGATAATCCAGCATCATAAAATTGTAAAGCGGGTTCTGTGTAGTTTACAGGATTACTATAAATTTTCAGTATGTGTAAGGAGATCTGTTACATGAGAGATAAATTAAAAATTTACAAAATCCTTACAATATTAGTAATTGGATTTGTGTTTCTGGGACTTGGATGTACTGGAAAAAACAGTGGAAGAAGCATTTATGTAAAAGGCTCGGATACGATAAAGCCTCTTGCAGAAGCTGAAGCGGAAAAATTCATGGAAAAAAATCCAGGAAAAAGTATAATCGTCAAAGGGGGCGGCTCCAGTGTCGGAATCGAAGCTCTCATTAACGGGACGATAGACATTGCTGATGCATCCCGGGAAATGACTGACAAAGAAATCGAAGCTGCTCAAAAGAATGGAATCAATCCTGTGCAGCACACCATTGCTTATGATGGTATTACAGTTATCGTAAACTTTGCAAATCCTGTTTCTACCCTTACCTTTGACCAGCTTCGCGGCATTTATAACGGAAGCATAAGCAACTGGAAGGATGTCGGCGGCCAGGATAAACCGATTGTAGTAAACTGCAGGAAAAGCAGTTCAGGAACTTATAAGACCTTCCAGACAATTGTTATGCATGGTGATAATTACCGGCACGACACCCTTAACCAAGCAGATACAGGCTCAATAGTTATCAGTGTCTCTCAGAACTCCGATGCAATAGGATACATTGGCTTTTCGTACTTTGATAACAGCAGCATAAAAGCCTTAAGCCTGAACAACGGAAAAGGCTCTATATTTCCGACTTACGAGACCATCCATAATGGTTCATACCCCCTCTCAAGAGCTCTTAACATGTATACCAATGGGGAAGCTACAGGCCTCAAAAAGGAATTCATTGACTTTGTCCTGAGTGAACAAGGGCAGGAAATTGCAACTGGTGAAGGGTTCATTCCGCTAAAGAGTAAGATCTAAGAGGAAAGGTTCTGTGGTCGGTGAAGTTTGTTTGGGATGTTTCGCGCGCGGTCTGGGATTAACTCTTTAACAGAAGTGCAGGTATAATAAGAAATGATATATTTTTTATTATAATCTGTGCTGTAATATTGTGGGGAAAAACATGGAAATCGAATCAAAGTTTCTGGTACTGGACGAAGCAGATATTCAAAATCTTGAAACGCTATCGCAACTGGGAGACTATTCTCTTTCCGAAGGTGAGGTACAGGTTATCGAAGATATCTTCCTGGACACGACAAGAATGGTTTTAATGTCCGAGGGTTATTTTCTGCGGCTACGAAAAGAGACCGGGAAAATAGGTCAGTGGTTGACCATCAAGAGCCTTGGGGGGTTCGAAGCCGGGGTGCACAGGAGAGAAGAACACGTCAGTTTCCTACCTGAAGAGGTCTCTGTCCTTGAATGCCCGGATATCAAGATCAGGAACATAATTTTTGAACTTAGTTCAGACTTTGACCTGATCCCTGTAATGAAACTTAAACAAAAAAGGTTTGTACGCCAGGTAAAACTGGGAGAAACGCAGGTAGCTGAATTTTCTCTTGACCGCGTGAACCTAAAAAGCGAAACAAAGGAAAAGTTGTACAGTGAACTTGAAATCGAATTGAAAGCTGAAGGAACCCTTCAAGATTTACAAGCTATTACGGAATACCTGCTGGAAAATTACAACCTTGGTGAAAATCCTTTTTCCAAATTCGAAAGGGCTATTTTCTTCAAAAACAATCTTCCTGAAAAAACCCTCTTGAACTTCAGGGAGAGAGCTTTTTGCATGCAGCTGGCAGACCAGGAAAATGTTTATGGAAAGCAGGCTAAAATTCTCCTCTCACTTGATAAGGGTTTGAATACATCGGAATTGAGTCTTCTCCTTAAAGTCCCGGAAGCAGATATCGAAGCCCTGCACGCCGGGTTTGAAAAAGAAAGACTTGCCTTATTCCCTTTTAGCTCTGAAATTAATGCGTCCGGAGAGTTTCACTTTCAGGCTGGGCGCTGTGTTCCTGGCAAGAACAGGGAAAATATCAGCTTGGAGAAGGGGTGGACCCTCGAAACTCTTTTTGAGCTCTATGGAGTAAATAAAACCAGGGCAGAAAAGATCAGGGATAACACACTCATACTTTTTGATGGACTTTTTCCTTATCACAGGTTAGGGACGGAAGAAAGAGAAATGCTGAGTTTTGCAGCTCTACTTCAGGACATCGGAACTTCTGTTTCTCCAGAAGAAAAATTCAGGATGGGGAAGGAAATTCTCCTGACCCACCCTCTGAAAGGTTTAAAGCTCCACGAACTCAGGATGCTTGCTCTAATTATGGAACTGCAGTCCCCCGTAATCAGCGTGAAGAATCTGTCTTCAGCCTTTGAAGAATCACATATTGCGCTGCCTCCGGAAATCAAGAACAAAGCCTTAATTCTCGCATCGTTTACCCGGATTGCGGATCTCCTTAAAAAAGGAGACTTGAAGTTCCTGCCAGGCAGGATCAGGCAGATAGAAGGGGCAGTTGAAGTAGAAATTTTCGGGCAAGATGCGGAAAAAGCTGTAAAAAGAGCAGAAAAAAGAAGCGAACTATGGGAATACCTTTTTGGTACAAAACTCCTCTTCACACCAGGCAAAGAGACGAATGAAGCTGAAATTATTAACAAAAGGGTAAAAGAATCAGGAGAGACAAAAAGGAAGGAGGAAAGTAAAAAAGATAACAAGGGCCTGAAATTCGTAGTCAGACCCGAAAACTCCATGGCTATGGTAGCTCAGAAAGTTTTTTCCCAGCAGTTTGCAAGAATGCTTGCCCATGAGAAAGGAACGCGAAAGGGAGAGGACATAGAAGAACTTCACGATATGAGAGTTTCAATCCGCAGGATGAGGGCTGCTGCAAAGGTCTTTGAAGCGTACCTGGATTCCAAAAAGCTTGGACCTCACCTGAAAGGACTTAAAAGTACCCTTGGAGCACTCGGGGATGTAAGGGACCTGGACGTTTTTAGAGAAAAAGCTGAAGAGTATCTGAAAAAACTGCCTCCTGAGAATGAACATGACCTTGATCCCTTATTTGCTGTCCTTGCTGAAGAAAGAGAAAAATCCCGGAAAAACATGCTTATCTACATGGAAAGCGAGAAGTACTCCAGTTTTAAAAAAGAGTTCTCAGAAGATCTTGCCGATTACGAATTTTGGGCTCTGCCAACTACAACAAAGAAACATGATGCTTTGCCGCATAGAATAAGGGATGTGCTTCCTTCTATCCTTTATGCCCGTTTTGCAGACATCAGTGCCTATTCCGAATGGGTGGAAGGACCGCATGTCTGTGTAGAGAGGTTACACAGGCTCAGGATTGCGGCCAAAGGACTGCGCTATACATTTGAGTTCTTTGGAGATGTGCTGGGAAAAGACGTAGAAATAATGATAGAGGAATTCAAAGCTTTACAGGACCACCTTGGAGACCTGCACGATGCTGTGGTTGCAATCGACCTGCTTGATAATTATCTGCAGACCGGAGAATGGGGCCTTTTAAGAGGAAGAAAAAATTTCGGAGAAAAGAGAATACCCGAAGGTATGAAAGGAGTAGAAGCTTACAGAGTGTACAGAGAAGAAGAACTCCAGACTCTACTCGACACCTTCCCGGAGGCCTGGGCAAAAATACAGAGCGAGGAGTTTAGACAAAGAATTGGAAACGCAGTTAACAACCTGTATAAAGCGGCCACATCTTCATGAAGGAAAGTATGAATTATTTAATTGAAGTTGATTGAAAGATTTTTCATAGCATTTTCAATTTCAGGTAATTGCCTCAAATTCAGAATGTATAAAGAACCGGCAGGGTCTCTAATCCTTGATCTATAATAACCTTGGACTGGAAATTGTGCCCGAAAATTTTTTTGAAATATTTTTTCTGCTTCTCGACTTCCCACAGTTCGAGCTGGCATTCCCATTGGGCCTGTATTTCAAGCACAAGACTCCTGGTAGAGGCAATGTAGAAGCGGACATGGGAAATAATTCCGTTATGAGAGCGGTCAAGACTTTCAGCAATGCGGAGCAGGGTACTCAGGACTCTGATGCTTTTCACTGTATCTTTGTTAAGCCCGGTAAGATTTGGATGTTTCTTTTTAGGCGTGTTTTTTCTGTGAAAATAGGCAAGATTTGCAATAATTTCGATTTCTTCAGGCTGGAAGCCAGGGAGACTGCTTTCCCGGATCAGATGGTAGGCGTGAGACTGGTGAGTATCATAGGAAAGAAACATCCCTATATCATGCAGCGTAGCCCCGTATTCCAGAAGCTCTCGTTCTTCTTCCCTAAACTCATAGATACCCAGGGCCTGGATACTGTCAAAGAGTTCAAGGGCACGCCTGGAAACTATATGGGCGTGTTCCTCATCGAAATTACAGGCCAAGCCCATCTGCATAATGCTGCTCTTTCGGACTGACATCTGGGTAATCAGATGGGAAAACTCGCTTTTCGAGAGGTAGTCTACAAGAAGCCCTTCCCTTAGTCCGGATTTGCTTATCTTAATCTCGGAAATTTCAAGCTCCTCCATCAAAGTCTCTATAATGGCAGCCCCGGCAATAATGATATCTGCTCTCTGAGCATTGATTCCCGGAAATTTTCGTCTTTCCTCCAGAGACAGTGCACACATATCTCTTACAATCTTTTTCAGGTCTTCATAACCGAGTTTTTCGCTGGATTCCCGGTGAAGATAGACAAAGGCTATCTTGGCGAGATTCTCAAGTGTTCCAGAACTCCCAATCGTGCAACCGATCCTGTACCGTGAAAGCTCTTTTACTACTTCTGCACCCTTGTACCGGATATATGCCTTAATCTTTTCGTAGCGTTCTAACGAAACCGGCCCGGCCTCATCAGGGAGAAACATGTTTGTCAATCGTATTGTTCCGAGGTCGAAGGAGTGGAGAAAAAAGTACTGCTTCTGATCCCCTACCGATACTTCGGTACTCCCTCCTCCGATATCAATAAAGAGGGCTTTAGAATGACCCAGCTTGAACTCGTTTGAAACTCCCAGATAGACAAACGGGCTTCTTCGTTTCCTGAAATCGTGGAGACTTCCAGATGTGCTTCTTTTTTCAACATTTCAAGAAACTGAACCTTATTACTCGCATCTCGTGTAGCCGAGGTAGCAACTGCTATGACTTCTTCTGCCTTATAGGCCCGGGCAAGTTCCATGAACTTTTTACAGACGATAACTGCGCGCTCCATGGCCTTAGGCTGCAAAATCTTATCTATGAATCCCTTGTCGCCAAGCCGGACAGCTTCCTTCTGCTTGGTCAGGGGCAGGTAAGACCCATTGGGATTAATCCTGACCAAGAGGAGACGGATCGAATTAGTCCCTATATCGATAAATGCAACAACTCTGCTTTCAGAAGTTTTATTGGGTTCCATTGACTACCATCTAAATACCCTGTTCATTATGTTTTTAAGAATATGGAAAGTCCCAAATCAGCTTAGCAATCGGACTTCAGCATAGAACATACCTGATATGCAAAAAATGGAAAGTCTACCATAAATTGCAATTTAAGCAGTTTAGTTAAAGAGCTGATCCCAAAACACTAAATTTCCTTCCATAATCTCGAATTTGGAATAATCAACCACTCTTCTGGTAATAAACCGGTTATGGACCTCTTATTGATGTGGAAATAAAATTGATTTTGGGATTAGATCAAACAACAATTACAAATAAAAGAAGAAAATATATAAAAATTCTCCATATACTATACAGGGAGCTATATATGAAATGGACATTTAAGATATGCTAGTCTAATATATACAATATATAGAAATATATGCCCTATATATAAACATGCAAATTCTGCAAAGGTAAAAGAGATAAATTAAAGAAAGGATATACGCTAAAAGAGTCACAGAATCTATGTTATCGATTAATTACACCCTTACTTCCGGCTTTTTAGGCGCATAAATTTAATTTTTCCATGATCTCTCTTTGCTTCCTTGTTAGTTCTGTAACTATTGACTCTCCATTTTCAAGCTCTATCTTTTTGATTTTTTCAAGTTCTAAGAGTAAACTCTCTACTGTATAGTCCTTGAGGATCCCCTTTTCCTTCATTATATTCAGGAGCCTCATTCTAATTATGAGTCCAATGAAACAGACAAATAAGAAGCCTTTTGTTGTCGAATCCTTCTTTGTATTGAGTGGAAGTGACTGAATGTCATTTTTCATTGTTTTGAATCTTTTTTCAACAACATCTCTTTCTCTTTATACCGTAAGGCATTCCATCCAGCCGCGTTCCCCATTGTAAAAGAGGAAAAACTTTCCCATCCTGTTTATTCTCTGCGAAACCGCATTCTTCTTGATTGTGATCTTGAAATGATCATCAATTTGTTTCCATGAATAGAAACTTGCCATATACCCTGCTCTTTCTTTGAAGACTTCTCCTGCTTTTCTCCATCCCGGAATTGCTGTTTCCTCTATTTTTTCCTTCACATCATAAATCCTTGAGTAAAATGCATTCTTCTCTTCTATTTCTCTTACCAGTGTGTAATCTTCCACTCCGTAAGCTTTTATCTTCTTGATTGTGTTTTTAAGGGTTGTGACGTCAACAATACTTCCAGGATAGATATCATACATCACGGGAATGCCTTTTTCTTTATCCACTATCATGGAAAGATTTATTTGAGGAAGATCTAAACCGTCTCTATTGTATCCGTATTCAAGTAAATTCATCATTTGGGAATAGCTCGAGAAACTGGTAAGGTCGTAAATCAATGTGCTTTTTGTCCCGAGATTTCTGAACATTTTACCCTAAATGTGGAAGGAATGTCGCTATCCCCTACTTTAGAAAGCAAGTTACTGATATTTTGGCTTTTCAAAGGTAACTCAGGCCACTTAAGGAAAAGAGCAGAACTCTCATACCAGGTTTTAAGGTTATACATGGCTGCAGGACGAGCTATACGGTTGAAAACCATTGAAAGAATCATATTCCTTTCTTTTCCGTTGAACAGATCTCCAAGATACTCTCCAATCTTAAGTTCATCTGTTATCCACTGTAAGGGGAGAAGCTCACCATAGTTGTAGGCTTTCAAGGGCTTGGAAACTGGGCATATGTTTTCACTGGAGTTTAAAGCATCCCGAACTCTAACAGGTTCACCATTAACGTTTCTTCCCAGGTATTTGGATTTATGACGAATCTGTTTCTTTTCTTTATCATAGTAGGGAATGTCTTCATACCAGTATTCAATTCCATTGATCTTCTTGATACGGCGTGTGAGCATCATATGCGCTTATAATATAAGCGCATAAATACATTTAAAACTTTCGGGTTGTGTCAAAAAAGAGGGCAAACTCATGTGCATGTGCGCATGAATTGAGCGGGTCTAAGAAATAAAATTAAGATTATGCGCTTAAAATTTGGGAACTAAGGTTTTATACTTACCAAAAATATCGAAAAAATTGAGCTTTTTAAAGAAGTATTGAACAGCCAGTGTTGTTCCAATAGGAAGACATATATTCTTGTTAGGAAGTGTAGGAAATGCTCTTAGTTTTATGTTTTTATTCATTTGATCAAATAACATAAAACAAAGAGCACTTATTTTTATTTTACTAACAAAATGAAGTTAAAATAGTGGGAACTGTCAAAGTCCTATTGGTTCATATGACCCACGACCTAAATGTAAGATTGGTGGTCCATATGAACGATATATATGTTCTAAAGAGTGGGATGACGAAGGAACAAATGTTTCGTCTTCGTTTAATAAACGGATTCAGTTTTGCCCCTATAATTGCAGACGCAATAATTGATCTGAGTAAAGATTTCTTTCAGAATGATGATTCTGGAGTTTGTAATGGTCAAATTCTTTATCTTGCTATCTCTGATGAAGAAGGCCCTGGCAAATCTATTCTTGATTCAAAGCACGTAGAGGTTATCCTGACATTAGATGCTCCTGAAGATATGGATGTCTACGAGAAACTTGGTTTATCTGCATACAGACAGCATATATTGTTAAGGATCACCCAGGAAGCCAGAGATCAGAATGCTCTTTTAACGATCAAAGATCTTGTAAAACTTCTCAAAAGCAGTTACAGCACAATAAAAAGAGACATAAAACACTTCCGAGAAAGAGAACTTTATGTCCCCTTAAGAGGTATCGTCAAAGACATTGGTCCTTCATCACATAAATCAAAAATTGTAGAGTTATACGTGAAAGGATATACGTCAACTGAGATCCAGAGATCAACAAGACATTCTTTACAAAGCATAGAACGTTATATCAAAGACTTTTCTCGTGTCTCTATTCTTACACAGAGAGAGGAATCAATAGACAATATCCGATTAATCGTTGGAATTTCAGAACGGTTGGTAAAAGAGTACCAGGAACTTTTCATAAAATACAAGGATGGGGACCATAAACAAAGAGTCGAAGAGCTAATAGATAACGTAACTGTTTATGATTCACCAGTGAGTTTCAAAAAAAATGCGGGGATGAGAATGTGAAAGAGGACTATTATAGAAAAGCATATGGTCCTTCTGCGGCAAAGACCTATGAAACAAGCCTGTTCAACCTTATAACGACAGAATTTGGATACATAGGAGGTCCTGATGTAGTCAAACTGTTCGCTAAAAAAATTGTAGAGTTGAATGACCAATACTATCTACGGGGAGAATTTGTTCGTCCAGGTCAAATGAGGTGGCTTGTGTTAAAGGCAGGACAGAAGTATTCAAAGAGTAAAAAGTTGAGTGATATGCAACTCATCCCTGTTACATTAACCTTGATATGTCCCGAAGATATTGAGGACAGAATAACGAAGGTAAAGAAAAACGAATTGATAGAGAAACTAATAGTTAGGTTATGCACTGAAACAAAGGAACAGGGAGGCGTGCTTACAGAAACGGATATCGCTATATTGTTAAGGGTGTCAGGTGCCATGATTTCCAATCACGTTACAAGTTATGAAAAAAAGACAAAGAAAGTCATTCCAAGAGCTGGTACTGAAATGGACATGGGAAAATCCTTAACTCATAAGAGATTAGCATTCCATAATTACAAGAAAAAGATTCCTACTACAGAAAATGCGCGTTTGATAGATCATACTCCAGAGTCGGTAGATCGATATATCAAAGATGGAACACGTATAGAAAAGCTCTATACGGCTGGATACAATGAATGGGATATGGCATTCTTTACAGGGCTCCCGATATATGTAGTCAAGGAATATGTAGAGATAATTAAGTCATATGAAAAAGAAAAAAAGAATATAACTGATCTTGAAAATCAATAACAAGAGTGATTAAAGGGTCATATGAACCTATGTCAGGTTAAAAAGATTTAATAAAATTTTTTGGGCCTTCAAAGTATGTTATTTTTACTCATAGAGTCTATTGCCTGAAAAATATATGTTGAAGATAAAAGGGCTTTTCTAGAAAGTTAGTTTCTTATTAAAAGACATTAAATGATTTTTCTCCAAAATAAACAAAGCATGGTCGGGAGAGCTCTTTCGGCAGGTTCTGATCTTGTAGGCCAGTATCGCGTTGGAAATGTGATTAAAAGGGGCATGGACATCCTCAATGACCGCAAGGAAGGAATGTCTCCAGGATGGAGAAAAGAGTGAACAGGACAACCTCTGCGTGGAATATGCACCCAGGGAAAACGTGGAGCTAACTGCAATAAGGGCAGAACGCATGGTTGATGAAATGAGGGAGAAAGCTTCCAGTGCAAACGTATTCAAAGGCGAGATTGAGAGAAGGCAGACCATATGCCCCGAATGCGGAAAACATTCAGGGGAAGGAAAGTTCTGTAACAACTGCGGTGCACCCATTGCTCTCACAAAATGCCTGAACTGCGGGAACAAAGTACCATTGGCACCAGGTTCTGCGGGGAATGCGGAACAAAGTTAAACTAATGTCTTTAATTCGAAGAACATTCTTTAAATAAAAAATGGGTCTATGCAAGTTTGACCCTTTTTTCTATTTTTTTCTTTCGTTTTATCTAATTTACCCGGCTCCGGTCTTACAAAGGCGCCAAGTTCCTCAAATTTTTTTATATTAAAACCCATAGACAATTGTAAGATTATTGACATTAGAAGCAGTTAGAGTAGGTTCTATCAGATTCCGATACTGCAAGAGTCAAGTATGTCAGAGTTCAGTTTATCAGAATAAGGAGCCTTTTTACTGAGATTGAGCCGGGATTAATTATTTTTTTCTCTACATTAATACCGCAAATTTATTTCAAAAAGGAATTTTGAACGAAAAAAAATACTCCAGCTTATTTAACAGTTATTTAATTTGACAGTCAAATTATAAATACCTCTAATTTAAATATGAACTTAGTGGTTAAACAACCAGAGGGGGAATAAAATATACCAGATTTGATTGGACTTGCAATAGTATTTTTAATCCTGGCGCTAATTGCATATATTTTTGGTGCGAGGGGAATTGCCGGTTTATCCATGAATATCGCAAAGTGGCTTGTTATAATCTTTATTGTACTTGCGATAATTTCGCTATTCTTGTGACGGTACTCCGTATCGCACGAAGCAGAGTTAAAAGATAAGAGATGGACATAAACGGTTCGGTGTCCATGCTTCTTTTTTATCTTCAGGATCAGGGAATGAGACATTAAATTGGATCTTTACTTGGTCCAAATATTTTGTTTAATTACCGGAAATTTTCTATAAAATTTTTTAGAAGATATATATTCCTTAATTATATTTTTAATATCTGGAGGGAGTACTTACCAGTTTCCAATAAATTAATAAAAGATGAATTCTTGCCGTCGCACAACTACAGTATATAATAATTAACTTACCTAAATTCCGACGGGAATACAATCTCAGGTAACAATGTTACCTCAAACGGCGTTAGCGGGCTTTATGTGTGTCCAAGGAGTGATAACAATCTCGTTTTTAATAACTACTTTGTTAACAACGTGAATGGAGAAATTAAGAACGGAACGGGAAATGAGTACAGTACTGCAAAAACCGCGGGCACGAACATTGCAGGTGGCCCCTATATCGGCGGGAACTTTTGGGGAAAACCTGATGGAACAGGCTTTTCCGATACTGCAACCGATGCGGATGGAGACGGAACTGCCGATATCGCATACGTTTTTGAGAAAAGTACCTACGCAGATTCTTTCCCTCTAGTATCTACCACTGGAAAATCAACTGAAGAAAGCGTAGCCTTACTTCCTGAAGCTAAGTTTGAAAGCAATAATACAGGTGGCCCTGCTCTTCTTTGATTTCACAAAGAATGCAACCTGTGTTATGTATGTGAGCTTCAATTCCAGGAAGACAGCAGGCAAGACCACAACTATTGTTGAGGAATTAAAGAATGAATCCACATTTGTTTCCGGACTCCCTCCCGACGAGGTCTATAAATTCGTTAATTTATGGGTTGGCAACAGCGGGTATTCAACTGAAAAGAACATTGAAAACCCTGTAATCGGCTTCAAGGTTGAAAAAATGGCCAACCTGCTTGGAGAATGGATTAAGTCCGCATTGGCCTGGAAGAATGATAATGGCCTAAAGAATGGCTGACAGCCTGAAATAATGGTGACAACTAAGAAATAACTGATAACCTGAAAGAATGGCTGAAACTTTCTTCCGGCTTTCACATTTTCAGGCATTTTTATGCCTGAAAATCATTTTTTGCGCTCTTTTTTTACATTAGCTAAGAAAGAGAATACTATCTGGAAAATTTTAGTCTAAGGTTAAAAGAATAATTATAATGATAAATTATGATGTTTTTACGGTTTTACTGCTCAAATTTACCCTCAAAGAAAATCCTCTTTCATCCGTATGTAAATTAAAAGAATTACATAAAAATGCCTCTTGGACCCGAAATTTCCTTACATAACGAATAAGTTTAGAGATGTCCGAAAAAGGCAAATCCGACTTTCTGGTTTTCAGTCCGGATTTTTGTGACTTATTTTCAGAAACAGGACCATGATATTGCTCCAAAATACATCTTAAAATCCCAGGCTTATACCTTTAGAACCAGCCCTCTGCCAGACCTTTCGAGAAGGACATTGTAAATGAGTTTTTCTTCAGGTAGCAGTTTGACCCGATAATGATAATTAAACAATCAATTCAAAACATTTATATATTTAGTCAAGAAGGTACACCTAATAAAATTTGGAGAAACATTTAATAAAACTTAATGAGTTGAGGTTTCTCCTGTTTTAAGAAAAAATAGATCAAAATTATAAAAAATACCCTGCTGCTTTTCATCAGCCATTCGCCATCTAACAGGTTGCGAATGCCTTGTTGGAAATGCATTGTTCAGAATGCCTTGTTCCAATGGTTTGAGAATTTCCTGAACAACTATTGTGCGAAAATATGCAGCAGTCCTCAAAAGCCCAACCCTAAAAGATTCAGAATCGGCAGAGAATCTGACAGAACCCTATAGAACTCTGTCAGAATCCTACCATAAATTCGGTTCCGAGTCAAAAGCCATCCCGGTTTACTTTAACAAATCGGGGCCCTATCACGATCCAGCCTATGGGATAGTACCCGGGAAAAATCCAACACACAATTTCCCGGGTACTGCAAGTAAGTCCAGCTTCCACCGGGTACTAAGACACCCGTTCCCTGCAAAATTCAGAGGGGAATCCAAACCCTCGATTCGATCAGACCCTAACTGGACTTCATCCCCGGATACAATCGAAGACCTAAATCAATCCAGCCCAGAAGGTCGTAGAAAACCATGTCGATTGTTAAAGAGAAACCCTATTTAGACCCTGTCTTCAAAATTCAGCATAGAACAGGCGAACAGGGAACCAAGCAAAAAGACAGACATCACTGCATGTTTAAGATTTGCAGCTGTTTAAAGGAGTTTGAAACAGCAAACTTTGAAACCCTGAACCCTGAAATGAAATTTTCCACACGATCCAAACCTTCGATCCCCAAACCTTCGATCCAGCCCAATAGGTATCTTCCTGCTAATAATCTCCCTGTTATTCATCTCATTCCTCCAAATCCCATCTCCTTATCCGGGAAAATGTCCGGGAAGACTTGCAGGGTTGAAGAATCGGGCTTTAATTTCCTGCAGCCTGCAGAAAGAAGCCCTTTTTACTTAGTTCGGTCGACCGAAAGTCCTTCAATCGTAACTGGCAGGGCAACAGCCCTCTCTGCTTTCCCAAAAGCCTCTGAAGCCAGGAATTAAAGGACGGGATCTCATGTCAGTTAACGAATCGGTCAGCCGGATAGTGACAGGTTCCGGAGTGATCCTGGCAGGCACACTTATCGGAATGCTGCTTGATATCATAATCAAAGGAGTGCTCACTTCATATCTCTCGCCAACGGATTTCGGCACCTATTCTCTTGCCCTTACGATAATCTCCATCACAGGCGCCGTGGCAACGCTTGGACTCCATGAAGGGGTGCCAAGGTACATTGCCTACTTCAGAGGCAGGCACGAGGAGCACAATATTCCCGAGTTGATTATCTCGGCTATATTGATGGGGCTTATTGCGGGGATGCTTTCCATGCTGGTCTCACCCCTGCTGTTCGAACGGCTGGCTGGAGAAGGGTTTGACATCCAGGGAAAAATCCTGTCCGTTGTCAGGATAATGATCTTTGCCATCCCTTTCACCATACTCCTGAACCTGTCAGTAGCGATCTACAGAGGCTTTGACCGTACAAGTGTCAACATGTACTTCTATAACATTGTAAGGCCGGTATCCCTGCTCGGGTTTGCTTCAGCTGCCGTGTTTTTAGGGGTGTCTCTGAAAGGAGTCGTATTTGCAGACCTGCTTTCAATGGTCTTTACCTTCGGCGTGATGTCAGTTTACTTTATAAAAAAGCCTCCGATCAAGCCGGAATGGAAACTCAAATTCAGCGAGCCCACAAAAAAGCTGATCCGGTACTCGTTCCCGCTGCTAATAAGCGCGACCCTGCTCAACCTCATGACCTGGACCGATACAATAATGCTCGGTTATTTCAAATCCGCCGAAGTCGTTGGAGTTTACAGTGCAGTATATCCTCTTGTCGGGTTCCTGTCCCTGATAATCAGCTCCATGGGCTTCGTTTACATCCCCGTAACCTCAAAGCTCTGGGGAGAAAACCGGACCGAACCTCTTGGTTCGATTTACGCGATAATGACAAAGTGGTGCTTCCTGCTCACTTTCCCGGTCTTTGCCCTGATGTTCGCATATCCTGATATCGTCCTGACAAAAATCTACGGAGCAGACTATGCAGGCGGGGCTACGGTTCTGCGCATCCTTGCCCTGGGGTTCGTAACAAACTCGTACTTCGGGTTTAATTACCACACCATAATGGCATCCGGAGACTCCGATTTCCTGATGAAGTGTTCGGTTACAAGTGCAGGAATCAATGCCGTGCTTAACTTTATACTCATACCTCAGTACGGGATGATAGGTGCAGCAGCTGCATCTTCCGTGTCCTTTGCATCCATAGAGGTCTTAATGACCCTGAGAGCCTGGAGGTCGCAGCACATGCATCCGTTTACTCCGATGTACAGAAGGTTGACCCTGATAGGAGCTGTTCTGGTTGTGGGAATGTTCACAGCAAGAGAAATGCTTCCGCTGTCAGGGGCAAGCTGGGAATATGCAGCCTTTATGGTTGTGTACTTCGCTGCCATCCGGTATGCAAAGGTGCTTGATGAGATGGAAATGGATATGGTAAACGGTATCAAGAAAACAATTGTGCAGAATATGGGTATCCTCCTCGCACAGGCCCTCAAAACTCCTGGTCTCAAACTGTAAGTCCTTAAACTGTAAGTTTTAAAATGTAAAGAAGAGCTTTTCCCGAAGACTCGAGAGAACCGGCCACCCCTTTCTTTTTTGAAGGGGGGCCGGGAATTTGTTTTTACAATTTTTAAGTCAAAGTTCCATGCACAGGGGCTTGCAAAACCTTCAGGAAACCGTACAGCAGGCCTGATTAAAAAATCAAGAGTAAAATAATAAAACAGTTGCTTTTAAAGTCTAATCTGTCGAAAAATCAAAAAAAATATATGCGGTGAGAGAGTATACATCAATAATAAAAAATTTACAAAATAATCAGTCAGAAAAATAAGAGAGTAAAGAAGAGTGGGGACTCATGATCGGAAATGTTTTTCACAGAAATAGGAGAAAAAAAGTGAGGTGTTTAACCTGTATGGGAGTAACACGTAGCTCAAGAAGACACTCTTTTCCGGAAATGAGCCCGAAAAGACCGTCTTTTGAGAGAAAAAAGGCAACATTTACTGAGAATAACACTTCTGAAACCAAGACCTGCAAAAATAAAAATTATGATTATGTAATGCACCAAACTGTAAATTTTTATTTACCTATATTAATAAGGATAAAGGCGACTGATAGAGAAGGAAACTCTATTGAAGTCACATATTGACTGAAAAAAATCAAACCGATGCTGTGAAGAAAATAACCTGCAATAGTTACCAGGGAAAACGCTGACTTACCACTTCTTTTACTTCATTTCTGCTTTTTTTAAAGGGCCGTCAGACAAGCTGGCAGAGGCGCTTCCATATCTGTGAATCTAAATGAGATTCCTATGAGATCCCATCAATCGATGACCAGATGTAAATGGATTTGTGGAAAAAACAAATTTAAAACAAATTTACATCACCTGAAGTCTCTCTATAGAGTTAAAATAATAAGAAATGTAAATAAGAAATAGGTACTTTAAAGACAGATGATTCCTTTAAAATGTGTTCTGGAGCAAGCAAAATGACCCTTGTTATCGCTTTTATAGGAAAGAACGGTGCAATCATGGCCGGAGACATGAGGGAAATAACTTTCGAAGGGGAAAAGCCCGACAGGGAAAAACTTGAAAAAGAGCTATACAACGGCACAATAGTTACGGACGAGGAGCTGGCAAGAAAGGCAGAGGAGGCAGGGGTCAAAATAACGGTCACGGACTGCAAGAACAAAGTCTCGGAGAGAAACGGCATCCTTGTGGGGGAAGTTTCCTCGGTTGAAGGAGGGATCGTTAAAAAAAGGAGGCTGTATGCATCAGCAGGCGCCTATGCAATTGCCGAACTCAGGGACTTGGAACTTACGCTTATCTCACAGGGGAAGAGCAGCAATTTCATAGCTTTCGGAAACGAGTTTACAAAGCAGGTAGCTAACAAGTATTTCAAGGATAACTGGACGAAAAAGAGCAAACTGCAGGATGCAGTGAAGATCCTCATGCTCTGTATGGAAACCGCTGCAAAGAAAACAGCTTCCGTGAGCAAGCAGTTTGTGATTGTCCAAACCTCATCGAATGCTGATGTTTTGAAACTTGTGGAAAAAGACAGAAAAAGCTGAAAAAATATCGGAAAAAGGGAGAAAAGAGAATCGTATTTCTAATTTTTTTAGCTTTTGTTGTTCCGTAATACGGACTATAGTCGGGTTTACGGAATGTCCGGACAGAAATAGATTCGATTTAATATTTGGCAGGATTGGAACCATACCTTGAACCAGTTCTTTTTTCTCCTTCTCCTCGCTCTTCTTTTTCTTCTACTTTTATTTTGTGCCAACCCGATTGCTGTTTCTTATTCTCCCATATATGTTTTACAGCATAAGCAATTCCTGCTGTTGCTAAGAGTAAACCCGTTACTTTGATGATTTTAGACATGATAATTCACCCAATTTATTATTACACCTTATCATTTATTAATATAATCAAACAGTCAATAGAAAAATTAGTTTAATATAAAATAGTGATTAGAAAATAATCTGAAAATAGAGAATAATCTGAAAAGTGCAGAGGAACTCTCTGCTAGCTGTTTTTTATCTTATACCTCTGAAAAGAGCTCGACAAATTCGAATTTTGTCACATCAAACAGGCCTTTGTCTCCAAGTTTAAGCTCGGGAATTACCAGAAGCGACATGAATGCAAGAGTCATGAAAGGTGACTCAAGCGAGTTTCCGAGTTTCCGGGCTTCTTCGTTTAGCAGCCGGTACCTGGAAGCGACCTCGGCTCCTTCGAGGGTACTCATCAGGCCTGCAACCTCAAGCGGGAGATCAAGAAGGTTTTCTGCGGTACCCACAACTACTCCTCCTTTATTTTCCACCAGCCGGTTGACAGCTTCAACTATGTCTTTATCGGTGGCTCCAACTGCAATGATGTTGTGGCTGTCGTGGGCAATGCTGCTGGCAATTGCTCCTTTCTTCAGGCCTATGTTCTTTATGAAACCGATCTGGACAGGGTCATCCGCATATCTGCTCAGGACGACTATTTTCAGGATATCCCTCCCCGGGTCCGAAACCAGGTTGCCGTTTTCGACTTTTGGCAGAATCAGTTCCTGACCTGTGACCAGTTCTCCGTCCCGGGCAACGATTACCCTGATTTTTCGCATTCCTCCCTTTCTGTCCCCGATTTCCCCTGCAGGCACAGCCAGTTTTACATCATCGATTGAAATTTTCTTTCGTTTGAACACGTTTTTTGCAGGAACTTTTTCTACAGGGAAAAGAACCTTTCCGTTCTCGTAAACACATTCTCCATCGATGAAAGTGCTCAGCACGTTGAAGGATTTCAGGTCGTCCACGATAATGAAATCCGCAGGATCTCCCTCACGCATCAGCCCGACATCGAGCCCGTAATGCTCCACCGGATTGATCACCGCTGCCCTGAGCAGGTTATAGATGTCAAGCCCTTTTTCCTGCCCGCGCCGGATCAGTTTATCGATATGCCCTTCATAGATCAGAGTATCGGGGTGGGAATCGTCGGTGCAGAGCATGACCGCTTCGGGATATTCATCTATCAGGCTGTACAGGGTTTCGAAATTTCTGGCTGAACTCCCCTCGCGGATCAGGATCTTCATCCCAAGCTTTATTTTCTCAGCTGCTTCTTCATAAGTAAAAGATTCGTGATCCGTGGAAATTCCTGCCCTGATGTATTTTTGAAGATCGGTTCCCCTCAGGCCAGGCGCATGTCCGTCAATTACTTTACCGTACTTCTTTGCGGATTCCAGTTTTGCAATTACCTCAGGAAATCCCAGAACCACACCAGGGAAATTCATCATCTCGGAAAGGTAACACAGTTCATTCCTTGCCAGCAGGCGGTCAACAGCCGCCGCATCAAGGACTGCCCCTGCGGATTCGAAAGGTGTGGCAGGCACACAGGAGGGCACCCCAAAAAAGACCTTCAGAGGGGATCTTTGCGCATCCTCAAGCATGTAATCAATGCCCTCTTCTCCCATAACGTTCGCAATCTCATGAGGATCGCTAACAACTGCAACGGTACCTTTTGCAACAGCCATCCTGGCAAAAACCGAAGGCACGGTCATGGAACTCTCGATATGCACATGGGCATCCACAAGCCCGGGCAGGATGTACTGCTCATGATCGTGTTCCTTTTCTTCAACACGAATGATCTTCCCGTCTTCAACAGTAATCTCGCCTTTGAACTGCCGCCTGGAAACGGCATCGACAATAATCCCCGGGTACTTTTTCATGAGGGTTTATTTTACTCTCAATTGTATAAATTTTTCTAAAAAGCCAGAACTCCGGAAGCTGGAAAAAAGGAATTGAAAACAAGGGCATCGTAAAGGAAGCTACTCAGCTATATACTAACTGAAAATTCCAAAAAGGGTGCCACAGATGTTCATAAACCGCAAAGTTCTATCTCTTCTGTTTTACAGGACTACTGGGACCATAGAATCAAAAACACAGAGAGCAAAATCTTTGTCTGCGGCTCTTCGATTGCAATGATGGAAAAACATTTTATTAACTACTCCGCTTCCCTCTACGGCAGGCGGACAAAGAAACTCGACTTCCAGCCTTTAAAATTCCTGAGCCTGAAGGACTTCTTCCCGGGCTCCGGCCTGAAAGACCTGATCGAAACTTACGCAGTTCTCGGCGGCACTCCCGCCTACCTCCTCGGGTATGAAGGCGATATTTTTGAAACCATAAAGAGCCGGATTTTGAAAAAAGAAGATTTTCTCTATAAAGACGCCGAATTCATCCTCAGAGAAGAGCTCAAGGAACCCGGATATTATTTTTCGATCATCCGCTCAATCTCTTTTGGCAACGTCACTTCCGGCAAAATCATAAACCACACCGGCCTTTCAAGGTGTCCTCAATATCCTGGCCCTCTTTTGAAACAATCATGCTGTAGACCCTGAAGGAAAAAGGGAACTGCTCCCCATGTAGTTCGAAAAAATAGGAAGCTGGTGGAAAGTCGGAGAAGAAATCAACCTTGCGGCAATAAACGAAAAATCAGATGAAATCCTTTTTGGGAAGATAAAGTACAGCACCCGAAAAACGAAAATTAAAGTCCTGAACAATCTGAAAGAGCGGGTTTGATGAAGAATTGCTCGAACTTACGGCAGTTGAAAAGGTTACTTTAATTGATGTCTTCCGATATTGGAAAAAGTCAGTAGTTTTGGGTTTTATTAAAATATCTCTGTAGAATACTCCATTCCGGTTTAGTTATTCAGACGGTATCCTCCGTCATTTCAAAAAAGTCCTTTGGCGGCTGCTCATAAGGCAAGGAAACCTTGAAAACCTGATCTGTATCCTTTACTCCCACGTCAAATCTTCTCCATGGGTTATGCTGTGGCGTGCCAAAAGTAATGTCTATGGCCTTTTCCTCGATGTCCAAAATGCCTCCATACAACATTCCAAACATGTTCTGTGGATCATAAAAATGGGTGCATAAGCCTCGGGGATAGCTTGTTGAAATCAGTTGTCTGATATCTTCTCTGGAGATTTTCCGTTTGGCAGTAAAAGTGTTTCGGATTACCCCAAAACGTTTTACCGAACTCTTCAAGCGGCCATTTTCCCACGCTAACATTTCGGGTAAAACGGCATGATTACTGGCACAGAGGAATCCTTCCTGATCTGAGCCAGTTACAATCTTATATGCCTTAAATCCGTGGAGATTCTCAAACAGCGCAATATCACCGGATGCATCTCCCATCATCAAATTCATATTATAGGAAATAGGTGCCTTTTCCAGGTATTCCAAAGCTTCGGAGATATTTTTACAGTTTTCCAGCAAAGCACGGATAACGCACCAGAAATTCAAGCCAGTAAGTTGAGGATCCAACCCTAAACCTTTAATAGGCGTTACGGGTATACCATTAGACGATTGACAGAGAGCTAATCCGTGTTCATTTATGCCATTGGCCCGCCCGAATATATTGCACTGAGAACCGGTATGGCTATATTTACCTATAACGGAAGTAGTCGCCAGGCACATCTCCTCCAATATGTCGGTAAAATCGTAGGTATAAGCCAAAACAGTATGTCCTTCCAGGTTTTTCTCCGGCTTCAGCGCCATCACATTACATCCGTGCGCAAAGAAGCTTATGGAATAGAACAACACCTGCGCCGGGTCAACGCCGACCGTATCGGCAAAACCCTGTATCTCTTCATTGACACCGGGACAATACTGATCAAACATTTCAAACATTGCGGCGATTGTTTCCTGTGTTCTAACGGGAAACATACCTGGGGACGCTTGCAGTTTCCTTGCTGCTTCCGGCGTCGCTAAAATCCATTTCCCCAGATGCTGGCCTATTTCGTAATTTGTACCTGAATGGTTCAGATAATATGCGGTCGTTGATTTCATCATTGGTTCCTTGAAACGATTATGACCTAAAATAAGTGATGTCAAATTAAAATATCTTAAAGTTCAGTACACCATCTACAAAATTGTTGATTAACACTATCTGCTGGTCAGCCCTGGAGGGTTTCATACTTGAAAAAGTTGTGTTTCGGTGAAAATAATCGGAAAGTGGAATTTTTGTCAATTAAGGAATAGATTCGAGCCCTTGTTTTCAACAGTAATCTCGTCTTTGAATTGTTTATTACTCAGAAATAAAGAAGCGTTATCTCTCGATTTTGCTTCAATTTCAAATACTTTGCTGTATGTAAAATTTAGACAGATTTATAAGATATCTTCGAGTTTTTTACATAGAGGCGCGAGGTGGAGAATTTATGCCTGAACAGAATGTTCCCCGAGTAAGGCTTTTTGGAGCTCACGAGCTAAAAATTAGCGATATTTTTGACGAGAAAAAAGACATTTATTATGTTCCAATTTTTCAGGGAAATGATGATGTGAACAAACTCCATCAGTCAGCTTATACGGGTAAAAACACAAAATGTGCTATCCTGGACAGTGGAGTTCTCTCTGATCACCCATATTTAAAAGACCGGATGGGCGCAATTGAAGATTTTACAGGTCATGGGCCTCAGGACAGAGAAGGACATGGCACTGCAGTTGCTTTGAATCTTGCAATGACAGTCCCTGATGCATCAATTTTGATTGGCAAGGTCTATGAAAATGATGATGTGCCTTTATCCGAATATATAAATAGAATTGCACGGGGCGTAAACTGGGCAATAGACAGCGGGGCGAGAATAATTAATCTCTCGGTTGGTATGGAAAAAAGAAAGGAAGACATCAGCAAATATTCCGGATGTTCGGAAGCCGTAAAAAATGTATGCAAAGCTATCAATCGAGCAATTGAAAATAGAATCTCAGTCCTTGTTGCAGCCGGAGCAAATTTTCCGGCAGATTGTCATGAATCGATAATCGTAGTCGGCCTGTCCGGAAATCCAGTATATCCAAAAGATGTTCACCCTACTGTTTATTCTCCTTTTAGCCCGATTCTTGTTCCAACTTTTTTGTTTGAAGGTTATGCTCATCTTAAAATGGGTATGTATGAGCAGGCTTTGACTTTATTTAAGCAGGCAGTTGACCTTCACCCTGAGGATCACCAGCTCTGGAAATATCAAGCTCTCTGCCTGTACGGCTTAAAAAAATATAATGATGCCGTACAGTCCTTTGATAAAGCCCTGGCAATCAAACAATCTGATGTAGAGACATGGTACTTGAAGGGAATTACCCTACTGGCCATTACTCAAAATGATAAAGCGATCGAGTGTTTTGATGAAGTCCTGAAGCTTGTAGATAATGCTGGTTTGACAGGGATGAAACTAACCGAATTTTCAAATTCAATATCTGATGACTGGTATAACATGGGTGTCTACTATGAGCGGGCCAGTAGATATGACGAAGCTGCAAACTGCTATGATAAAGCCATCTGGATTGACCCTCTTAACGCCAAAGCCCGGAACAACCGAGGCGTAATTTCGGCAATAGAGGAAAAATATGAAGATTCGATAAAATATTTTGAGGTAGCAACAGAACTCAACCCCTCAATGGTTGATGCCTGGTTCAATAAAGGGCTGGCACTTTCCAGGCTTGGCAGATATGAAGAATCAATAGAATTTTTCGATAAAGCAATAGCAATCGATCCTGCCTGCAACAAAGCATTAAATGAAAAAATCCGGGTCACAGGAAAACTGAAGAGCAGTGAAGAACTGTAGAGTATAAAGAACTGAAGAGCAGTGAAGAGAAGAACAGAAAAAAGAGGTGTTATAATGGCCGAAGATATGGGAGTTCAAATCGACAAAATAATAACCAAAGTAAAAAAGGCAATCCGGGAAGTCGAACAGCGATCGTATAGATCCGAGATTGGAGTTAAAGTTGAAAAGCTGGATTTGAAACTAAAAACCTTCAATAGTAAGGAAGGCGGCCTTGAGCTAAAAGTACCGGTTGTGGATCTGGATCTCGGGCTTGGAGGAAGCATCTCAAAAGAAGAAACCCATACAATAGAACTTACCCTGATTCCTGTCGATGATACCCGTCTTTTCAGGGATATGGAGATCGAAGATAATTTAGTAGATTTAATTATGGGAATAGAACAGGGGATAAAAAACGCACTTATAGAAGTTCCCAGGTTTAAGCTTCAGAAAGCTTCCGTTGAACTCAATTTTGTAGTAAATGCTGCCGGTGAAATCTCCCTGGTCGCTAAAGGAGAAAAGAAAATTGAGACAACAAACAATTTAAAGTTATATTTAACCAGTACTAATTAATTTCAATCTGATCCATTATTTTTGTTTTATCGGAAAGGCCGCCCATAAGCAGGTGATGAGGGCCTGGAATCCTTACCTATGCAGAAAAATGGAAAAAAGTAAATGAAGGGGCCTTTAAACCCTTTTATTCCCGGTTCTCCTTCAGCTTTTTTTCAACAGGCAGAACCCAACGCTTTTTCCGCTGTAATGCCCGATGGAGCCGCTGTTGACGATGGTTCTGTCAGACCCGTGCAACCTCATGATGTAACCGCAGGGGTCCATCTTTTCGGTCTTCAGTGACCATACACCTTCTTCTCCGGTGGTGGAGACGACAGGAGACGGATAAGCCCGGGTTACCGAAGGAGGGGTGCTCCAGCTCGAGCTTGCCGTGCAGGGGGTGGTGCCTGGCTGGATACATAACTCGCCGCCATCCGCCGGACCCAAAGGTTCGGCCCTGAGGTAGAAGCTGCGGATATAGTTGTTTTTCATACCGTAGGTTCCATGGATGATATCTCCCTGTCTGAAAGCTCCGCATCCCTCTGCCGGGTTTGTAACTCCGTCCCGGGTGTACCCGGTAATGCTCAGGTCAGGTGTCGGCCATGTATTATCGATCAGAACCCTTATGATCTGGTCAGTCCCATCCACATTCAGTGCCGGATATGTTGTCAATGTCACGGGGTCGAAAGCTTCCATACAAATCTCCCACAACCCGTCCATGGGAGCGCTCGTAATCCACTTTGCCAGTACAAAGCCTTCCACGAAACGCCTTTCGCTGCCTTCCAGGTCCTCAAGATATGTGTAATACCCGTCAGAATCAAGCTTCTGTGTGTGGTTATAGGGGGCGGTGAAACTGGAACCCACCTGGTCTACGAGTTTGACGTTGAAGGAATTGGTCAGCTGCTGCCAGGGTTCGCCCGGAAGGCTGCGGCGTACGAACACCCTGTACTTGAGGGGCATTGCGCTCGTCCCGCTTCCCGTGAAGGTATTTGGCGGGAATGCAATATGTCCGCAGATGGTCACCACCCCACCGAACGGGCTTTCGTTTGCGGTGAAAGCAGCCATTATCCCGGTACCGGTAGCAAGCCCTGTTGAGCTGTCGATGTCATCGATCCCCATGTTGCCGATAACCGAGATGTAAGGCGTGTGGTCCCCTTCCTCGACGGTCGGGCCCGGGGGTATAAGTATAAGCGTATCCCTTCGGTTGCCCCATCTGGGAATATAGTTCGGGTCCCATGCAGGTGGTGCCACTTCCCAGGAAAGGATCGCCCGGACCTTAACGATTTTTGCTCCCTCACTACAGGGTTTGCGGCGGCCTGTGAGGTTCACGGGCAAAAATACGGAGTACTGCAGTCCCCCCGAAGGGGTATTTTTGATGTCGTGAACGTTCACCACTGAGGTTCCCACATATGTCCAGCCGGCTCCGTCTCCCCAGTCTGCCCAGAACGCCACATACTCCTCACTTCCGGCGGTGCACAGGCCTCCGGAATAGCCGCTTGACTTCTTGAGTTCGATTACACCGGCTAGCTCTTCCAGGTTCGTGTTCAGGCCGATGCATTTCAGCTCCTCGTATGTCGTGTCCCCTGAGGATATCGGAACGAGTCCCTCAATGATGCCGGGTACTGCAGAAAGCTCAAACCCTGCATCGATCAGGGTATCGTGCAGGGATACGGCACTGGCAGCAATGATATTTTTGCCGGATTTTTCCGCAACCTTTTGCCCGAGGGAAAGCGTATCCTTGCCGAGCAGGTTCTTGATCTGTGAAAATCCGAACCTGTGCGCAGGTACTTCTTTGTCTTTGTATACCTGGATAAGTTTTGGCAGACTCAACTTTTCGGGTTCCTTGAGAGTAATTTCTTTCTCGAGGTCCACAAGCTCCAGGATATTCTCCGGAATGCTGACCGCTTCCAGTTCAAGAATATCTTTTATGAGAAGAAACCTGAGGGCATCTATCTGGATATATGCATCGAGCGAGTTCCCCCATACCGGTACAAAATCCGGGGTGTCAGCAGGAGGAGCGGTGTTCCAGGACAGGATTGCCCGTACTTTCGGAAGGTTTTCTTTTATGCACCACTTTTTCTTCGCATCAAGAGGGATGCTTACAGCATATTCCAGGGGTTTGTCGCCGGGTATATTGTAAGCCTTGAAGCTGGCCACCCCGAGGTCTTCCCATGTGTCCGTATCGTCCCAGTCCACATAGAAGCGGATATATTCGGGGGTCCCGCCGGAACAGAGATTTCCGCCGTAACCCGAAGATTTTTTGATATGTATTACAGCCTCCACCCGTTCGAACCTGGAGTTAAAACCCATACATTTCAGTTCTTCATAGGTGGTCTTATTTGTCATCATCTTTACAGCTTTAAATGAACTTTCTTTCAGGTTCCCGAAATAATTGGGGTTTATTGCGGTCAGGTACTTAAAGTAAGTCCTCTCCGTCTCAGCGACCTCATATTTGCCTGAAACGGCGGATACCAGCTCAGTGAACCTCTTTGGACCCACTCCCTTAACATTCATAACTTCTTTGAGATTACTGAAACTTCCGATCTTATTTTTTTTTGCAAGTATTTTTTCAGCAACTTTTATCCCGATATCGGGTTCATCGGGAAATTCTACGGTCTTTGCAATCTCCTCTGCGGTCTCAACGGTATTCAAAAACTCAAGGATCTTTTTTTCGTCCGCAGGATCCACGTCTTCAAGTGCGATTAAGGGCTTTTCTATTGATACTGTTCTTTTAGCTGTCAAAGAATCACTTCCGACACTACTAACTATTCATATGTACTGCTTTTTTTGCAGCCCTGCCTACTAAATCAATATCTACAGCCGCTAATGCTTGCTAAACGTTTTTGGTGGAATCTCCAAGAAAACAAGGTTATCACTGAGAAAATCATTTCATACCGTTTTGCTTTCTTTTCCCACTTTCCGGACTCCACACCGCCAGTATTTTTATATATAGTATTCCAAATTATTAAAGTTTTTCAGCAGGTATATTTGAAAGGAACCTGAGGCATTGAAAGCCATTGGGCAAATTTGTTATGGGTTCTGTCAAGCTTTTGTGTATATTCTATGCCTTTTTGAGTCCCTTTAATAATCTTGCTAAAATTAGAATTAGGATCATCCAATCTTTAAGGAAACGACCTAACTTATTTAGAGGTGTATTCAGTTTTTCTTTTTCACTATTTGAACTCACCTCATCCAAATTGTCCTGAATCTTATCCATTTCTTCATAAAGTTTTGGATCTGAGTCTTCAATTTCCCTTCTTAAATCATCGAGTTCGGCCTGTATTTTAGGGTTTATTGCGGTTAACCTTAAGAAAATATGGATTTGCTTAAATAAAAACGAGATCATTGGATGGGAAAATGGAAACAAATAGAACTTTTCACTTTAAGATTTGAGTAATAGGGAATAGAAAACAAATCTCATAAAAAAGTTTCAATCTACAAGAAATGATTTTATTTCATTACTAACAGTAATTGTCGGACAGCCTGTGAAGGGCGGGGTATTAGTGACCCTCCGCGCTCCTATTGTAATAAATAAAAGGTACACTGTTAAGTCTTCGGGGATGGCTATAATTACATGTTCGCCTGCAACTGGAAAATTTCTTATCCCCCTAAGACATAACAGTACCGAAAAAGGAAAAGATAAAATGAAACCAACACGAGTTCCTAATAATCCTTGTTTTTCTTCTGGACCCTGTGCCAAACATCCAGGTTATTCTGTTGAAGAGCTGAAGGATACACCTTTTGGCCGGTCACACCGGAGCAAACCTGGCAAGGAAAAATTAGCTGAAGCAATTAAAAGAACAAGAGATATGCTTGGACTTCCTGATGATTATCTCGTAGGTATTGTACCGGCTTCCGATACAGGCGCTTTTGAAATGTGCTTGTGGTCCATGCTGGGGTGCCGCGGGGTCGATGTTCTGGTTTGGGAATCTTTCAGTAAAGGATGGGAAACCGACATCACTAAACAGTTAAAATTAAAAGATACCCGAGTTTTTGAGGCAGAATACGGGAAATTACCAGATTTAAAGCAGGTCGATTTCAAGAATGATGTCGTCTTTGTCTGGAATGGGACTACTAGCGGAGTCAAAGTGCCCAACGGCGACTGGATTCCTGATAACCGGGAAGGGCTCACGCTTTGCGATGCCACCTCTGCTATATTTGCTATGGATGTACCCTACCATAAATTGGATGTCATTACCTTCTCATGGCAGAAGGTTTTAGGTGGGGAAGGTGCACACGGAATGCTGATTTTATCCCCGCGGGCTGTTCAGCGCTTAGAAAGCTATACTCCTGCCTGGCCATTGCCCAAGATTTTCCGACTGACCAAAGGTGGTAAACTGAATAAGGATATTTTTGCAGGCTCTACTATTAACACCCCCTCCATGCTGGCTAATGAAGATTGGCTGGCAACAATGAAATGGGCAGAGTCTGTCGGAGGGCTTAAACAACTTATCCGGAGAACAAATGAAAATCTGGCGGTCTTCGAGGAATTTGTTGCTAAAAACAACTGGATCCATTTCTTAGCGGAAACAAAAGAGATAAGATCCAGCACCAGTGTCTGCTTTAAAGTTGATTTACCCGACGAAAAGCTTAAAGAACTGATTAAAACGCTTGAGAATGAAAAAGTTGCTTATGACATCGGTTCTTACCGTGATGCTCCTTCGGGTTTGCGCATCTGGTGCGGTGCTACCATCGAGAAAGAGGATTTAGAATGCCTCTGTGAATGGATCGAATGGGCTTACAATCTGGTTAAATAATTAAATCCTTTTTGTTATCAGCAAAGAAGGGCTCGCAAGAGATCGTTAATATCTTTTTTGCTGATAGCAAAAGGATGTTATTCCTGAATAATTTCATTCTTTAGTGTTTATCTGGGGCTCGGTTTTCTCACAAACAAGTACTGAACGTCTCAATGGAATCTTTTTCTCACGCGGACAGATTTTAAATATCCCTTCAAAAGAGCTTGTGTCCCACAACCAGGAATAATTACCCTCCGAAGGAATTGTTATATCGGCTTCGGATTTTATCTGATGAAAAATACCTTTTTTATCCATTATTTCGCAAACAACTGAATCAACTTTGAAATTGATAGCGGTATCAGCGAGGTTTGTGATTGTAATTCTTACTTTATCTCCCTGCTGGCATGAAAAGTTATCAATAATCCAGTCTTCTTTTCCGTGCAGGAATTTCAAAGACAAATTAGTTGAAAAGTAATTGACGGTAAACATTCCCGAAATTCCGGAAAAGATTAGCAAAATAATATAAATCCACATAGTAATTAACGAAGTTCCCGAAATTACTGAAGTGGTGGTTATAGTGTTTGAATTTTCGGATGTGCTTGACTGCGTACTCGAATTTTCTGGAGTAGCGGATAGCGGATTTGAATTTTCTGAAGTCGTTGATTGAGTGCTCGAATTTACCAGCGTGCTCGAGGAAGTGTTTTGATCTGCATAAATAACGCCTGCGCCAATTATTACCGCTATTATAATAAAGCCGTAATAAATTTTCTGAATATAACTCTGCAATTTCTCTTTCTCAAATTTATCCGAAATAATATCGTCCAACTCAATATCCAGCAACACAACGGTTTCGAGAATTCTTGCCCTGATCGAAGCCGCTTCTACCATTCTTCGATAGTAAGTATCCAGAAGGTACAGACCAATGACAAATATGATAGTTATTAAGGACAAAAAGAATTTTGTAAAATCATTGAAATTGAAGTAAACCTGAATAGAATTAGCGGCTAGCAACGCAGCAATGAAGACAAAACCATATCTACGCAGACCGTCCAGATATCCATCGAATCTGGAAATAACCGCCCTGGCTTCTTTCCATTCGTCAAAAGCATGTGTATAAGATGACTGATTTTCTGCCATACCACACCTCCAGTACAAAAATGATTTTTTATACACCTCTTGGACAGTGTAATGCTCTGCAATGCTTATTCGAAGGAGACTTGCGTCATCCAATTAAGGACAATTTAAGCCCTGTAAGGTTTTATCACAAGCCGCTCTGATAAGCAGCATTACCCTATCATTTATTAACGATCTTCCTTTTTGCGCACCTGATTTATCAGAGAAATTTTCATTTTTCTTACTTTTTCATCACATTTCAACTCAAAAAGCTTTTTCATTTTATTCGATTCTATATTTAAGGATAAACTTCTCTCAAAGTGATTTCGAAAAAAAGAGTCTTTTGCTATCAGAAAAATCAAGCAAAATAGCCGCCGCATGGAAGGAGCCAATTTATTAATTCAGGGAGACTTTTTCAGGATATTTCTTGCAGCCCTGAACATTGAAACTATGGGATAGATGAAAGTAATGAAGGGATGAAGGAAAACTCAAACGAAATCATTTTCCAAGAAATAAATCTGGAACCTGGGGCATTGCAAGCCATTGGGCAAATTTGTTATAAGTTCTGCCGAGTTTCTGTGTGTACTCTATTCTTAATCAGTTATTTTGATGAGTATGTAATGATCTAAATATATTCTAAATTTTGAGCCTATCCCAAAACTCAAATTTTGTCTTTGGATAACCCTTATTTTTAATGATCAATCTAACTTCTGATTATGAAAACAATATGAATAATTTTGATGATTAAGATTTAAACTACGTTTTGGAATGAGCTATTTTTCCAAATCGCTACAGGACTTTGAATTTAAGTGCTCCTCTTCATATTTTTAATTTCAATCTTGATTTAAATTTGTGATAAATAAAGCTAAATTCTTCCTTAAGCAAACTTTAGGATCTATTTACAATGAATTCGAGACTGTCCATCAGTTTTTTCATAAATTGAATGTCTACAGACATACTTTTGTTTTTCCCGTGAATATGAATATTTCGCCACTCAACAGATGCTTCTGAATGATTATCAAGTAGTAATTCAAATACGGTATTGTTAATTAAGTATAGATAACTCTTTATTTCTGTGTTTCATCAATAGAAGAACAGAGTACTTTAGCATTTCAATACTCTTCGTATAACACTTTGTCTTTCGTCTCAACCTTGCCAGAAAGTGCCTTAATATGCCGTTATATCCTTCAACTGTATACGTTTCTGCTTTGGATTGAGTATGAATAGTTTCAGGAATAAACTCTGCATATGCCCTCCAGTGATCAGTCATCACTTCTCCAATCTCTTTCTTCTTTAATTTTTCCCAGAGTAGTTGTCCAGTTTTCGTTCCCCTGCTACCAAAAGAGCAGTTGATGAACTTTTTCCCAACTCTATCAACAGCAATCCAGATCCAGCAATATTTTTTTTGTTACCGATGTAAGTGTGCATCTCATTCAGTTCAACAATAGATATCTCATTTTCGCTTTTTAGCTCCTCTATCTCCTGACCAAATTTCTTTATCCATTTTTGGACAGAAACATGACTTACCCCTAAAAATCGTCCTATTGAGCGAAATCCTAATCCCTCAAGATAAAGTTGCAAAGCCTGTCTCTTAACTAAAGGAGAACTAGCAGTTGATTTTAGCTCGACTGAATAGTTATACCCACAATCGTGGCATTTGTAGCGTTGACGTCCACAAACTATACCGTTTTTTGTGTGATTGGAACTTTTGCATCTTGGGCAATTCATGCAGAAATATAGGTTTTCATAATACATAACTATAATTAACTACCAATACCTCAAATACATTTTTGTTATATTTAGTCATGTTAATAATTTCAATTTGTGTTGACAATTCAAGTGAATTAAATAAATCTAACAGGTTATATTCTGAGAGTGTTTTCCCTTCTTTAGCAAGTAAAAACTTAAGATAAAATTCAATAGAAGAAGCTAAGTCCACAATAGCAGGGACTAGAGGAGTCTCAATTTTTCCATCTGGTAATAATCTTTGTTCAAGACATCTTTCAGCCGATTTCTTATATGAATTTGCATTATTTTTTAGCAACTGCAAATCCAATGTCTCTGAAGGAAGTTTCTTTAAAAATTCAATAAATTCATTGAATTCGGTCTTCTCTGGATATGTTACTCTTTTTTTGTCTCTTAATAACAATGGGATATCATCATCATCACAATTATCCAACTTTAGTGGTATAACAAGTCTTTTCGAGTTACCACAGAATTCAGCGTTAAGAATTGCACCATATTCTGCTCTTGTCCAGCCTGATGTATTAAGGTTATTACTTAAACATGGAATAACATATTTGCTCTTTTTTAAACCTTCTTCAATCTTTTGAATAATTGAATGACCAAAGCCAATTTGTTCAGCATCAACCCAATAAGTTATATTTTCCTTTTTTAAATCTTTAAGAATAGCTTCAATAATAGGCTTATCTTTCGATGAATGGCATATAAAAACATCATATTCAAACGAGTTTGTAATTTTGTTTCCTTTTGATGGATTGATGGTGGTTTTTGTAATATCAATTTCAGATATTTCATCAATCCCTATATTTTTTATTTTTTTGTCCAAAACAGCGGTTATTTCAGGAGGAAACTTCTCAGCACGAACATGTGCCACGACATCAGAGTTGTGATCAATTATAAGAGGGATATTTTGTCCAACCAGAACATCCAAAACAGGCATATTTTTGTTTTTAAAGTTAGTAATATAATCTTCCTTCACAAAGGAACCGTATGATTCAAAATCTTCAGGACACAAATTAACTTTAATACGAATTTTGTTAGTATCGACAAAATTGATATTTGTATAGTTATGCAACCACCAGTAAACACTATTTTCTGAATCTATAGAAAAAATCTTTACAGTCTCAATTCTAACACGTGTACTACTTATGTCGAGTTCATCAGCAAAACGCAGAAGGGAAGCAACCATCTTTTTGCGACTGCTAGGATAATCAGTGAAAAAATCAGAACAATCATTAATTGATAATTTAGAATGGAATTTACAGATATCCATCAAATCGTCCACAAGATCATAAGGTATACTTTTAATCCCATGCGATAACACCGGATATTTTCCTTCATACAGGTAGTCAATCCAAGCTGCTGAAAGAAAATGATGATTTTTGCGAATTTCTTTCTGTTCTTCCAGAAAATATTCATTTGTTGTTTTTGCGGTGAATGCTTCCTCAAACCTTGCACCTAACTTCTCAGCTTTCTCTTTTATTTTAGGATATTTGACAATATCGCATTGCATCCCAATATCATGCAAATAAATACCTGCAAGAAGTAGATAGATCTCCTGCTGAGAAAATTTTGCATCTGGATTTATCAAGAGTAACTTTTCTGCAAAATAAGCAAGTCTTTCACTGTGTTTTTCACCATGATCTGTATAGTCCTGAACTATTCGAGGGGTTTCATCTGCCCAGATAGTTTCCATTACTTCACGAATTGAAGTAAGGCTTCTTGATAACTTAATATCTGGAATATATTTTTTTATGATACGATTTTCTACTTCTGTAAATCCAGACATGATATCACTATACCTAACCTCGTTGTTCTGAACTCAAATAGGGAGAGTTTGACTTCTAATAATCTGATAAAACAAATGTGATATAAGCATTGCTAATTTCGTCTTAAAGTATGTTTTAATTAGTTTATGGGTATTCTAAAAATCGAGCTACACTCAAAAAATTCCCAATTAATAATTAATACCACCTCTACAATTATTCCCTTCATGTCCCCCAAAGCCCGCTGGCAGTTCTGGATAGACCGCGGAGGCACGTTTACTGATATCGTAGCCCGCAGCCCTGATGGAAAACTGATCACACACAAACTCCTTTCCGACGACCCTTCTCATTATAAAGATGCAGCCATGCATGGAATCCGCCAGATACTCGGGCTTCCTAAAGATGCACCCCTGCCTGCAGAACTGATCGAAGCCGTAAAGATGGGGACGACCGTTGGCACAAATGCGCTTCTTGAACGGAAAGGGGAACGGACTGTTCTTGCCATAACGCAGGGATTCGGAGATGCTTTGAGGATAGGGTACCAGAACCGCCCGGATATTTTTGCGCAGAAAATCGAACTCCCTGACCAGCTCTATGAAAGGGTAATCGAAGTTTCCGGAAGGTTCGGAGCCGACGGAAGAGAGCTTGTAGATCTGGATCTCGAAAGTGCGAAAAAAGAGTTTGAAGCGGCTTTCAAATCCGGGATTCGCTCAATCGCCATTGTTCTCATGCATGCCTATAGATATCCCGAACATGAACTCAAAATAGGAAGGCTTGCACGGGAGATTGGTTTTACGCAGGTTTCCCTTTCCCATCAGGCGAGCCCGTTAATAAAACTCGTGAGCAGGGGGGAAACGACTGTTGTGGATGCCTATCTTTCCCCGGTCCTCCGCAGGTACGTTGATATGGTCCAGCAAACTCTGGAAGAAAGAGGGGCAGAAATAGAAGAAAAAGAAGGCGAAAAGAAAGTAAGCCCGGAAGAAAAAAATCCTGAAGAGGAAAACAGGGGAATAAACAGTCCAAGACTCATGTTCATGCAGTCCAGCGGCGGGCTTATAGATGCGGACGCTTTTCAGGGCAAAGACTGCATCCTCTCCGGACCGGCAGGCGGAATTGTGGGGGCGGTTGCTACTTCTCTCATGGCAGGGGCACAAAAAGTAATCACTTTCGATATGGGAGGAACTTCCACGGATGTGGCTCAGTATAGCGGGGAATATGAACGCAGCCTTGAAACAGAAATTGCAGGTGTTCGCCTGCGTTCTCCTATGATGCGCATTCATACCGTAGCTGCAGGTGGGGGTTCAATACTTCACTACGAAGGAGGCAGGTTCAGAGTAGGCCCGGACTCAGCAGGGTCAGACCCGGGACCGGCTTCGTACCGAAAAGGAGGGCCTCTTACGGTTACTGACTGCAATGTTATGCTCGGAAAATTGCAGCCTGAGTTCTTCCCGAACCTTTTTGGGCCCGATGGAGACAAGCCCCTTGACTCCGAACTTGTGCGCAGGAAATTCGCAGAGATTGCAAAAGAGGTCTCTGAAAAAGAGAGGGCGGAAAAGGAAGTATCTGAAAAAGAGATCTCGGAAAAGGGGGGCCCTGAAACACAGTTTTCAAGCGGAGGCATTGTTCGGACCCCTGAGCAGGTAGCAGAAGGTTTTCTTTCGGTTGCAGTCGAGAATATGGCAAATGCCATAAAGAAAATCTCGGTTCAGCGGGGATACAACATAAAAGAATATACTCTCTGCTGCTTCGGAGGAGCCGGGGCTCAGCACGCATGCAGGGTTGCAGACAGCCTGGGGGTCAAAAAGATCTTCATTCACCCTTATGCAGGCGTGCTCTCTGCATACGGGATGGGACTTGCAGACCAGAGGCTGATAAAAGAGAGTTATGTGGGAGCCGAACTTTCCGACGGGCTGATAGATGAATTAAAGATCGTATTTGCCAGACTTGAAAAAGAAGGCCTCCTTATGATGCTGGAACATGGAGTGCGGAAGGAGTGCATTACTGCCCTCTTTAAGGCCCATATGCGTTATGCGGGATCGGATACGCAGTTAGCTGTGGATTTTGCGGATAAGGAAGCCCTCAGGAGCGAGTTTGAAGAAGCCCACAAAAAACGTTTCGGCTTTGTGATAGAGGGAAAAGCCATTGTCGTTGAAGCTGTTTCCGTGGAGACCATAGGGATTACTGAAAGAGTTTCGGATCCAGTGCTGGAAACCGAAGCAAACCCTGTTTTTTCTCCCGTTTCGGCAGTTCAAATGTATAGCTATGGGGAATTTCATGAGACTCCCGTTTTCCGGAGGGGAGAACTCAAACCTGGGACCTGCATAAGCGGGCCTGCGATTTTAATTGAGAAAAATACGACCATTATTATCGAACCCGGCTGGGAAGGAGAGATTACGGAACAAGATCATCTTCTCCTGCACCGCAAAATTCCTCTCCCTACCCATACTGCCATAGGGACCGAAGTTGACCCTGTAATGCTTGAGATTTTCAATAACAGGTTCATGTCCGTTGCCGAGCAGATGGGCTACACTCTGCAGAACACAGCTTACTCGGTTAACATAAAGGAGAGGCTGGACTTCTCCTGTGCGATTTTCGACAGGCATGGCAACCTTATAGCAAACGCCCCTCACATCCCCGTGCACCTGGGTTCCATGGGGGAGTGCGTAAAAGCCCTTATCCGGACACAATTTCAGGAGATGCGGGCAGGAGACGTCTACCTTATTAACTCCCCGTATAACGGGGGTACCCATCTCCCGGATATCACGGTTGTTACTCCAATGTTTGGCAGCTCTGGAGAGATCCTGTTTTATCTGGCTTCCCGGGGCCACCATGCCGATGTAGGAGGGATAAGTCCGGGTTCTGTTCCCCCGGGCAGCAGGACTATTGAAGAAGAAGGGGTACTCAGCGAAGGCATGAGAATAGTCAAACAGGGTATATTCTGTGAAGAAAATTTGAGATCCTGGTTGAATTCAGGGAAGTACCCCTCAAGAAACCCGGAACAGAATATGGCTGACCTCCGGGCCCAGGTGGCTGCAAACGAAAAAGGGCTTCAGGAATTGCACAGGATGGTTGAGGAATTCTCCCTTGAAACCGTTGAGGCTTACATGAACCATGTGCAGGATAACGCTGAAGAAGCTGTGAGAAGAGTTATTGACAGGCTTTCCGACGGAGAATTCACCTATACTCTCGATGACGGAAGTGCGATTAAAGTGAAGGTCACAATCGACCGCGAGCACCGGGGCGCAAAAATTGACTTTACCGGGACCTCACCCCAGCTTTCAAACAACTTCAATGCCCCTGCCTCGGTCTGCATGGCTGCCGTTCTCTATGCTTTTCGGACTCTTGTGAAAAGTGACATCCCCCTGAATGCAGGGTGTTTAAGGCCGCTTGAAATTATCATCCCCGAAGGTTCCATGCTCAGGCCGGAATATCCTGCAGCAGTTGTTGCAGGCAATGTTGAGACCTCGCAGTACATTGTTGATGCCCTTTTCGGGGCCCTTGGCACGCTGGCGGCTTCCCAGGGGACAATGAACAATTTTACCTTCGGAAACTCAGACTTCCAGTACTATGAAACCGTCTGCGGAGGAGCAGGGGCAGGCCCGGGATTTTCTGGGACGGATGCTGTCCATACTCACATGACCAACTCGAGAATTACCGACCCTGAGATCCTTGAAACGAGGTTTCCGGTTTTGCTGGAGGAATTTTCCATCCGGCAAGGGAGCGGAGGAGAAGGAGAGTTCAGGGGTGGAAACGGAGCTGTCCGAAAACTCAGGTTCCTCAAGGACATGCATGCTGCCATTCTTTCAAGCCACAGGAAACTCCCCCCCTTCGGGTTAAATGGGGGCAGGCCCGGAGAGTGTGGAAAGAACACGCTTATCTGCAGGGACGGGAGCATTATCAGAGTTGGAGGACAGGCTGAATTGGAGCTGGAACATGGAGACGTTTTTGTCATCGAAACGCCGGGCGGAGGAGGGTATGGGGGAAAGAAAGTCGCGGGGAGCCGGAAAAAATAATTGAGTCAACCAGGTAAGAAAAAGGACGTGAAGATAATAAAGAAATTAAAAAAGAAAAAAAGTTAAAAAACAGGGGTTGTTCGGAAAGCAGGTTTTCATTTTATGAGTCTGTAAGTATAGACAAAATCTCCTCCGGCTTTTCCGTCATTATCGCCATCCAGAGCAATTCCCCTTTCATCTATTATGAATCCGGATCCGGTTTCGCTTCCAAGCAAGGTAATCGTTATTTCAGCCCCGGTTTCGTCCATGGGATAATCTACATACGGGCGGAACATCAGAATTCTGGACCCCGAATCCAGCAATCCCTCAACAGGCTCTTCTGATGCGGAACTTCTGACTATTACGGTCTCTTTCGTAATGCTTGCACTATTCATGGGCATATCGAATTCGATCCAGATCGGGGAATCATGCCTGAAAGCGAATGTCTGCCTGTCAGGATAAATTGACTTCACCTTCGGAGGGACCTGGCCCTGTTTGAAGTTAAAGGGCAGAGATTTGAAAGCCTCTGGAAGGGACCTGTTACACAACCATTTTTTAGCAGCATATACAATTGCAGCCCCTGCAACTACCCCCAGCAGAAATTTACTCCAACCGTTCATTTTATGCAAAATCGTTCTCCTCCTCTCTTCTTACTGGACTTTGATTTCATGTCCTTTCTTTTTAGCAGAGTATTTTTTAAGAGCGTAAATAGCCGTAGCTCCGACTAACACACCAATAACTATTTTGCCAAGTTTCATGGTTGAAGATCCCCCACCCGTTTCATCTAATTTCACTTCTTTCACTTCTGTTTTCGGTATCGTTTCTTTTTTAGAGGTATCTACCTTGAGTTTTTCAAGCAGATATGCCCCGAGAACTAATTTTCCATATTTACTTAGCCCTTCACTCTTTTGAGATCCCCCGGGCTTAAGTTTCTTCATGATGTATGCGCTAAGCAATAGCTCACCATATCTTTTCATATTTATCAATCCTGAACCCCCTTTATTTATATTCCTTACCGGAGAGCCTCTTATTTTAATATCTTCCGGAAAAGAGAGGAATTAAACTTAAAACCTCTTTATTTATCCTATATCGCACCTAATATATAACGCCAACTATGCGACATATTAAAAATTTTATATTAATTCCGGATGTATAGTGGTTTATTTTTTCCCGGAATACATGAAAAATTAGGAATAAGCAGAAAAGCTAAAAAAGAACTGAGGAAAGAAATAAAAGAGAATAAAAAGAGAAATGAAAAGAGAAACGAGAAGAGGAACTAAAAAAGAAATTTGAAAAAATTCATATAATTTTAAAAGAATTTTTCAGATAAAGTTCTGTTACTTAAAGTTCCGTTACTTAAAGTTTCGTTACTTAAAGTTTCGTTACTTAAAGTTCTGTTACTTAAAGTTCTGTTACTTAAGTATGTTGAACTTGTATTCGAAATCTCCCCCGGCTTTTCCATCCATATCTCCGTCAAGAGACACACCTTTTACGTCCGTGATAGCTCCGGCGCCGGTATCGGTTCCTATTAAAGTAATGGAAACTTTGGCTTTACCATTTTCTGCAGGATATTTTCCATGAGGCCGGAACATAAGAATCCTCCCACCCGCATCAAGAAAACCATCCAGAGGCTCATCAGATACCGAACTTTTGACTATTACCGTATCTTTCGTGACTGTGGAACTGTTTATAGGTGCATCGAATTCGACCCAGATAGGGGATTTCATGTTATGGGAAAAAGTCTGGTGATCCGGATAAACAGCCCTCACCGTAACAGGAGCCGGACCGCGTCTAAACAACTTCCTGGGAACGGATTTGATTTTTTTGTGCATTTGCTGTTCCTGAATATATTTATCATAAGTGTACTTCAGCGTAATTCCGGCAACCAGACCTCCGACGATTCCAGCGACTGTCCCCGCGACTGTCCCCATTACCATTCCACCAAGTATATGTTTCTTTGTCAGTTCTATACCCCCTGATATTTTCAGATTCACCCTCAATCTGATTAACTTAATTTCATTTTATTAAGAGCACTATTTGTAACTGTATTTCCTGAATGAAAAGTCAATGTTTATAGAAGAATCAGTGTTATCAACTCTCAACAAGATAGAAAATTCCCGCTTAATTTTGAATTTAAACAGAATGTTTCTGTTAGCTTGTTGTTTCAGGCGCATATGCCTTCGGTCATATTATGAGGCATTTACGTCTTTTAAGATTCTTCAGGGAAATTGACTTCGTGGAAATTGACTTGATTTTTTTGTGTATTTGCTTCTCATGAATTAGTTTGTCATAACCATACATCAGTGCTATTCCTGCAATCATACCTGCAAGAACTCCACTGGCAGACCCCACTAAAAGACCCTCAAATATGTGCTTTATTGTCAGTTTTATACCCCCCAAGTTCTTTTATTAATCCAACAAAATAGCCTGTTTCTTACAGCTACTTATCCCAGTTTATATTATCAACATTATATATAAACAATAACAAAATAAACTATTTAAACAAATAGACATCTGTTCTTGATTATAATCGATAAAAAAGTAATAGAATAATAATATTTGAATAATAACTTTTGAATAACAACCTTTGAATAATAACTTTTGAATAATAACCTTTGAATAATAACATGAAAAATAACCTTTGAATAACAACCTGAAAAAAATCAAATCGGAAATCTTCATTCCGGTCCGAAAAAGCTTTTTGTATTATCGAAAAGAAGGTTAGGCTATGAAACAATCAATCGGAGCAAAACCCCTCTCATTCCCGACCCCTGCCTGGGTTGTCGGTACCTACGACATGAATGGAAAACCAAATGCCATGACTGTAGCTTGGGGAGGAATCTGCTGTTCAAACCCACCATGCATCAGTGTTTCCTTAAGAAAGGCTACTTACAGCTACGCCGGGATCATGGAAAATAAGGCATTTACTGTAAACATTCCTTCCGAAGCATATGTGAAAGAAACCGATTACTTCGGCATTGCAAGCGGAAAGGACGAGGACAAGTTTGAGTCAACCTGTCTTACTCCGGTTAGAAGCGAACTTGTGCCTGCTCCCTATATCGCAGAGTTTCCGGTTGTCCTTGAGTGTAAGCTTCTCCACAACCTTGAGATAGGGCTTCATACCCTGTTTGTAGGAGAAATCGTGGACATAAAAGCCGAAGAAGCCGTGCTCGATAAAAACGGAAATCCTGACATTGAGAAAATCCGTCCTGTGGTATACGGGACAGGGAACAGGAGCTACTACGGTATAGGGTGTAACCTGGGAAAAGCCTTTTCGATAGGAAAGAAGCCCTGAGAAAACCATCCAGTATCTAATTTGTAGGGCTGAGGGGTAGGTTGAGGGGTATGGTGAAAATGAATTTGCTGCCTTCCCCAAACTTGCTTTCAACCCAGATTTTTCCTGTATGCATCTCCACAAATTTCTTGACAAGAGAAAGGCCAAGGCCTGTTCCTTTCTGTTTTCCGTATTCGGAGTTCTCAAGCTGGATAAAAGGCTGAAAGATTTTTTTGGCTTCGGCTTCGGAGATTCCGACCCCCGTATCTTTGACCATAATTTTTGCTTGATCTCCCTCAACGCTGGCGTTAACAACAACGTATCCTTCTTCGTGAGTGAACTTAATAGCGTTATCCACCAGATTGTATAATATCTGCTTGAACTTCGTTCTATCGGCCCTTATGGTCGTCAGCCCTTTATCAACCATGCTCAGGATCTGGATATCTTTCTTTGATGCCAGAGGGGTAAGTAAAGTTTTGACTTCAGAAATCGAATCGGATACGGAAAACTCCTCTACTTCAAGTTCCATCTTCCCGGCTTCAACCTTGGAGAGGTCCAGAATATCATTAATCAGCTTCAGGAGATGATTCCCACTCACGGAGATATTGCTGACGTATCTCAGCTGCTTTTCGTTAAGCGGGCCAAAGTTTTGAGTAAACAGCATGTCCGAGAAACCTATGATCGAATTCAAGGGCGTCCTCAGTTCATGGCTCATGCTTGCCAGAAATTCACTTTTTGCTTTACTGGCAAATTCGGCTTCCATCTTGGCTCTTACAAGCTCGCTTTGCATTTTTCGATTATCCGTTATATCCGAAACGATCGAAAAAAGAAGTTTTTTTCCATCCATCAAGATGGGATAGCTGTATCGTTCAACATCTCGTAGCACGCCGTTTGATAAGCGGTGAGTAAAAAAGAAGTGGTTTGTGTCCCTGAACTTTTCCTGCTTCAGCCCTTCAATAATCTGTTCTTTTGGAAGTATATTAATATCGGCAATGTTAAGGTTGAGCATTTTTTCCCGGGTGTATCCGTAATAAGAACATGCAGCCGTATTTGCATCAAGTATATTCCCGGTATTAGGATCAAGCAGCATTATTACCGCGCGATTATTTTGGAATAGAAAACGGTACCGAGCTTCGCTTTCCTGTATTAGCTTTTCTGCTTTTTTGCGTTCGGTAATGTCTTCTACTATGTAAATGGTCTGGATATTGAACCCGTTTTCGTCCTTCAAGCCCGAAGAATTGACGTTGACATCCACGGGGTTCCCGTCTTTTCGAACCATCCTGTACTCTTTATTAAAGGAAAAACCCCTGTTTTCGACCTCCTCGGAATACTCCTCAAATTTCTTAATGTGATCCGAAAATAAGATGCTTTTAATGGCCTTCCCTATGAGTTCAAACCGCCTGTAGCCAAGAAGTTTTTCCGCACGGGAATTGCAGTCTACAATAACCCCTTTTTTGTCAACCAGAAGAATCAGGTTGGCTGCATTCTCAAACGTGGACCTGTAGATTTCTTTCTCTGCCCGTATTGCTTCCTCCGCCTTCCTGCGCTGTATCCCCATCCCCATTATGTTAACAGCTATTCGGAGTATGGACGCATCATCCGTTCCCCAACTCCCGGTATTGACCACATTGTCCAGCCCCATGAAGCCTGCAAGTTTTCCACTCACATATAGAGGTAACACGATCAGAGATTTGATCCCCTGTTTTCCTAGCACCTCTTTTTCCACTTCTGCCTCCGGAGGCAGGGCTGAAACATCAGGGATGTGGAGAACTTCATCATTTGAAAGTTTTTCCATCCACCAGGGGCATTCTTCGCAGGGAACATTTTGAAGGTTATTTTTCTGAGGCTCCACCCCTTCAGCACACCATTCATGTGTGTTATCGAAGGCAGTATCGTTTTCTCGAAGCAGGAAAATGTAACTCCTGCCAGCCCCGCAGAGCCTACCAATCTTTTCGAGGGTAACGTTGATATCCCTCCCAAGGCTGGCAGGAGCTATGAACATATTGGAAATTTCGAGCAGTACCTCCTCAATTTCCAGTTTGCGCCTTATTGATTCTTTTGAATTTATTCCGCTATTAAGGTCAAAGACCTCACCTGAATAACTCATAATAACCCCCTTATTTTCAGGCAGTATAGGAATTCTTTTCCTGATTCACCGGGTATTTCCGGATCTTTTTTAGCAACCCGTAATTAAAAGTAAAATCCTTCTCTCCTTTTTAAAAATCAGTAAAAATTTAGATTACGCGCTTCCTGAATTCTCTTTGTATACAAGTTTATTTTGTAAACTGTTTCGACTTTCCAGATAAAATATATATGAAATTTAAAGGATAAAATTATATCTATAGATATGTCCTCAATATTTTTTTATCGATATCGAATAAACCTGGCATTTTAATATAATACTTCTATATTAACACATGAGAAGTCTTAAACATCAGATCCTCAACATCAAAAGGTCTTCAAAGGTAAAAAATCTCAACGGAGAAAAATTCTCAACAGCGAAGAGTAGTCAAGTAAGGACAGCAGGGGTATTCCTGCCCCTTACTCTTTCCTAAAAACCTTTTTTGCCATGACTCTCCAGCCCTTGAAGTCTTTTCCTTCAAATTCTTTTTCAACGGATTCAAGCATGGTTGGTATATCCAGATGCTGCGGGCACTTTTCAACACATTCTCCGCATTGTACGCACTGGGAGGCATAACCCGGGACATCTCCTCTTATTATCCCTCCGGGTTTTGCCGCATACATGAGTTTTGCTTCTTTTTCATTCCCCGAGAGATAGAAATTATCGTAGATTTCAAAACAGCTCGGGATGTCTACTCCCGAAGGGCAGGGAATGCAGTACCTGCAGCCTGTACAGCCTGTTTTCATAAGTTCCCTGTATTTCCGTTCCACTCTCGTTACCAGCTGAAGCTCAGCTTCAGTCAGGGAATTCGGATAGGCTTCCCCGGCAATTTTCAGGTTTTCTTCAATATGAGACTCTTCGTTCATGCCTGAAAGCACAACAGTAACCTCGGGATGGTTCCAGATCCAGCGAAGAGACCATTCTGCAGGCGTTCGCTTTACCGGAGCTTCGTCCCAGACCTCCTGAACTGCAGGCGGGATAGGATATGTCAATTTCCCCCCGCGCAAAGGTTCCATTATAATTACGCTGAGCCCCTTTGAAGCTGCATATTCCAGCCCTTCGGTCCCTGCCTGGTTCTTTTCATCCAGGAAATTGTACTGGATCTGGCAGAAAACCCAGGGATAGGCGTCCACAATCCTTTTGAAATCCCCGATAGTCCCGTGGAAAGAAAAACCAGCATTTACAATGCGTCCGTCAGCTTTGGCTTTATCAAGAAAACTCAAAACATCGAGTTTTTCCATCTTTTCCCACAGAGCTCCCACAAGCCCGTGCACAAGGTAATAATCGATATGGTCCGTCTTGAGCCTCTCAAGCTGCGCATTCAGAATCCTGTCCATATCTTCCAGACTTTTCACGGTCCAGGAGGGGAGCTTTGTTGCAAGCTTGACCTTTTCCCGGTAGCCGTCAGTAAGAGCTCTCCCGACAAAAGGTTCACTCTCCCCCATGTGGTATGGCCAGGCTGTGTCAACATAGTTTACCCCGTTATCGATTGCATAGCGTAGCTGCTCTCTGGCTCTTTCTTCGTCTATCTTTCCTTCTTTAAGAGGAAGCCGCATGCATCCGAACCCGAGTATTGAAAGTTCGTCTCCGTTTTCTGGTATTTTTCTGTACAGCATTTCCAGTACCTTCTGTTTCAAGTTGTTTCCTTGATTTTTAAGGGTTTCTACTCTGGATTCCGGAAAAAATAAGGAATGGGTAATTTCGGATTAATCAATTAATATTGCTCAAAAGATCCGAAGCTAAAATTTTTTGTTTATCTGTTCTATTCATTGAGGGCTTAAGTTGTCCCGCCTTCAACGCAAAAAGTAACAGGAGAATTTATACTGTCAATAAGAGAAACTGAAATTAGAAACATCTTTCCTGTCCAAAGAATGCTCCCTTGACCCCATAACCTCAATTTAATTCACAGATAAATATAAGCGCCTCCACCAGCTTGTCTGGCGGCCCGTCCCAAAAGGAAATAAAAAATGAAACAAAGATAAAGAACTAAATTACTTCAGCTTGTCTGTTATTTTTCATCCTTACTCAAAGAACGACTCGGTACAGCAAATATGGTTGTACGGGTAAGAAAAATCGACTGATTTCACTCGACCGAAGCTTGCCACTCTAACCTCATTAGCGGACCTGGCGGGCGGCTCTGTCTTCATCAATTGTTCTGTCTTCTTTTATAGGGAGACGCATACAGCCGAAGTCCAGTATTGAAAGTCGTCTCCTTTCCCTGGAATTTTTCTGTACAGCATTCCGTTTTCTCCCCTTTTCAATGTATTGATTTTTCCACAGTTAACTTTCGTAGTCAGTCTCTCTTGAAGAGTTTTTTAGCCATAGCTATCCTCTGCTCCAGGTCAGGCCCTTCCAACTCCTCCGCCACGGCTTTGAGCAGCTCAGGGATTTTTAACCCCTGAGGGCATTTTTCCATGCATTGACCACACTCAGTGCACTGGGAAGCAAGTCCCCCGGGCTCGGAATTGGTAAGTAGCAATATTCTTAACGCTTAGAATACTGCTTAGTATAGGAGAGTGTAAAATGAAAGTTGGAGAATTGGAAACCGACCCAGCAATTCAGGAATGGTTTGCCAGCCTGATCCCAGGAGACGCGACAAAACAGGTGTACCTATATTCGATGCAGGAATACACCGAACACACCGGATTAAGCCCTATAGAGCTAATAGAGGAAGCCGAGGAAGAAATACAGGCGGGAATACTACCCAGGAAGAGGAAAATCAGGGCATACATGTTAGGGTTTAAGCAGGCATTAATCAAAAAAAGATTGTCAGATTTCACTATCCGAAGCCGGCTTACTGGTGTACGTTCATTTTACAAGGCGGCCTATATCGAAATTCCCGCTCAACTCAGCGATAGACGGCGACCAATGACAATAAAAGAAAATGATCAGGTCCCGAAGAAATCCGACATCCGAGACGTGCTTAAGGTTGCAGATCCCCTGGAAAAAGCAGTAGTGTTAACTGGAGTGAGTGCGGGGCTCCCATCTAATGAAATCCGGAAATTGCGTATAAGCGACTTCAAAAAAGGCAAAAACCCGGAAACAGGCATCACTACACTTGATTTAAGACGATTCAAGGCCAGAGTTGATTTTATTACATTTTTAACCCCGGAAGCGACTGCGGCAATCGACGAATATCTTGTTTATAGGGACAGAGAAGCTAAAGCCCCAACAGCCCGGAGAAAAAGACAGCTTGAAAACCAGCGAGTTGTATCTGATGACGGCTTTTTATTTATATTGCGGCAAATCCCGCCAGAATATGCAGAAACAGGGGACGAGATGTCTTAAAATGGCTAAAAACAATTTTAAATTGGTACTATATTAGATCTTTTTTAATTTCTGTGCGGCCTGTAACATCTCATTTCCAATCCTTATGTTTTTAAGACACTCCAATGATTCTGGATTTAATGCATCGTTACTTGAAATTACATTTTTAATCATATTTTCGGTGCTTGCTTCAATCATGGATTCTATACGGTTTTCAAAATCTCTTATTTCTTTTTCGGATATCATAGGATTTAAGATAATACTTTAAAGAATATAACTATAAGTGAGGCGGGGTGAAAGTATTATTTCTCTATAATGATCACAAAAAAATTTAACTCCTCGCCCATTTTAACACCCTTATCTTCAATTTGATGCTGTACTTATAGCAATCTTTCCAGAGAGGTATAACTGTTTTATTTTTCTCAGGAAAGTGAAATAATCAAAAGCTCGATTTGTTACTTAAATATGAAAATCTAAAAAAGCAAATTTTGAGTTATGGGATAGGCTCTTCAATAATAATATTGGAATATAAAATCCTCCATTATAATCAAAAAAAGTACAAAATCATACTTAATATGAAATAGTAATGCTATGAAGCATTATGATCTCGAGAAAAGTCCACTAAAATAAGGATTGAAATCATGTCCCTGAATATGGGTTCGGTATAATCTATGAGAATTGGGAAATGTATGAAAACAGATATGGTATCAAATTTTTGAGGATTCCGGATAATCGTATTCTAGATTAGAAGAGTTTTTTCTTTTATGCTTATTTAATAGAAATATTAATTATTAAATCAATAATATCTTTACAATTTATATATTTTATATATGGATAGTTGCAACTGTGTTCAAATATTATAGATTTTTGTGTTAATAGATGCAACAAATCAATTTGAGATTTATAGCGGCACTTGAAATTGAAAGGTATAATGTTACAAGGGGCAGACAAATGGCAAAGGGGGATAAAGAGTACTCACTATTTTCAGCTTCAATAGCTTTTCTTTTACTTCTCGTTATCTTTTCATCTACTGAATTGATATCTGCCGCACAAAGTGACTCATATACTGAATATGCATATGTACCGAATGAGAAAAGTAACACTGTCTCTCTAATTAACACAACAACCAATACTGTTATCTCTACTTTACTTGTAGGAAATGTTCCTTGCGGAGTCGCATTCAGTCCTGATGGACAAAAGGTATATGTGACTAATTTTGGCGACGATAATTCTCCAGGACGCTATTTTTCTGTAATTGACACAGCGACTCAGGAGGTTACAGACCAGCTTGTGGAAGGATTCAAACCTTCTGGAATTGCAGTCATTCCAGATGGAACATTATATGTAGCATGCTATTCTACTAACGACGTTTATGCAATTGATCTGGCAACCAACAACGTTTCCAAGATTCTTGTAGGATTACATCCCCGTGAAGTTACAGCTGTAACCACTCCGGATGGACTAAGGATATATGTGGCAAATAGGCACAGTAACGATATTTCTGTAATTGACACAACCACAAACACTGTTGTGACCAATGTAGGTGTAGGAACGGAGCCTTATGGAATTGCAGTTAGCTCATTGGGAACCAAATTATATGTGACCAACCAAGGAAGTGGCAATGTCTCTGTAATTGACACAGCAACAAATAAGGTTACAGCCAATATAACTGTAGAAAAATATCCTTCTGGAATAGCAGTCACACCTGATGAAAAATGGGTATACGTGGCGAACAAAAAAACTCCCAAAGGAACAGTCTCTGTAATAAGTACATCAAACAACACTGTAATAAAAACTATAGATGTGGGAAACAAACCTAGCGGAGTTGCAGTCACTTCAGATGGAAAATGCGTGTATGTAACAAATTCCGGCAGCAATACTACCTCTGTAATTAACACAACAACTAACATTGTTATCTTAACGATACCTGTAGGAATTCGTCCTTCTGGGTTAGGTCAGTTTATAGGGCATGTTGTAGGATCCAGAATAGAAACCAAGACGACTTTAGTTTCTTTATCCAATCAACAATCCGGGAAAACAAAAGAGCTTCAAGCTACAGTTAATGCAACGTCAGGAACAGAAATACCTTCAGGCACAGTTATTTTCATGGATGCAAACAACCCTATAAAAAATGGAAATAAGGATGTAATCTCTGGACAGGCAATTTTAGATATTTCATCGCTTCCTGTTGGTTCACATTCGATAACTGCAAGATATATAGGTAATGATAAATTTAGACCCAGCACGTCATCTTCATTTCCACTATCGATTGATGAAGGATCTCATTCTGGAAATGATTCTAAGTCTGATTACACTAATGCTATTATTGGTGCTGTTGCTGTTGTTTTATCAGCTATTATTGGTTTATATGGTGCCTACCTTAAACGAAAAGAGAAATAATATAAATTACCAAAAAGACGTCTCTTCTGTGAAAGTTTCAAGTTTATGAATTAAAAAAGTGGCGTTATTAACTAACTAGAGCTAACTCTTTATTTCTATTTTTCATCAATAGAAGGACAGAATACTTTAGCATTTCAAGACTCTTCGTATAACATTTTGTCTTTCGTCTCACCCTTGCCAGAAAGTGCCTCAATATAATATGCTGTTATATTCTTCAACTGTATACGTTTCTGCTTTGGATTGAGTATGGATAGTTTCAGGAATAAACTCTGCATATGCTCTCCAGCGATCAGTCATCACTTCTCCAATCTCTTTCTCCTTTAATTTTTCCCAGAGTAGTTGTCCAGTTTTCGTTCCTCTGCTACCAAAAGAGCAGTTGATGAACTTTTTCCCAACTCTATCAGCAGCAATCCAGATCCAGCAATATTTTTTTTGTTACCGATGTAAGTGTGCATCTCATCCAGTTCAACAATAGATATCTCATTTTCGCTTTTTAGCTCCTCTACCTCCTGACCAAATTTCTTTATCCATTTTTGGACAGAAACATGACTTACCCCTAAAAATCGTCCTATTGAGCGAAATCCTAATCCCTCAAGATAAAGTTGCAAAGCCTGTCTCTTAAAAGTAGTGGAGCTAGAAGTTGATTTTATCTCCACTGAATAGTTATATCCACAATCATGGCATTTGTAGCGTTGACGTCCACAAACTATACCGTTTTTTGTGTGATTGGAATTTTTGCATCTTGGGCAGTTCATGCAGAAATATAGGTTTTCATAATACATAACTATAATTAACTACCAACACCATTAAATACTTATTCTGAGAGAAAACCCCAGTCAAGTATCTCCATTTCATATTGATGTTCTGAATGAGGACTTCATCCATCACCAACATTAATAGTTTATATTAGTATGAGCGTAATCAGACGAAAACCTGTAAATAAGTGGAAGTTCATCAGGATCTCTGAATCTCCCCTCCTCAATGACCCGACAAACCATAGCATTACATCCGTTAACAGCTACACCAAGAATAGGAAAAAGAAGGCAAGGACTTGGAGCTTGAGTTGTTTGACCATCTGCTGATTCCTTAACCCTTTAATACCAGAGGATTCACCACATTCTGGGGCTTGCCCTTCGCAAACATCTCAACGTTCTCAATACTGAAATAAGTACACTCATCTAGAGATTCTTCAGACAAAAATGCAATATGCGGAGTCAACACTACATTATCCATCACTAGAAGTGGACTATTCATTGGCAAAGGCTCTTTTTCGAAGACATCCAGCCCTGCTCCAGCAATCTTTTTTTCCTTAAGAGCTTCTATGAGTGCAGCTTCATCAACCACTTTTCCCCTGGCAGTGTTAATTAATATAGCAGTTGGTTTCATCTTTGCCAGTTCTTTCGCACCTATCATATGCTCTGTTTCGGGTGTAAGAGGCACATGCAGTGTGACTATATCGCTCTCTGAGAGCAGAGTGTCCAGATCGACGAACTTTACTCCCAGCGCCTTTGCCCTCTCAGGACTGGGGTGAGCCGTTACAGAGAGCACATTCATGTTGAACCCGTGTGCGATCTGTATCACCCTCTTACCTATTTCACCTGTTCCCAGCACGCCTATGGTCTTGCTCATGAGCTGGTTGCCCACATAGTACCTCCAATCGAATAACCCTTCTCGCAGGTTCATATCTGCCAGATGGACTCTTCTGTGCAGATTAAGGGCTAAAGCAAAGACAAACTCCGCCACCGACTCGAAGGCATAACTGGGGACGTTCGAAACAATCACTCCGTTATCAGTGGCCGCCTCCATATCTACATTATCGAAGCCCGTCTGCCACAGAGAGATAAGCTTTAGCCTGGGCGCAGAACTTATAGCCTTGGCGTCAACTCCGTATCTTCCTACTATTACAACTTCAGCATCCTTTATTCTCTCAATGAATTCGTCATGAGAGAAAGGCACATTTTTGTAAATTTCGAGTTCGCCCAGCGCTTCGAGCCGCTTTTTGTACTCTTCCGTCAGGAATATGGGGTCTGCTACTACTATCTTCATACGCCACCCTGGGAATTAAAATACTGCACAGGATTATCGTCAAACTTCCTGCAGGAAAAGCTGAAAAAACAGTACGCTCTGCCTTTGTGCTCTGACCTGAAGATAGCTAACTTGCTTTCACATCTCATCTTGCCCGGTTCCAGGTTCCTCATACCTGCCACCCTCAGGACTCGATATACTTCTCCGGATTTTCATCAAACTTCTTTTTATCCGAAAGGGCACAGAAGTAGTACGTGTTTCCTTTGTACTCACTCTTGAACCTTGCATCCTTCTCATCCAGTTTCATCTTACAAACAGGATCAACTACCGTCATAATAACCCCCAATGATTTAAGATGCGTCAAGTTATTTTTATTTTATCACCCGATGCTTAACCATAAAGTCGGAATTCTCAAATCATCCAGAGCACGGGATAAATTCTGAGTTTCAGCCATACAGCCGGGATATACTTATCCAGACTCTACCAGACCCTTTTGCCTCACATCTTACCTCAGAAAAAAATAATTCCAGACCAGCATGAAAACATTGGATCTCACTCCATTAGAAAGCGAACGGTCAACTCTGCAAGGATTCCAAGAATCAGGATCAGGGTCACGACCATCAGTGCAGTCGACCACAAACCTGCATCGTAAACCCTCAAGGACTTTCTCACACTCTTCGAGCCCAGCAGCAGCCCGGAAAAGAGCACGAATAATATTATTGTTATTATGCTCACGGACATCCAGTGATGACCCGTAAGCTCCGCCAACGATTGTCTAAAACCGGTTGACAAATCATGGGTGATGATGATGCAGCCGGTTAAAAATATGGTAATTACAGCCGCTGCTATGAAAGTTGCTGATTCTTTCATCTCAAACCTCCGTTCCCGTCTTTCCGGCATTGGATATAACCGCTCCCATCAGGAACATGAGTAGCACCATGAAGAGCGCCAGGTAGGCAACCATCGTCAGGGCGCGTCTGGACTTGGTTTCACCCTGGAAAGCATCTCTATCGAAGATGTGAAGGGTAATGGAAAGAGCAAAAACGATTATGGGAAGGAAAACAAAGATGTGCTCTTTTGCCTCCATCACAATCTCATGCGCCCAGGGGTGCGGCCCTGCAAGGATCACAGGTTTTACCCGAAAGCCATAGGCAGTTAGATAGTTGTAGCCTCCTGCTATCCAGCATCCTGCAGTTACCAGAAATGCTGTAAAATAGCTTGCTATCCTGGCCCTGGCAAGTGACTTATCTGCTGCATATAGTATTTCCAGAAATATCCAGACAAGAGCAAGGGCAGCCAGGCCTCCAGATATCGAATGCAAAAGGACAAGACTACTCTTTGTCCCGGCAACAACACCATTGTACAGTCCCCAGCTGGCATCAATAACCAGGATTGGTGCAAGGGAATAGCCCACTATTTTGTGCAATCCTCTGTACCGGGCTCTATTTTTTAAAACCAGACCTGGGATAATCTGAAGAACTATGATTAAGATGAGGATCAAACCAAGCTTTCCGTGAACGGATGACAGTATCGATTCTCCGTGCTGCAACTTTATCAACAAACCGTAGATAAATGATCCAAGCATGAAGGTTCCAAAGTAAATGCCATCCCTTTTATGAAGCTTAAAAATATTACCCCGGCTTCTCTTTATTCTTCCCCTAAGCATGGCCCCGGTTGTAAGAGTATAGACCATCAGCACCAGGCTAATGATAGCTATCAGGGCATGACCCACCCAGCTCTCATACACTAGAGCAATACCACCAATAATTAAAAGCAAAACCAGACCTATGTATATATCCGATATTGCTGATCTTCGGTTTGATTCTTCAGAAATTTAGAACCCCCCAATACTGCCTTATTTTGAAAGCTCCTCAGCTATTTCAGTTACCCTAACCGGATCCGGTTCTGGTCTAAAACCAAATCACACAAGGTGAAGACCTGATTGGTCAGAAGAATTCTTCGATATTCGGAACCGCTTTTTCTAAAAAACTGTTCACATGCGAGATCTCCTTTAATGATGCCTTAGAACATGAATAGCCCCAACGAACTCTTTCACGGACACCCTTTTCGAAAAAATACAGTCATAATAAAATATGATTATAATAAATATTATAATTAGTATAATATTACTTTATTATATCATTTAAAAAAAGTCCTGGATTTCAACGGGCACTTCTTTCAGATCTGGATCCGATCCCGAAAACATAATGCATTAACGCAGTCAATATAACAAAAGTATGCTTGCGTATGAGGAAACTATTTTCATAGCTCTGCTCACGCTGCTGGCAAGCGTGATCGGAACTCTGGCCGGATTCGGGATATCCACAATTATGGTGCCCATTCTTCTGATGGTATTTCCTCTGCCTCAGACCCTGCTTCTGGTGGGCATAATTCACTGGTTTAATGATATCTGGAAAATGATCTTATTCCGGAAAGGCATAAGATGGAAGCTTTTCCTTACCTTCGGCCTTCCCGGAATCTTCACAAGTTTCATAGGATCATCTTTATCCTTGAGAATCTCCCAGGAGGTCCTTTCAAGAGCTTTAGGGTTGTTCCTCCTGGCTTATGTTATTTTCATCATCATCAACCGGACCTTCAAGCTTAGCCAGAGGTTATCGGTAGCAATGTCCGGTGGAGCCCTTGCCGGATTTTTTGCAGGTATCTTCGGCATCGGCGGGGAGATAAATGCGGTAGCTCTAAGCACTTTTAACCTCGAGAAAGCTGCTTATATCGCAACTGCAGGTGCCATATCTTTCATGATCGACTCTACAAGGATAGCAACCTATATCAAAGGAGGTACCGAGCTGGACCCTGTCATTTTATCAGGTTTTCTGATCTTCATACCCGCATCTTTAATCGGGGCAATGATCGGGAAAAAAGGAGTTGAAAAAATACCCCAGGGAAAATTCAGGAACTTTGTAGCAGTATTCATACTTTTATTGGGCCTGAAGCTGGTGCTGTTTCCATAGCTTGATAGTACCTTTTGTTTATGATTCCTGTGCATTTTTCGTGACCTTGCGCCCCTTATCAGGCTAATAGTGAATGGATAATGTGACAGAACAATTCGGAGATGAATACAGGGAAATAAATGCGGAACAAGGGACTTTTGGTTCCAAAGTTGAGCATCCTGGATAACAAAAATAAAATTTAGTTAAACTAAGCTCTTCACTTTCAAAGATATGCCTCGGTGATATACCTTCGCATCATTCTATGGCTGTTGAAATAATAGGCGGTCTTGGAAATAGAACTTCTCATCATCTCTCTCCACCCGTCCCTGTCATGATAAAATTTGGGGATGATCAGATATTCCATCTTATTGTAAAGATCTTTAATCTCAATTCTTCTCCTTTCATTTTCTCCTATGGGTACCATGGGATAAGGCCCGATGGCCCAGCCGTTGACGCCCTCAATGCAGCCCTCTATCCACCAGCCGTCCAGGATGCTGAAATTGATAGCTCCGTTGCAGGCGGCCTTCATCCCACTTGTGCCCGATGCCTCCATTGGGGGCAGGGGCGTATTCAGCCACACGTCCACGCCGGAAACCATCCTTGCCGCCAGATCCAGATCATAGTTCTCCAGGTAAACCGCCTCGACCTCCCCCCTCAGCCCGGCCATGTAATTGTAAATCTCTTTAATGACGCGCTTCCCGGCATCATCTTTAGGATGCGCCTTGCCCGCAAATACAAGCTGCAACTTTCCAGTTCGGTTAATCTCTTTTAACCTCTCCGGGTCAGAAAATAACATTGCAGCACGTTTATAAGCAGTGGCCCGGCGGGCAAACCCCAGAGTTAAGACGTTGATATCCATAATGACGCCAGTTTTCTCAGCGATATGGTCTAATAGAGCCTTCTTGGCTTTCAGATGAGCGTTCCAGATCTCCTCATGCGAGACCTCATCCACCCTTTCCAGAAGTTCCGGCTCATTCGCCCAGCCTGGGACATACCTGTCGAAGAGCTCCCTGAAAAACTCACATGTCCATCTACAGGGGGTGAACTCCGTTGGTTATTCCCCGAAGGTGGTATCCGGGAAAGAGCCTTCTGGAATATTCCATATGCGCATTGGTCACACCATTCACATATTTGCTCAGATTCAGGGCCAGATACGTAGCATTTAGATTGTCCACTCCTGCATATTTTTTTATATTTTCCGGAGGAAACTCTTCTCCCAGTAATTTTTGTACATCTGCGTAAGAGAACTTATCAAAAGCAGCTGCTACCGGCGTATGGGTAGTGAAAATGCATAAATCCCTGGTTCTGTCTGTGTCCATGCCGTTTCTCTTCAAAAGCTCCAGGGTGAGCAGGCTCGAATGTCCTTCATTCATGTGATACTTGCGGATCTTGAAGTTCAGGGCTTTGAGCATTCTCACGCCTCCGATGCCCAGGACTATCTCCTGTTTCAGCCTGTATCTGTTGTCGCCTCCGTAGAGGAAGCTGGTAATCTCTCTGTCATCTCGAAAGTTTTCCGGCAAATCTGTATCCAGGAAGAGGACTGGAACCAGTCCACCGGTGGGGCTCTGTTAGTCGTAGATCCATGATTTGATCTTCACCTCATTGCCTCCAATCCTGACATTCACTGTTTCCGGCAACGGTCTCAGGGATCTCGATGGGTCCCAGTCCTCCGGGTACTCCAGCTGATCGCCGCTATCCGTTATCTTTTGTTTCAGGTACCCTTTTCGGCTCAGTAAAGTGACCGCGACCAGAGGAATTTTCAGATCTGCGCCGGATCTTATAGTGTCTCCTGCCAACACGCCAAGCCCGCCGCTGTAGGTGGGCATTTCACTCTTCAGGCCCACTTCCATGGAGAAATAGGCGATTCTCGGACTCTCCAGAAAGCTGCGTTTATGCTCCTCGTTGCAGAAGTAATATGTGCCACCCCTAATTTCCGCCTTAAACTGCGCTTTTTCCGTGTCTATGGGCATTCCATAAATGGGGTCTATCTGGATCATAGACAGTGTAACATAAGTTCTGTAAAATTACAAATTTCAAAAAGTTTTTGAGTCAAAAATTCCATATCAAAAGATCAAGTTTTCCTACTGTATACAAAAAATTAACTTAGAATTTACAGCAAATTCGCGACACTGCCGGATCATATGTTGATTAATAATGAGCTCATCCATAATGAGTTCATCCCAGAACCCATTTCCTTGTTAGCAGTAGTCTTCAGGCTTATTAAAAATGCGGAAGGAATACCAAAAATAACGGAAAAGCCCATTGAAAAATACCTGAATCTGAGAAGCTTTATGTTTCATTAACCCAGATGACTATGATAGTTAAAAATGACTATGATAGTTAAAAGTGGGGGGAAATGAATGGAACAGCAATTAAAACCATTAGCTCTTGGCTTAGCTGCAGCAATAGTATCTGCAATTATCATGGGTTTGCTCGGGATATTTGGTAATTTAGGGATTTACATGGGTGCTGTTGAGATGATGAGACAATGGCATATGTTTTTCTCGTTAACTCTAACAGGTATAATTGCTGGAATGATCGAAGCTGCAATCATTTCGTTTATTTTCGCATATTTGTTCGGGATATTCTATAATAAATTTGCTTGATCCGGATGTAAATAAAAGTTTCATAACTTGAGGTCCCAGTCCGTATTTAACTTGTCAAGGAATTCTATTTACTATGATTATGAGAGCAACTGCGATGCCAGTTGAGATCCACGTTCCTAATCCGCATCCACTGCCATTTCCAAAAAATAAAATCAATAAAAGAAAAATCCGGTTTAACTTGGCCTGAGTCCTAAAACGAGGCGCGGTATTAATTGAAAAATCGTTTATAAATGAATCCGGTATCCGGGAAAGATGTAAATCATGTTGCCGTAGAGAAGATGGATGTCCGGGATGTCGGGTGTATGAAGCATGTACGATTTCGGATAAACCAAGTGAGTGTATGCTTGAAGATGAACAGGCGTTTGAAAACCTATAATATCGTGGAGAAGGACGTGGTTAATTGTCAGCACACTGGAATGTAAAATCGGAAGAGGGTAAAATCATCATTACTCTTGCAGGCGGCTTTGAGTATGATCTACTCGAAGAATGGGCTTATGTGGACAAATCATCAATGGATATTGTACCTGTGGCTCTTAATACCCTCATGGATGAAATTGAAACTGAACCATTGAAAATACTACGGAAAAATCAACTAAACGGTGACATTTAACTTATTTTAGACAGTGAACACTATCAACATGGTTATATTTTTACAATAGTGTTCCGAAAACAAGGCTTTTTAGAGCTTATTTCTCATCATCTCGAAATTCAAATTTTCTCCCAAAAGTATATCAAGCCTTAAGACTCTACATACTGGTAAATACGCCACTCATATTAACCGCATACTTGAATCTGGCCCCCTCCACATTCCCGAACATATGCAGATCATTGTAAATTCTAAAGCATTCCGGGATGTGAACTCCGGACGGGCAGGGCATGCAGTACTCACAGCCGGTACAGCCGACTTTCATGAGTTCATGGTATTTTTTCTCAACTCTGCTGATAAGCTGAAGCTCGGCTTCGGTCAGGGAATTCGGATAGGCTTCTTCGGCAATTTTCAGGTTTTCTTCGACCTGGGATTCCTCGTTCATGCCTGAGAGTGCAACCGTGACTTCGGGATGGTTCCAGACCCAGCGAAGGGCCCATTCCGGAGGTGTCCTTTTTACCGGAGATTCAGCCCAGATCTCTTTTACTTCATCAGGCACAGGACCGGCAAGGTTCCCTCCTAGAAGAGGTTCCATTATAATTATGCCCAGGCCCTTTGAAGCGGCATATTTCAGCCCTTCGGTTCCTGCCTGGTGCTGTTCATCCATGAAATTGTACTGGATCTGGCAAAAAGTCCAGGGATAAGCGTCCACAATCCGTTTGAAATCCTCAACTAACCCGTGGAAAGAGAAACCTGCATTTACAATGCGGCCATCAGCTTTGGCTCGATTGAGGAAATCGATCACGTCAAAGGCCTCCAGTTTGTCCCATAATTTTCCTGCAAGGCTGTGCACAAGATAGTAATCAAAATGATCTGTTTTAAGTCTCTCCAATTGGGCATTCAGGAATTTATCCATATCTTCCCGACACTCCACAAGCCAGGATGGGAGTTTTGTTGCAAGTTTGACTTTTTCCCGATAGCCATCAGCAAGAGTGCGTCCTAAAAACGGCTCGCTCTCTCCCATATGATAGGGCCAGGCTGTGTCAACATAGTTCACTCCCTGGTCGATTGCATATCTCACCAGGCTTCTGGCCCTTTGCTCATCTATTGTGCCATCCTCTTTAAGGGGGAGGCGCATACACCCAAAACCCAGTATTGAAAGTTCGTCCCCGTTCTCTGGCATTTTCCTGTACAGCATTCTTTTTCCTCCTATGAATTTCCTTATGCTCTTATCTCATGAATATCCGTAAGTCCTATTTTCATCCGGTTGACTACTCACTCTTCTTTTGAGGAATTGTTATTATTGGTTAAGTTGTTTGACTGTTGAATATGCTTAATATCACTCAATGGCCTGTGAAGCCGGTGAAAAAATACTTTACAGGCTGTCTCATAACCATTTTAAATTGTACAATTGGGTAATACCCATTTCAATTTTTATTTCATTTCAACAATGAGAGATAATTTTCATAGGCCAACATAGCGTATTTGCTATTCTAGCTCGAATTCCCACTTTATCGAAGTCATAAGCAATATCGAAAACATGGATGAAACCCAGTTCCGAAAATCATACAAAAACGGTACTCTGTTCTTTTCCCCTCTGTTCTTTTCCCAGCCATTTGAACATACCAGTGCCGAGATGATACGGGGTTATACCAAGGTTGAAAAACGAATAGCCAAAATGATTGAAAACCAGTTGGTGAATTACCCTGTTTCAAACTGGCTTACTGCTCAGAAAGGCATCGGCCCGATCCTTAAAGGTGGGCTTATAGCTTATACTGATCCGGTATTGCCAAAGCTTACATATGCTCAGTCGCTCTGGAAGTATGCCGGGTATGCAGTTGTTGAAATGTACCAGACTGGCAGGAAGAGATATTAGCCAATCGCAACCCGTGGTCGACGGCTCACCCGGAAAGCCGAACGGCATCAAAACGGACATGCCGGGTTGATTTGTGCCCGTTGATTGATAAGTGATTAAATTGCAGGAATACCCAATCGTAAATACAGGCACGATGCAGGGACAGTAGAGGCATAATCGATATTTAAATCTTTTTATTAGGTTCCCATTACAACGGATAAATCGTGATTGATATGGCAAGCAAATACATTTCAATGCCCTGTAAGTACCATAGAAATATTATTTGTCCATACTGCAGGCAGGCATTAACGAGGTTATCAAATTTAATTGCCCTTCCAGCTAAATTGCCCTTATATTCCCTGTGATGAAAAAAACAGTTTTATTAAATAAGCATCATTATTATAAAAAGAGAATAGAATATATAATTATCAGCCTGTATGGCTATCAACCGGTATTAATTTTACAGGGGATTAGCATTACGGAAAAAAACCTTCAGAGCAAATTCACGGGTAAGGGGCTTCCTGAAAAAGAGTTACCTGACTTTTTTGAGTCAAAAGACGAACTGAAAATGTTTCTGGGAAGTATTCCGCAGGTCATTTTCATAAGGAAAGCCGAAGCTGCCTTTCCGGTTGAGTTTGTTTCTGCAAACGTTTCCTGGTTCGGATATGAACCTGCAGACTTCAGGGCAGGAAAAATGCTGTATGCTGATATCGTCCATCCCGAGGACCTTGAAGCTTTCAATTTTGGGGTTATAAGCAATTCCGAGCGAGGCATTACCGACTATATTCTGGAATACAGGATTCTTACAAAAAACGGAGAGATCCGCTGGGTTGAGGACAGGACCCTCATCCAGTACGGGAAAAACAGCAGGATAAGCCGCTATATCGGGATTGTTTCGAACATTAACACTCGAAAAGAGCTTGCAGAAAAACTGGAACAGGAGAAACAGAAGTTCAGTTCTCTACTTAACTCAAGCCGCAGTCTTGTAATTATCATGGACAGACAGGGAAAATTCCTGGAAACAAACGATAGGGTGTGTACAAGCCTCGGGTACAGCCGGGAAGAACTCCTCAGGCTCGCTCCTGCTAACATCAATACAAGGTACGGAAATCAGTTCCCAAGGCAGGTCAAAAAGATACTTCATAAAGGAAACATTGCCTTTGAGACCAGCTATCTGAAAAAAGACGGCACCTCTATCCCTGTGGAAGTGGAAGCCCATTTAATGGATTACGAGGGCAGAAGCACAATCCTTACGGTTGCAAATGACATCAGTGAGCAAAAACAAATAAAAAAAGACCTCTCAAACTCCCTGAAAGTAAATAAAGTCCTGGAATTAATTGTAAGCAGCAGCCCTATTGTTGTTTTTCTGAGCAGCCCCAGAGAAAAAAGGCCTGTGGAATTCATAACTGAAAACATAATCCTTTTCGGGTATCCGGCAGGGGCTTTTACCTCAGGGGAACTGGCATATGAGGACATAATCCACCCCCTTGATGTTGAAAAAGTTAGGGATAACCTCTTCAGGAATTACAAGGAAGGCAAAACCGACTATTTCCAAGAGTACAGGATTCTAACAGCCTCCGGAGAGGTTCGCTGGGTTAATGAGCAGACGTTTATCCATTCCGATGAAAAAGGGGATATCGATTACCTGTACGGGACAGTTATTGACATTACTGAAAAAAAGCAGAGTTCGGATCTCCTGCGCATCCGCCGTGATACAGGCACTGCCCTTGCATCCACCGATGAAATGCAGGATATCTTAAGGCAGCTCCTTGACCTTGCGCTTGAGGTCAAACCCCTGGACTCAGGCTGCATTTATCTGATGGACGAGGGAAGCGGCGAGCTGAAATTAAAAACCTGCAGAGGGCTGTCCCCTGCTTTTGTAAAAACAGCGTCAAGTTTTGGGAGATCTCAGGGGCTCGTAAATCTGTTCAGGATAGGAAAACCTATCTACAGGCAGTATTTTGAGCTTAAAAAGATGGCTTCCCTTGAGACACCTCCTGATGAAAAGCTCAGGGCAGCGGCCTTCATTCCCGTATTCTCAGGAGGAATTTTTGCGGCAGTCATGCAGTTCAGTTCCCATAAGGCGGATGAGATTTCCGAAAGCTCCAGAAAACAGCTCGAAACCATTGCCCTTGAACTCGGAAACGAGATTGCAAGGATTAAGGAAAAAGCAGAACTCCAGCAGACCAGCAGCGATTTTCAGGGGCTCTTCAAAAGCATAAAGGACTTCATTTTCATAGTAGATCAGGAAGGTTGCATCATTCACTCGAATCCCGCCTTCCGTAAATACCTTTCTTATACCGAAAAAGAACTTCTGGGAAAGAATATCCTCTCCTTCCATCCCCAGAACCGCGTCCTTGAAGCCGCAAAAAACTTTTCCGAAATCCTTGAAGGAAAAACCTCCTTTTACAGTGTTCCCTTTGTTAGCAGGGAAGGGATAGAAATTCTTGCTGAAACCAAATTCAGTAAAGGCTCATGGAGGGGACAAGAAGTCCTGATCGCAATCTCTAGGCCCGGGATTGCGGAGTAAGAAAAGACGGGCAAAACAGATCTCAATATTACAAATTCATATCAATTTTTAATCTTGTTTTCCGCTCAGAATTCGAACAAGATCAAAATCCTCCTAAATCCATTTTCAAGCAGAAAACAAACAGAATAAATTAATTTTTGTTTGAATAATCAAATATATAAGTTTATCCTGCACCAAAATCTGAGATTATAAAGATATATCCAGTTAGTTGATAACGAGAATTACAATAAATTCAAAAAAAAGTTTAAGTCAAGATGTAGTTCGAAGGAGAGGATTCTGAGCTTTCGAATTATTCTTATATATAAATCTACCGAAATTGTTCTGTTCGGAGAGAGTTAAAACTACGAGAAATATATTATAAGCTGGTGAGCTACAATGAAAAAAGCTCACACCAGTACTTTGGTTCCAACTATGTGAACCCTCTGACGGGGGGAACATATCAGCACTCACGCGAATAGACCCAAACTGACTGGAAAAAGTACCGCAACGTTTGGAACCAGAACTGCACATCATAGGCCGGATAAAAGCCCAAAAATGCCATCCACCACAGAATCTACCACAGCTACAATATCTACCATATCTAACACACCACAAATCCGGCCCTGGTGTGCAGTTGAAATAATTTGAAGCCTCTTTCCTGAACATCCTTTTTCCGAAAAACTCACTGTTGGCAAAATCATTTCTGGAGGCACATGTTGAAACCGGGAAACAACCCGTTACGGAGTTTTCTGGAAAATATATTTAACTCCATCCGCCATTTTATTTAGTAGTGAATATAAAATCACTGTAGATCGTACTTTAAGGGGGAAGGTACTATCGTTACAAAAGAAGAAGTCATTGAAGTTCTGAAGAGCTGCTATGATCCCGAAATTCCGATCAATATCATTGATCTCGGACTTATTTACGGGATTGAGATAAAAGAAAACAGAGTGCATATAAAAATGACCCTGACAGCCCCCGGTTGTCCTATGGGGGGGGTTATTGCTGAGAACGTAAAGCGAAAAGTCGAAGCAATCAAAGGGATAAAAGAAGCCGAAGTAGAACTTGTCTGGGATCCTCCATGGACTCCGGACAGAATTTCGGAAGACGCAATGAAGAAGATAACGAAATAAAACGGCGAACTAAAACCTGGTGAAATTAAACATAATAACTGAAACGTTATGGAATAAAGATTAGAAATTAAACCTTTACGGAATAAAACATCAGGAACTAAAAATTTTGCATTAAAAGTTGGGGGAACAAATATGGGAAATCAGGATCTTAGTGATCTGCCAATGAAGGTAAAGCTGCCCAAGCCAGATGATGCAGGCAGAAGCCATATAGAGGAACTTATTACAAAGCGGAGGTCGATACGGGAATATGCTGACAGAGAACTTTCCGAGCCGCTCATTTCTCGTTTTCTCTGGGCAACCCAGGGGACCAGTTCAAAAGAAGGGTTAAGGACGGCACCTTCGGCAGGCGCACTTTACCCTCTTGAGGTTCATGTCGTAATCGGTGAGGGTAGTGGGCTTGAAGCCGGTATCTACAGGTACGTTACGGAAGAACATTCCCTTATCCAGGAAATCCCTGGCGACATGAGGAAAAAACTCTCGGAAGCCGCCCTATCCCAGGGCATGATCAAAAACGCTCCTGTTTCACTCTTAATTTCTGCAATCTACCCGCGCATAACAAGCAAATATGGGAAAAGAGGTCTCAGATATGCCCATATGGAAGCAGGACACGCTGCCCAGAACGTATACCTGCTTGGAGTTGAATTGGGAATCGGGACCTGTACAATAGGGGCTTTTGAAGATGAAGAGGTAAAAAAAGTCCTCAAAATGCCTGCAAATGAAGACCCTCTCTATATCATGCCCCTGGGCTACATCTAGACCTGCCTGTAAATATTTTTCTGTGCAGAAGAAATAGCATCCGATCAGTAGCCGTAAACCGAACAGTGGCAAATCAGCAAAAGTAAATTCGGATGGACCCGAAAAAAGAAATCAAAGATTCCTTTTCACTGCCGGGTCCATTTCAGCATTTTTCCTGACCAGTCTGCCTCCGGAATATGTATAGATTACGGGCCTTGCATTTGCCAGCCTGATTTTGCGGATATCTTCATTGGAAATCCCTTCAATATGCTTTATCAGCGCTCGTAAACTATTCTGGTGAGCACAGACAATTACATTTTTTCCGTCCTGAAGGGTAGGAAAGATCTCTTTTTCGAAATAGGGCACTGCACGTCTATAGATATCCTTGAGGCTTTCTCCTTCAGGAGGGCCTTCGTCAAAACTCCGGCACCAGTGGAGGATCTGCTCTTCCCCGTATTTCTCTTTCATCTTGTCCTTTTTCTTGCCCTGCAGTATCCCGTAATAGCGTTCGTTTAAGGCTTCATTTAAATGGATAGGGATCAGGTTTTTTTCGGTTTTAGGGGGATATGCATACCGTTTTTCTTTATTATCCTTCCCGGCTTCGTTTCCGCTTTCGGCCCTGCCCCGTTCTGTCTCGGCTTCTTCGTGGACAAAGACCCCAATTTTTTTCTGCTTTGAAAGGATAAGAAAGAGCGTTTCCTGTGCCCGTATCAATTTTGAAGTGAAAGCAAGATCCAGATCAATCTCTTCCAGTTCGGCAGCACAGAGAAGGGCTTCTTTTATCCCTTTTCCAGTCAAAGGGACGTCCACCCAGCCTCCGAACCTGCCATCAACGTTCCAGCCGGATTCCCCATGTCGTACAATTATCAGATAACTCATTCAAATCTTCCAATCTCAAGACTTAATGCTTGTTTTTAAAATGTGACTTTAAAATATATTTAGAATATGGCTTATAAAGTAAAGCAGGACATAAAAATATAGTTTTTTGATTTAAACTTCATGATTTTTTCGATTGCGGCTTGAACTCAATTTCCGTATCATAGAGCAAAGACCAGAGATCCCCCTTTTTGTACATCCTTTCCGCATCAATTTCGGCTCCCTGCCCTATTATTTCAAACTTGACCTTCCGGCCTTTGAAAGTAGCCTCCCCGAGCCTGCTTTCCATTCGGCTGTAATCAAGGGCATCGGCAAGCCGGATGAGAGCAGCCACTTTCAAGGTGACGTCCTGCAGGTCTTCGGGCATTTTCCCGAAAGCTTTTCCCTTAAGTTTTGCAACCTTTTCTTTTCCAACTCTCTTTTTATGCAGAAAAGCCGTCCAGGCAACAACCGGCCACAACCTTTCAGGCAATTCGGCAGGCGGGTGCCGAAGCAGGATATCTCTCCCTGCCCTATGGTGGTTCTCAAGGTCAGTAACTACCCCGGTATCATGCACAAGAGCAGCCATTTCCACTAATGTCCGGTACTCGGGACCTAGCCCGTGGATAGGAGCAAGGATCTCAAAAAGTTCGAGTGCATTCCGGGCCACATTATCGGCATGGCTACGTTCAATTCCATATTTATGAAAAAGGTCTTCAAGGGACATGGGTTCGGGCAGGGTATCATTTTCGAACCCGTTCTTCCCCTCGGATTTGAAATTAGAGCTCATTCAAAATTCCCTTCATTTAATTTCCTTCCTACTATTGAAAATCGAACTGAAGTTATTTCTCAGTTTCCCGAGTTTCGCCTCGCCCGAATTGCGCCTCGCCCGAATTGCGCCTCGGGAGTACGCTGTCCGTTTCGCTGCGCTCAAGCGGACTAAATTATGTTTTATCTGATCCTTACAACTATATTCCCTATACTGAGTCGTTCTTGTTCCGCTCGACCCAGGAGATCGGTCGTCACTAAAAATTGAAAAAACAAAAATAAGAGTGAAAATAACCAAATTCCCTACAGGCTGTAAATCTATCAGGATGTAAATAGAACTTAAACTCTCTATAAAATACTTGTTTTCAAGTTCCTTCTTTAGTCTCAATTTTCTTTCTGCGTTTTGGGCAGGGCCGCCAGACAAGCTGGCGGAAGTACTAATGTTTACCTGTTCTTTGAAAACCAGTTTCTGGGGCTAAGGAACCTGTTCCTTCGATCTGTAGACGTTTCTTCAGTATATTGCCTCTCTCAATTGCGGCACTGGTTTGCAGATTATTTTTGTCTTACCTGATGGAACGGCCAGGGTCCCGGAAGGCACGGGAGAGAAAAATGAGAAATTCCTTTTCCGAACAGAAAAGATAAAAAATTAACTCGTGTAATAACTCCATCCTGAGCCTGCGGATAACTTAATCATTATATATCATGTCCCGACTCTTAGTTAACAATGATCAAAATCAGCTTCAAGCAGGGAACTCTTCTCATAAAGGGCAATGTAAGGGTCCCGAATTCAATCTGGGACGAAAGGAGCGGAAGCTTTCGGGCTCCTGCTCTGTATTACAGGGATATTGTCAACTACCTGAAAGAATCCGACATTGACTTTGAAGATGCTGTCCTTGACCTGCTTCCCTGTCCGGATCTTGCAGCAGCCTATGAGGCTTCGGGAAAGAAGCTGAAGCTCCGGGACTATCAGGCCGAAGCCCTTATCGCGTGGAGTGAAAACGAAAAATGGGGAGTTCTGGTCTTGCCGACAGGAAGCGGAAAGACCCTTGTGGGCATCAGGGCAATTGCCGGGTGCAACACGCCTTCCCTTGTTGTTGTCCCGACTCTTGACCTGCTCGAACAGTGGAAAACCCAGCTTGAAGCAGCCTTTTCCATGGAAATAGGAAAGCTTGGGGGAGGCGAGAAAAGAATCCTTCCCATAACCGTTTCCACATATGACTCTGCCTATATCCATGCCGAAACTCTGGGAAACAGGTTTGGCCTCCTTGTTTTTGACGAAGTACACCACCTGCCTGCAGCCGGGTACAGGAGCATTGCCGAGTTTTCCGCAGCCCCGTGCAGGATGGGGCTCACAGCCACTTACGAAAGGGAAGACGGGCTGCATACGGAACTCAACCGGCTTGTGGGGGGAAAGGTCTACGAGAAAAAGGTCTCGGAACTTGCTGGCGGACACCTTGCCCCTTACACGATAAGGAGGTTTGCCGTAACCCTCACCAAGGAGGAACAGAAAGAATACGATCGAAACTATGTCGTATTCCTTGAATATCTCCGAAAAACCGGAATGCTGATGAGAGGAGCTCGGGACTTTCAGAAACTGGTAATGAAAAGTGGCAGGAACCCTGAAGCCAGAAGAGCCCTCCTTGCAAGAAATGCAGCAAGAGACCTTGCTTTCAACAGCGACTCAAAAATCAAGAAACTGCGGGAGATCCTGGAGCAGCACAGGGAAGACAGGGTGTTTATCTTTACGGAACACAACCGACTGGTACACCGGATTTCCAATGCGTTCTTTATCCCTGCAATCACCTACAGGACCCCGGCAAAAGAAAGGAACTCCATCCTTGAAAAGTTCAGGGCAGGAAGCTACAGGGCAGTTGTTACTTCAAAAGTGCTTGACGAAGGAATTGACGTCCCTGAAGCAAACGTTGGAATCATTGTAAGCGGGACCGGAAGCAAAAGAGCCTACGTCCAGCGCCTGGGCAGGATCCTCAGGAAAAAAGAAGGAAAAGAAGCCGTTCTCTACGAAATCATAGCTGGGGAAACTACCGAAACCGGGACTGCAAGACGGAGAAAAGAAGCACTTTCCTCCGGAAAAAGAACTTCCAAAGCTAAAGACTATACCGGAATCCCGAAAAAGAAAAGTCCGGGAGGTGATTCTTCTGCTCACCTCTGACCTGCTTGTAACCCGCATTTCAAAGGGAAAAATAAAGCCGGAATATGCAGCCTTTGATTCCGAAAACCTGGAACTTGCAGAACTCCTTATAGAGACTTTCGAACAGCATGTGGGAAAAACATACGGGGACCTGCTGTCCGAACTTGAAGGATATGAAGAGATGAATTACCGTTTCATCAGGGGACTTTCCCAGCTTCTTGGCCGGCGGGCTGTGGTTGAAACCTCTTCGGCTGTTGACCCTTCCGGAGCCAGGGAAGCGGTTTTTGAGGCCTGTCGAGGGATGGCACTTTCTCCTGCCGAAAGAAAAGAGGCACTCCAAAAAGCTGCGAAAAAGCTTTCGATTTCAGCCCCGGAGCTTGAAAAATCCCTCTGGGCCGACCTTGAAAAAAACCAGGTCCTTAAAGAATTCGATACACTTTCCCCGGCTGAGCTCCTCAGGCAGTATAACATCTCCCTGACCCAGACCCTTCTTTTCCGCGCTGTTGACCTGGATATCTGGATAACAGGTGATTTCCAGAAAGTCCTCTGGAAGATCCTCAGGTCCGGGCTTATGTATTCCCTGGAGGACGCTGAAGAGGAAACCGGTGAAAAAGAAGAAACTGAAGAGCTAAAGGCTGTCCACCTCCGGCTTGAAGGGCCAGCTTCCCTTTTCCGGATGTCGGAAAGGTACGGGAATTCCTTTGCAAAACTTTTTCCAACTCTCCTGCGAACAAAAGGCTGGAGCCTGAAAGCAGGCATTCTCCACAAAGGTTACCAGGGGAAGCGAATCCTTGAGTTTACCCTCGACAGCTCGGAAGCAGCTTTTAAACCTTCATCCGAAGCAGTTCGATATTCGGAAGCCCTCTATTCCGGACTTCAACTTGAGGAAACCCGGGAAAGATACAGAGCCGGAAAAAAAAGCGGAATAGGAGGAGAAGGTGGAATCAAGGAAGAAAGTGAAATCGGAGAAGAAGGTGGGATCGGGCTTGCAGAAGAGGAAGCCGGGATTCAGGAAATAGCCGCCGAAGAAGCAAGTTATGACAGTACACTTGAACAGGCATTCGGCAGCCTTAGTCTGGGGAGCTGGAAGGCAAAACGGGAACCCACAATTCTCAAGGCGGGAAAACACGCTTTTGTCCCGGACTTTTCTCTACAGAGAAATAGTTTGAAGGTATATCTGGAAATCGTAGGCTTCTGGACTCCGGAATACCTTGAAAAGAAAGTTGAAAAACTCAAAGAAGTGAAGGAACCCCTTATTCTCCTGATTGACAGAAAACTGAAATGTTCCGAAAAAGACTTCCCTGCCCAGGAAGTAATTTTCTTTGATAAAAAGATCCCGGCAAACGAAGTCATGAAGGTGCTTCGGAAATACGAGGAAAAGAAACTTCGTGAAGAGAAATCAATACTTCAGGAGATGGAAATTCCGCTTTCCGGGGAACTGATAAGCCTTGCTGAAATAGCAACTGAAAAAGGAGTCCTGCTCGATGCTTTAAAAGAAGTGATTGCAGCCAGGCTTAAAAAATCAAAGGAAACTGAAGAAGCCGGTACAGGAGAAGAGTCCGAAGAACCGGAGAAGTACAGGGACTATGTACTCCTCGAAAACTTTGTAATCCACAAACAACTGCTTGAGAAAATAGATAAGGAGCTTGAAAAATCCGGGGTTGTGGAGACATATGCGGATGCGGTAAAAGTCTTTGAAGGCTTCGGGCTTGACAGCAGCCTCTATTATCCCGTGCTGGAAGAACTCGGATATAAAGTTAGCTGGGCAGGGTTGAGTGAAGAGGACGCTAAAGTCAAAAAAGTTCGAAAATGAAGGTTTTATTTCAAAATTATTTCGCTTCTTCTATCTTAAAATAGTCCGGTTACATTATAAAAAATCGGACATATTATTTTTTAGGCAGATATAAATTATAAGGTATTTTTTATCATCATATTAGAAAAAACCTTACAGTTCATTACAGAAGAAACCAAAAAGGAAAGAAAGCCAGATTTATCCGGGTTCCATATCATATTTTCCTGGACTTCCACCTCCCACACAGACAGATCAGGCTTCCCAATAATCCGAAGCCTGGAATTGAGTTATTTTTGCTCGATTCATTTCTACCTGAGCTACTACAGCTACCAGATTCTGAATTATTATTTTTTAAATTATTGAAGTCGACAGCATTTTGTCCTTCAGATGATAAATTAGTTTTTCCAGTTCCGACATCTTCAGTTACATTGGAGTTTGTCCCTGTGCTTTGGGCAGTCATATCAGAATCTGTAAGAGGTACTATTACAACTCCGGTAGGAAGGATTCCTGCATTTACCGTAGCAGCAACAGTATCTGTGGCTGTGTCAATTACAGAGACATTGCTGCTTCTGGAGTTTGTCACATATACTTTATTTCCATCCGGTGTGACTGCAATTCCCATAGGTTGTTCTCCAACAGGCACGTTGGCTATTACATTATCTGTGGTCGTGTCAATTACAGAGACGCTATTGCTATCAAAGTTCACTACATATACCCTATTTCCATCCGGGTTGATTACAATTTTACGAGAAGAAGTTCCTACAGGTATAGTGGCTATTACATTATTCGTATCTGTGTCAATTACGGAAACAGTGTTATTGTTAGCTACATATACTTTATTTCCATCAGAAGTGACTGCAACAAGATTGGGTGAGTTTCCTACAGGCACAGTGGCTATTACATTATCCGTGGCTGTGTCAATTACAGAGACAGTGTTGCTGCCATAGTTAGGTACGTATATCTTTTTTCCGTCCGGTGTGACTACAAGTTCATAAGGACTGTCTCCTACAGATATATTGGCTGTAACTTCGTTTGTAGCCGCATCAATTACATAGATAGTGTTGTTGTTACAATTTGCAGCATAGATTTTTTTTCCATCCGGGGTAAATGCAATACTATAAGTACTCGGCCCCACAATAACCGGTGCCATTAAAGTGTTTGTCGCTGGATTAATTACAAAGATGTCAGTGTAGTCATGCTGTTTCGTTACATAAACTCTTGTTCCTGCAGGGTTAAATGTGATTCTTGCAGGATAACTACTTCCTAAATTTACTTTGGCACTAACCTTATTTGTGGCCGTGTCAATTACATAGACAGTGGAGTCGGAAGGCGAGTCCACCACATATATCTTTGTTCCTGCAGGGTTGACTGCAACTCCTACAGGCCATCCTCCGCCGAGAGGCACTCTGGCTGTAACATTGTTAGTTGCTGTGTCAATTACAGCGACATCAGGAGTAGGAACAGTACCATTATAATTCATATCGTAATAATAACCTCTCTGATCATAATCTCCCATAGTTGTCACATATGCAAATGAAGCCGCGCCTGCTACACCAGCGAATATTAAAATCGTAAGTGAAGTTATTCCCAAAACTTTTATGAGAGTATGCTCTTGATATGTTTTATTACATGTTATTTCTTCCATTTTAAATCCCAACTTATGAACTTATGAAAAAGTAACGACATCAGCGACTCACCCTTATATTTTGTTCATACCAGCACTTTATAAACAAAGAGGTTTCGATAAACCTCAATCTTTGGCTGGTTGTTATAGGTTCATAAGCAACCGTTGAAACCAGAAGTTTATCGAACTCCTCTGAGGGATTTTTAACTTATATACACACAAAGCTTGCCTAATTGTGCCTCTTATTACATCTCTTATGGAGTATCGGACAACGTTGGAAAACATACCTGAACTCCATAAAGTTTTTTTTGCGAACTCCTTATAAGTTTTCTCTCCGGATCATCAAACTGTAGTTCTTAACACTCATTTTGAAGCCGTAATTATTCTCTCATAACTGATTGTTAGAGACCATGGTCAGAATATTTATATAATTACGTCTACTGCAAATGATTATTTGGTATAAAAGACAAAATATGGTATTCTAATAAAGAATTTAACTTTTAATATAAAATATAAGAGTAAAATTAAGAATTGGTGAAAAACTGCAGGTAATTTTCAATATGCTAAACATTGTAGTTGAGAAACAGGAACTCAAAAAGTAGAACTTTAGTTTTCACTGAAGTCCGTAATATTCGATGTTCCAGTCCGCCATAGCCTGGATCTTCTTAATTTCTTCTTCGCCGCCTTCCATAGTAAAAAGGTGCCTGAACCTTTTTTGGGCTCTAAGGTATTCTTCAACAGGTCTTGGGCTTTTAATCTTCCTGACCTGCGTTATGTGTCCGTTTTCCATCTCGTACAAAGGCCAGAGGCAGGTCTCGGCTGCAAGCCTTGCAACTTCCAGGGTTTTGGAGGTATCAAAACCCCAGCCCGTAGTACAGGGGGCGTGGGCGTGGACGTAAGTAGGGCCCACGATTTCGGTTGCTTTCTTGACTTTACGCATCATATCTCTTGGGTAGCCGATTGTGGTCGTAGCTACGTAAGGAGAGCCGTGAGCTGCCATGATGGCAGGCATGTTCTTTTTTGGAAGCGGGTTTCCGAAGGAGAATTTTCCGGGAGGGCTTGTTGTGGTGCTGGCATCAAAAGGAGTCCCGGAACTTCTCTGCACTCCGGTGTTCATGTAGGCTTCATTGTCCATACAGATGTAAGTAAAGTCATGACCCCGCTCAAAAGCACCCGAGATAGACCGGACTCCTATATCCATTGTAGCGCCATCGCCTGCGATAACGATGACCTTGATATCGTTCTTTTTGCCAAGGGCTTTTAAGCCTGCTTCAACCCCTGAAGCCACTGCACCTCCGTTTTCAAAAAGAGAATGGATCCAGGGAACCTGCCAGGCAGATTTCGGGTAAGGTGTGGATGTGACTTCCAGACAGCCAGTCGGGTTGACGATAATGCAGTTGGGACCAGCTCCCATAAGTGTAAATTTTGCAGCAAAAATATCACAGCAACCCGGGCAGGCACTGTGCCCGGATGTAATATGGGTTTTCGGTGCGGTTTTACTCATAGCAATTCCTCCTCCAAGTCCGGATAGCTTTTAAGCATGATTCAGGACATTACAGTTTTAATTAATCAATCATCAGGAAAACTGCTGTTAATTGAACTGATTTGAGTTATTCGACCCTGCAATCCTGTCAGATATGCAATTCTATCAGGTCTTCCAGATGCCATCTCTCGAATGCCATATCCAGGTACCTGATATTTTCCCCACCAAGTATATAATTTCCATCCATATATAATATTGACTGGATATTAGAGGAAAATTCCAGAAGCATCAGGGACAATACAAAAAGGTAAACTTATTAATGTGTGAAACATCGACACGATACCGGAAAGTAAAGAATAACATCACCTGTAGTGATTACGATACAATAAAAGGTTAGAAAAAAGCGATTCTTTCGCAGATTAAAAGAACAGGAAGAAAAGCCGGATGGAATCCATTTAATCTATGAATCCATTTAATCTATTATACTGTCTGCGCCTCCAAGATAAAGGCATTTTTGGCCCTGAATCCCGAGGTAAGTAAAATTATTTGAAAGTATTCCGACTCTCTTCACGAAAAACCTATCCATTTGTCTTCTGTAATTAAATAAACGTCAGACCTCGATTCCATCCATTTTTACGATGAAGTTTACCTCAACTTTCGAAACGTTAAGATTGGACTCAAGGTCCGACTCGTACTCTATAAGTATATTTTTAATGACAGTTTCCAAAGAATGTTTTAAATCGGTGACGGTTTCATCCATCAAGATAGTTTTTTCAGCTTCAGTCAGGTTAGAAAGAGCCATCAAACACCACTCCCTAAAGTTTATTTTGTATTGATTTCAACTTTTTCTCAATCCCGCTTTTTCTTAATCCAATTTTTTATAACCCACATTTTTTATAGCCCACTACAATTTTGTAATCCCGACACTTTTTTCCTTCATACAACTGTTTTTCATCTTGACACTGTTTTTTAGTTACTCAGGTCTAATTCAAACCCTGTTTTTCGTGGATTCAATCGGAAATACAAAGATCCCTTCCAACCACGGACAGGCAGGAATTATGTGACCATTACCCTCTTACCCTTCCCATTTTATCCAGTACATGCTGTGAAAGCCACAACATAATTTGAAATTTCCTTCATGTCTGAAATGAAATGTTGCCCCCCAGCAACCATGGAGCTCTTGTTGTCTAATGGTATTATATTTTACCAATAGTATAACCGTTATAATCGTATAAATACTTATTCTGTATAAAAAAGAGATCAAAAGGCATAATTTAAGATATAATTAGGCAAAATATTTAAATATAATTAATTATTTAAATTTAAATTGTAGTAAAAAATATGAATTAGTAGACAGCTTTACTATTTTAAAAAAATGTTAATAAAATATGGGGAAAAGTTCTGAGAAAACTCAATAAATTTTCATATTCAAGATAAAATAATTTACAATTCGGAGACTAGAGATGTAAATTTCAAAAATAAGTATTCGAATTCGGAATATTGCTCGGTGAGTTTCCAAGCCAGTATTTTCAGCTACTCCCTCTTTCCGGATACACTCTCTTTACAGATACACTCCCTTTCCACACTCTCTTTACAGATACTCTTCCCGCCTGGCTGCTTAAACTAGTCATTTTTTCACATTTCTGCAAACAACAACTTCGACTGGGAGCTCCCAGCTGCTAAACTCGGCTGTATCCAGAATATGAAAACTGGCTTCTTCCAGCATTTCCCTGACAAAAATGGGCCTGCAGTCAACATAATTCGGAAAGTTTCTGTGGGCCCATTCATAGAGCTTCAACATTGGAGTGGGATCATAGTTCTGTTTCATGGCTACAACACAGAGTCTTCCGTCTTTTTTAAGCACTCGCTGGCATTCCTTCAAAACCAGAGGGATCTCAGGAGTGTCAAAAAGCTCAAGTGTGAAGCTCATAAAAATTGCGTTAAAGGAAGAATCCGAAAACGGGAGACTAAGGGCGTCCCCATTTATCAGCTGCACCCATTTTGAAAACCCTGCTTTTTCTACTTTTAAGCGGGTTATTTCACACATTTTTTCTGAGATATCAATTCCGTAGACTTTTCCGGAATTTCCGACTGCTTGGGCGAGTTTGAGGATACTCTGACCTGTTCCGAAGCCGATTTCAAGTATTACTTCTCCGGGAGCAGCCTGCACCTTCTGAAGTCCGGTATCTATAAACTCTCCCTCAAAGGGGCTGACAAATAAATCATACCATTTGCCCAACCGGTCATAACTGCTTTTAGCTGCCTTTTTTGAGCGAGTAACTCTGCTTACTTCCATTCAAGAACCTTCCAGTCCTGTCCTTTTTACAGCCCCTGTACTCTTCCGGTTTCTGTCTTTCTTCCAGTTCCTGCCCTTACTTACCTTAGATGAAAGTTTATTCCACTGAAGGGGACTTTATTCCACGTATTCCACATTCCTTTTCACAGGCCGGAAGAGTTTCATGAACTCGTGCACATCTCCGGGAAAATCCGTGCTTACGGGAAGCCCCAGTTCTTTAGCCTCTGCGGATGAGAGGGGAGCGCTGTGGATCATTTCTCCACTTACCAGCTTTTCAACCACGTCATCGAGTCTGCTTTTTCCTTCAGGCCCTGCATCTACCTTGCCTCCAAGAAGCTCTTTTGCGACATTCCGGGTAAGCTTGAGGGCTTTTCTGGAGATATCGCTCATTACAAGAGTGGTGTCATCTGCTTTTTCTTTCTTCATTTCTGCAGCATAGATCCAGGAAGGAGCAGGATAAGTACCGTGCAGGAAATCTCCGATCTGCGGCTCGATTGGCCCTATAACTGCATCCTTATCCATCACGATTTCGTCAGCTGCAAGGGCAATAATTGTACCTCCTGACATTGAGTAATGGGGGATAATAACCCGGGTCTTTTTGGGATGCTTCCTGAGGGCACGGGAAATCTGAATGCTGGCATGGAGCTGGCCTCCGGGGGTGTGCAGGATGAGTTCAAGAGGGTAGTCTTTGTACTGTCTTATCCAGCGCAAAATCTGCTCGGCATCCTCTTCGTCTATATACTGGTAAACAGGCATTCCGAAAAGAGAGATCGCTTCTCGCCTGTGAATCATCGTAAGCACTTTATAAGCATGGTTTTTTTCCATAGCTTTTATTTTTGCCAGACGCTGCATCCGAATTCTTTTGAGTTGAGACTGCGGGTAGACTACCGCGTACAGGAAGAAAAGTATGAAAAAAAGAGACATTAAATCCCAGAAACTGATTGTCGAAACATCAACGGTAGCCAGAAAAACTTCCCCCTTAAACTTCCTGTGGGCACCGCTAAAGCTAACCAGAATGTGCGATTCAACCCCACGTGCTTAATTATTAACATTGTCCTGCAATCTATTAATTATTAGCCCATTTTGAATTGGACGAAAAGGATAGAAGTAAAAACCGGAACAGTTACCATAAACCTATAACCAATGCAGACGAATATTCCCATATGGCTGCCCCGAAGTACCTGAAACGCTATAGAATGGTGCAGGGAAATGAAATGCCTGCCCTCTCAAGGATTACAGAGAGGATTGGAGTCGAATTCGACCCGCAGACAGAACTTGAAAAACTCCGGGATATCCATAAGGCAGGCATCGAAGAATACAGGAAATTGCGGGCAGGTCTTGATCTCGAAGCCGTGGAGGCCCTTGCCTACCCGGACATTTTGGACAGGTTGAGGCTGTATACCCAAAGCTTCCTTGAGATCCCGAAAGCCAGCCCCTCCCTCCTTGACCTTAAGGTTGCAATCGTAGACAGGATGCTTGAAAACTGCACCTGCTGTGAACGCCGTTGCGAGATTAACAGGAAAGAGGGTGAGAAGGGTTTCTGCCGGCTGACTGATGTTTCACGCTATGCTTCGGAGTTCCTGCACATGGGAGAGGAGCCCGAACTTGTCCCCTCCCACACGATCTTTTTTACCGGCTGCGTCTTTGCCTGCGTCTACTGCCAGAACTGGGACATCTCCACATGCCCGGAAAGCGGAACCGAAATCGATCCCCGAAAACTCGCAAAGCTTGTTGACTTCCGAAGGCTGCACGGGGCAAAAAACGTAAACTTCGTAACCCCTGCCCCGCACCCACATACTGTCCTGAAAATCGTGCGGGAAATGTCGTCAAATACGCCGGTTATCTGGAATTCAAACATGTACCACTCAAAAGAAATCGCCGAAATCCTGGAAGGCGTGGTGGATGTCTACCTCGGAGATTTCAAATACGGCAACAACGCCTGTGCCCTGAAATTTTCAAAGGTGAAAAACTACCTGGAAGTCGTCCGGCCCAACTTCGAGTTCGCCTACGAAACAGCCGAAATCCTCCTCCGCCACCTCGCCCTCCCAGGCCATATCGAGTGCTGCACAAGGCCGATTGCCGAATGGGTCTCAGAACACACCCCGCATACCAGGTTCAACCTGATGTTCCAGTACAGGCCCTGCTACCGGGCAATGGAATACCCGGACCTCGGAAGGCATCTGACCCTGGAAGAACAGACAGATGCGATTGATATCGTGAGAGGGGCAGGGATTGAGGATTTGCTGATATGAGTGTTATGCTGCTTTGTCAAGCTTCAAAATAATTAGATCTACAACGGCATGCTACCAGTTACTTTTTCCTCGAAGACGAATGCGTAGCCAAAGAAACATCCGAAAGCATGGAGTGGTACCTCTCCGACCACATGGGCAGCACTTCCCTAATGATTGACGAAACCGGGCTTGAAGCCGAACGAACCGATTACTTCCCATAGGGACAGGTTCGGTCCTGAGGTATGGAGAAATAAGGGTTTCCCGGGCAGGAGAACGATGCTGACACAGGGATGATGTACTAACGGCGCAAGATATTATTCGCCTGAATAATCGTAATTCAAGTAATTTATTGCCATTTAGAGGCCACTTATGATGAATTTTCACGGGCCACGATAGAACTTAAATTCTGCCTGATTCGGGAGTGGTTCTGCCCAAAGACATCTTACAATTCTGCCCCGCAGCGCTTGCAGAATTTAGCATCGCTGTCATGCCCCTCGAAACTGCAATTCTGGCATACTCTGCCGTTTAGGTTTTTGCTTGCAAAGGTGATCTCAGAAGTCACAATCCCTGTCGGGACCGCTATAATACTGTAACCGATGATCATAATTACTGACGCCAGTGCCTGCCCAAGATTGGTCACAGGGACTATGTCCCCGTAGCCTACGGTTGTGAGGGTTATGATTGCCCAGTAGACGCTTCTCGGGATACTGGTAAATCCGCTTTCTGCCCCTTCAATTACGTACATAAGGGAGCCAAGTATCACCACCAGGTTCAAAACCGTGAACAGAAACAGGGTTATTTTTCGCCGGCTTGCACTTAAGGCTCTCATTAATAGATCAGCTTCGCCAATATACTGGACAAGTTTGAGCACTCTGAAGATCCTGAGTAACCGTAAGCTTCGGATCACCAGCAGATAGCGGCTTCCAGGCAGCAGCAGGCTGAGATATGTGGGGAGAATTGCCAGCAGGTCGATGATCCCAAAGAAACTGGTAGCATATCGGAGAGGGCGGCCAACACAGATCAGGCGCAGGAGATACTCTACAGTGAAAAGGATCGTGAAAATCCATTCCAGAATGTAGAATAAACCGCCATATACAGCCGCGACCCTGCTGACGCTGTCAAGCATAACAACAATAACACTCAGCAGGATAGTGAGGATCAGGACTTCATCAAAAAGCTTGCCTGCGGGGGTATCGGCTTCAAATATTATTGTATATAATGTATTTCGCCAGTTATTCTCAGGTGGCTTATTTTGCGAATTATCTTTTACGGAACCAGACATTGTTAATATCCACCCACACAGAAAAGTTTGATACATAATCCGAATTTTCGAAGATGTGCTTATGATGCAGCATCTTACAAAAAAGTTATGTTAACCTATGTTTCAAAAAGTAATAAGTATTTTCTTGCAGTAGCCAATATTACAGTTAAATGCCTCATGTTTTTGGCCTGTAATTAGCTGGCAATAGAACATAAAAATTGTTATTATTATCCCATGAAGAATTTTTTGGTGGCATTCAATGGTGGGATTATATGACGTTGCATTTCTCAAAAATAATACATGAATTAGGGATTAATGAGATATTATCAACTGAAATTGCAGGTCAAATAAAAATGAAATATTTGGATATTACAAAATGGCATCTTTATGATGATATAATTCCTTGTTTAGAACGAGCAATAGATGAAAGTTATGAAAATATGAATTCACATATAGTGATTTTAAAAAACTCTATCTTTCAAACCAGAGTTAATTTGACCTTTTTCTTAGAGATCAAATTCTGCAAGTAAAAATATTAGGATTAATTAGGATATAACAGGTAATGAATCAGGAAGTCGCCTGCTAAAACAGGTGACGTTTCATATTATATATCGTACGTTCCTTCTCCTGTAACAAGCTGACCACTTACTGTTGTCCATCCATCCTGAGACCCAGACAACATAACTTCCATAGTTTCCCAATAGCTATTATATTGCCATCCTCCGATCCACCATTCATTACGTCCGTTCAGGTAGATGGAAATGCTAACGTTTGCATTCGAGGGGGCATCATAATAGGCATACATCTTGCTGTCATAATCAAATTGCTCCGAAGTCCGTGAATAAACTCCGCTGGCGTTGACATTTTGCGTGAGATTATATTTGGGTATAAGGATCATTTCATTGTTCAGAGGGTTCATTGTGTCTATGGGTTGGTCAGATAATACCATAGTACTAAGATCTATACTTCTTGCCTTCTTATTTTTCATAGAAACCATGAGTCCGTGTTCCGTGTCCACTATAGAGTATTCCCATGAAGGATCATGGTTATTGAAGTGCTGCTCTATGATATCCATACCCACGTATGATGTGTCATTTATAACTGGAAGTGGTATGTAAAGAGTCACGTTGTTCAAAGTAGAATCTGTAGTCAATACCACATCATAATCATAACTACTCCTGAGACTCCTATCATACATCCTCTGCTTCTGGTCTTGCCACCACGTAGACAACAACACAGCAGAAATAATTAGTAATAGTACAATTATTTCGTAACGAGTCCTCATATTTAGCCACCGGATTCAACTCTTGAGAAAGGATCCAAATTAAACATAAATTTGACAACTTACTAAGTCACAGTATTAACTTTATTTGTCCATATATTATGATATTATACGTATGCGGACATAAGACGTATACATGTGCACATGGCACGCGTATCAACACACCTTTTTTAATCAGGGTCAAGCAGACTGAAGCGGGTGCCTGCCTTGCTTTGCATCCATATTTATTTATAAAAATAGCTTGAATATTAAGACCGTCTCTAAGATAATCCGTTGCAACGATTTAGGATATATATAACCACGATTATGATTAAGTACACGATGAGAGATTCAATAAAAGTTCCAACAATCACTCCTATAATAGTTGAAAAATCAGCAGGTACAATCACGAAAAAAGAATTAAAAATTAAAAAAAAAGCAAAGCAAGCAATAAATAATATTCCATAACTTGATTTTTTTCATTATAAATTCCATCCTTACTGATAAATTCTTGGTTTGACTGAATTAATTTCTTTGTTTACAATTTCTTTCATTTTAGCTTCAACCTCAATTTAGAGCCTATCCGAAAAGTCCTGCTGCTCTGAAAGTTATCCATGCGCATGCGAAATGTAGCATTGCTAGATAATTCTCAATCTTCTTTTCCCATCTAATCAGCAGCCTTCTGAATCTATTCAGCCAAGAATGTGTCCTTTCCACGACCCACCTTCTTGCCCTGTAACCTGGTATATCTCTTCTGATGTTTTCTTCTCCACGTTTCCTGATATGAGCAGTATATCCGTAATCATCTACCAATTGTCTGATATCAGGAAAATCATATCCTTTATCCATGCAGATATTCTGAGTTACTTTATGCGAAGGTCTTTCAATAATAATGGCATCAAACGTTCCTTTCACAAGCATTTTATCGTGACGATTAGCTCCATCCACGACAACAGAAAGCGGTATGCCTTTACCGTCTGTTAACAGACTTCTTTTTGTACCTTTTTTGCCACGATCAGTAGGATTTGCTCCTGTTCCAGCTCCACCCAATGGTGCTTTTGTCATAGCTCCATCAATAGCTTGCCACTCCCACTCTAGCCCTTCTTCCTTATCATAATCCATCAGACCTGATTGCCACATTTTATCAAATAAGCCTGATCTTTGCCATTCCTGAAATCGATCATGTACAGTGCTTGGAGCTCCATAACATCTTGGCAACGCTTTCCATTGGCAACCTGTACGAAGGAGGTAGAAAATGCCATTCATTATTTTCCGATCATCCTCTCGCGGCCTTCCAGCTTTCTTTTTAGGTTTGGGCAATGGCAGTAAAGCTGTTATTATAGTCCACAATTCATCAGAGATCTCGTAGTCGTGTCCCGTTTTTCGTTTTGTCACTACAAAATATTACCCTGAATCGGAATTCATATATTTTTCGGATAGGCTCTTAGTTGTCCTCTATATTTTTTGCGATCCGGCAGTTAGTATGAGCTGCGATCAGCTTCTAAACATAAATCATACAGCTCAATGCACTCGTCATCGACCTTTGCGGTTTGCATGCTTACACCTCACCTCCGTCAGCGTCCACGATGTCCAAACCGTCTCACGCATTTACAGACCGGCATTAGATGGGTATGAATCCCTCAAAAGAGCCTGTGACATCGTGTATGAGTGATCCAGTCAGTCCACAAACGTAATAATGTACATTAGGATGTTTTGGGGTTCAAGGTTAGGAAATAGACCCAACAACACTACCTATACAGTAATATCATTAAAATAACAAAAATCAAAAAGCATGATACTATGAAGCCTATAACAGCCTTAACTAATTTTTCCATGACTAACAAATCCTTTTATTACTTATTTTAGTCTAATTTGTCCTATTTAGCACCCAGGAGGCAGAATCAGGCAAGATTAAATAGACACACAGCTAAAATAATCACTGCCTCTTAGGACATTCATTATGGAGTTGGAGCTACCGGAAAGTACTTTTTAACTCCATAAATTCCTCTTATCTCACTCCTTATAAGTTTTCTGACCATCCCCTTTAACAATCTACCTTTCATACTCATTTTGAGCCTGCCATTTTCCCCGAACGTTGATTGTTAAAGACCGTGGTCAGAAACTATATATCTAAGCATCCATCCATTCGCATTCAGGCAATTATATAATAACAAAAATAGCATGACATGGGTTCATTTTTAATTATATTTGTGAAAGCCTCACAGATCCGTGGTAAGGAAATCGCACGAAGACTGGTTTTCATCCCTGCTTTCCCCAGACAACCAGTAAATCACTCCACTTTACACAGTTACAGGGCTTGCCCAAAAACCCACCCAACTTCATTACATCAAAACTTTGTCCCATTGGAAATTCAGAAATTTTTCCCTGAACTGCTCTATTGATTACAAAGTGAAGGCAAAAACGACAACAACTTCAAAATTTGGTGAAATATAAGATTGGGATTTATCCGACCTTATTTTTCGTAATATCAGGTAAATTGCCACCTTCAATAACTAAGGTTGAGTTTTTTCTATTATTTTATACAGACTTGAAATAGAAAGATTTTTCACAAACTCAATTTTCAAGAGTTGGCTATTATTTTAATATTATCAGCGTATATACAGTCGCATGCCCTCCGAGTCGCACAGGGAAGAGGATATCTTCGAATCCCAGTTTATAGACAGGTATCTCAGCGAATACGCGAGTGTTTCGTCAATTGTACGTGAGGCGCTGCCTTTCGAACTTCTTGCGACTGTAGGAGGAGTTATTGCAGGGATCATTTTTTCCGGAATGACCAGCGAACTTGAGATGATCCCCGGCCTGATTGTTATTTATCCGGGCGTGCTCGGGCTGCGCGGAAACATTTCCTCGACCCTCGGCTCAAGGCTCGGCAGTGCAATCCACATGGGGCTTATCACTTCCATCGACAGGAACAACCCCGAGCTGACAAATAATATTTCAGGGTCCTTACTCCTGGGTTTTTTAATGGCTATCTTTCTCGGGTTTTTAGGGCATTTTGTCACCCTTGCCCTGGGTTTTGAAAGTGCGGGAGCCTTTAAGCTTATCCTCATCTGTGTGATTTCCGCCCTTACTTCCGGAGTAATCCTCTCTTTTGTTGCGGTCCTGCTTGCCATAGGTATGTTCAGGTTCGGCTTTGACCCCGATAATGTCGTTACGCCTTCGATTGCAACTATCGGGGATATAGTTTCAATGTTCATGCTTTTCCTCTCGGCAAAACTGGTGGTGATGCTTTGAGAAAAGCCGGGAAACAGACCAGCTATTACACCGTACGGGGAATTGTCAAGCGCGGGCTTCCCGTGCTTTCGATCACCTGCGTAATAGGTATCATTGTAGGGCAGGTCCTTAACACCAGAGAAACAAGCCTGCTTTCCATGCCTGCGATCCTTATCCTTATCCCGGCCCTTATCAAGATAGGAGGAGATACAGGCAGCATGCTGGGAGCGAGATTATCCTCGGCTTTTCATATGGGGCTTGGAGACCGGATTTACAGGAACCCTGTCGTGCACAACAGTGTCATTGCTGCCTCAATCGTGGGCTTTGTTTCTTCGATTTCCGTAAGTGTGCTGGTCTTTCTTGCAAGCCATTTTATGGGCTATGGCATGCCCTTCCTCACCCTTCTGGAAATCAGCCTTATCGCAGTTGTTATAGAACTTGTAGTTGTATACTCTGCAACGGTTGCCATTGCGTTTGCATCTCACCGCTTCGGGATAGATCCCGACGACACGGTCATACCTCTAATAGCAAGTCTTGGAGACCTTGTGGGAGTTATGGGTATCTTCATGGCTCTGCATTTGCTGGAGATTATATAAATGGGATGCAACTTAATAGTCCAACTTCTATTCAGAACATTTTTATTTAATTTATCAAGCAGGCTAATTCGGAATAATTCAAAAATCAATAATTACTATGAGGTATATACCTCGTATACACCAACAATAAGGTAGAGTTGATACAGAGACCATGTTCCCTAAAGAATTCAGATACAGTCCAAGGAATCTTATAGACCTTTTGACTGAGATGAAGGATACTTCCGAACTCATGGTAGACCTGGCGTATTCTGCGATGGTCTATGATGATGAGGACATCGCAGAAGAGGTGCTTAACCTTGAAGATAAAATGGATACCCTCGACTATCATATGAAAATGGCTGCAATGTTAAGCACCCGCAGGGTTGATGAGGCTGAAGAACTCCTGGGAGTTCTGAAGGTTGCTGCGTCCTCGGAGAACATAGCAAATGCAGCAGGCGACATTGCTAAGATTGTTCTTATGAACATGGGCATCCCTATGGAGCTGAAGGTAGCCCTCAGGGAAGCAGAAGAAACCATTGTCAGGGCAACCGTTGCTGCAGAATCTGTAATGACCGGGCGCACTCTTGGAGATATCGAGCTTGATATCGAGACCGGGATGTGGGTAATTGCAATCCGCAGAAGTGAAGACTGGATTTACGACCCTGATAAGGAAACCCGTCTCCGTCAGGGGGATGTACTGATCGCCAGAGGGCACGACGAAGGGGTACCGCTCTTCTTTGAAATGGCAACGACAACGAAATTTGTCCCGAGGGAAATCGAGCATGATAAGGGCTTAAAGGACCTTGAACATGCCGTTGATATAATAGTGGACATGAAAAACATGTCCGAGCTCTCTGTAGGGCTTGCGTACTCTGCTATCCTTTTCGATAACGAAGATATCGCATATGAGGTAAGTGCCCTTGAGTCCGAGATGGATTCCATGAAATACGAACTCCAGCACTGGGTACTTGAAACTGCAAAACACGTTGAAGACGTAAACATCCTCAGGGGGATCCTGCACCTTGCCAGCGCCTCTGAAGCAATTTCAGACGCTGCCTACGGGATTGCAGATACTGTCCTCAGGGACATCGAACTCCACCCGATCATTACCCTCGCAGTGCGGAACTCCGAAGAAGTTATCACAAGGCTCCAGGTCGAGAAATGCTCTCCAATCGTTGGCAAGACCTTCTCGGAACTGAAACTTGAAACCGAAACCGGGCTACATGTAATGGCAATCAAGAGAGCTGAACGCTGGGTCTATGCCCCCAAAGGCAACACCATTGTCCAGGCAGGAGACATGCTTATTGCTCGCGGTTCAAGAATAGGAGAGGGGGCACTCATAGAGATGTGTGAGTGCAAGTTGCGCCAGTAAAACCCGAATTTCGGGTCTCTCTTCTTCTTTCTTCTTCGTTTTTTATTTTATTTCTTATTTTTATACCTCGGGCTATAATTACTCTCTGGAGTTTGATATAGTACCTGTTGGATTTTCGAGAAATATGGATACCCTTGAATCCGTCAGGACAGCTGTGGAACTTGCAGGCGGGCTTGGGATCAAGGAAGGAGAAACTGTATTAACCAAGCCGAACGCAAATACTGCGGACCCTGCCCATGGTTTGACAAACCCGAAAGTGTTGAGGGGTGCGCTATTTGGGAAGTTAAAAAGTACAATCCCGGAAAAATAATTGTGGCTGAAAAGTCGATGAGCTCGATGGATACTGAAGAGGTGCTCAAAAAATTGGGGCTCTGGCAGGTTGCGGAGGCAGAGGCAGTTGATGAAATCCTGAAATTTGACCACATGAAATGCGAACACGTGGAGCCGATAGATTACATGATTGTTCTTCCGGCAATCAAGACTCACTGGACTGCAACCTTTACTATGGGGGTTAAGTCCCGGATCAGCATAACCTCAGAAAGGGACAGGAGGCAGTTTTCCCATGGGCAGGGGATGGATATACTCTTTGGGTATATGATTGCTGAATCCAACCTCGTGTCTAAGCCTGATTTTTACATCCCGGATGCTACCAAGTGTTTTGTGACCAAGGTCTCGAACGTAGGAACTCTGAGGGGATCTGGAATTGCCCTTGGAAGCCCGGATGTGATTGCAAACGATGTTGTCAGGACTTGTTCTTCTGAAAACCTTGGGCACGGTTCCCAGGATACAGGTGAAATCGGTCTGGGCTCAGTCGCAGATCAGAAGGGCTATTTAACTGGGATTAGGTGTGGGCAGCAAAGAAGAAATCACAATTAAAAGCTCCGGGATAGAAGAGATGAATGAAATTATTGTTAACCTTTAAATTATTGTTAACCTTTCCTGAACTGCCCGTTGCCTTACAGCCTTAATAGAAAAGGTTCTTGCATCTTTAATGGATCAGTTCATAAATTTCGGTTCAATATATTTCAGTCCAATATATTTCAGCTCCCGTTTTTCAATGGCTGTATAGCTATGCACACACATCACCAAAATTTATTTATTTTCGACAGCCCCATAGTTAGTGGGGTAATATCTATGAATTGCGAAATATGTGGAACAGAGAGCGATGCAAGATACTGCGACGAATGTGGCAAAGTTATGAACGATGTTATCAGACGCGTAGGAGAAGCTCGCTGGGCAGCGATTGATGACTGCTCTTTTATCTATCCGCTTGTAAGGCGCGTAGGTAAAGGAGAGGCTACGGTAAACGATATAATTCAGGCTCTTGAAGTTGAAGATTGAAGAATCTACCCTTCAAAGCTTTGCCCAACACTCAACAGCTTTACGGAAGGGATCCTGAGTTGCATTAATTTTTAAAACCTGAGTTTTCAGGTTACCGGAGATGTTAATTCCTGGGAGCGGCTCGGGAACCCAACAAAGTAAAGTGGATAAACTTTTAAGAAGGAAAGTCCGGTAAATTTAAGCTTTTTTTAAGAAGCTTTTTAAAACTCCAGGCTTAAGTCCGGATTTCGAATTCTTTCGGAATGCGGGATTTCAGTTTTAAGTTGAGCTCTGTTATAAGATCCTTAAGATTATATCTCTTTAGATTTAATATTATAGTGTTAGTAATTTTCTCTGAGCGCAGGGACTGGTGCTGTACATGAAGAGAAAAGCCGGAGCAGTTTTTTAGTGTTCCTGCTCGCAGGAGTGCTCCCGATTTCGGGATGTATAAAAAATGACCAAACCGAAGTATCTGCAGATGAACAATCAGAGACTTTCTATGCCGGCAATGGGGACGAGAATATGGACATCCAGATTATAAAGGTTTTTAGCAGCGAGTTTGAATCTAACAGTGCTATCCCCCGAAAATACACATGCGATGGGGAGAACATAAATCCGCCTCTGGAATTTGCAAACATTCCTGAAGAAACTGAAAGTCTGGTGCTGATCATGGACGATCCTGATTCTCCCATGAATCCGTTTACCCACTGGATCATCTGGAATATTGAGCCAGTGGCAAAGATAGAGGAAGACAGCATCCCGGGGATTGAGGGAATTAATAACTTCAGGAAGATCGGCTATGGAGGGCCGTGCCCTTCCTCAGGCACACACAGGTACTACTTCAGGGTTTACGCACTGGACAGGCAGCTTGAACTCAAAACGGGAGCCGGAAGAAAGGAACTTGAAAGCGAAATGATAGGGCACATCATCGGCGAAGGGGAACTGATGGGTAAATACGGTAAATCCTGACCTGACCAGACCTGAAAAATCTGGCAAGAAATCAAATTTATCAAGGCTCTAATCCGATATCTTATCCGATATCTTATCCCGAATACGATATACTTTTATTATTCAGGCTTCTTGATTATAGATATCAGATATATCCGGGTCATACGGGAGACCTGAATCCGAATCATAAAGTAGACCTGAATCCGAATCATAAAGTAGACCTGAATCCGAATCATAAAGTAGACCTGAATCCGAATCATAAAGTAGACCTGAATCCGAATCATAAAGTAGACCTGAATTCGGATCATAAGACGACCCGGTTTCCTTGAAGATCGATGGGGGAAGATAGTGGAAAGAAATGAAAAAGCCGAACAGAAAAACGCAACAGCAGAAGAGAGTACGGACATACTTGAAAGCCCCGGAGAAAGCCTGGAAAAAGCAACCTTTGCTGCAGGCTGTTTCTGGGGAATTGAAGAGGTTTTCCGGCAGGTAAAAGGTGTGGTCGCAACTGCGGTTGGCTACAGCGGAGGGCACTTTGAAAAGCCTACTTACGAACAGGTTTGTACCCTTGATACAGGGCATGCAGAAGCTGTAAGGGTTATTTTTGACCCGAAAGTCGTGTCGTATAGGGATTTGCTGGATGTTTTCTGGAAGATCCATGACCCGACCACAAAGGACAGGCAGGGCCCAGATGTTGGAAAGCAGTACAGGTCCGTGATTTTTTACCACAACGAAGAGCAAAAAGCTGCTGCTCTCACCTCAAAAGAAGAACTTGAGAGGGCGGGAGTTTTCAAAAATCCCATTGTGACCGAGATTTTGCCGGTTTCTGAGTTCTATATGGCCGAAGACTATCACCAGCAGTACTTTGAAAAAAAAGGATTTTTACAGAATATACTCAGGAGTTTTAAAAAGTAAGTGCTGGAGACAGGGAATAGGGGCGGAAAAAGACCTGATCCGGAGCCGCAATCCAGTATAGCAGAACTGCAGCTTGAAGTACATACCATATAAAAAGATTAATTTAGAGGGATTCTCAAAGTAGTTCCGATGGAAAACGCGGTCTCCATAAGGGAACTATCAAAAGTTTTCGGGAAAACTCCTGTCCTGAAAGCCCTTGACCTTGACATTAAAAAAGGCGAGTTTGCGGTTATTTTTGGTCCTAACGGGGCTGGAAAGACCACCTTTTTGAAGCTGATCTCAACCCTGCTCGAACCTACCGGAGGTTCTGTTTTCGTGTCCGGCTTTAACGTAAGTGAAGAGCCTGAAAAGGTCCGCAAAGAAATAGGGATGCTTTCCCATGATTCCTACCTCTACGGAGAACTTACCGCAAAAGAAAACCTGCATTTTTTCGGGAAAATGTATGGAATCGAGAGTCAGGAACTCGAAAAAAGGATATCACAGCTTTTAAAGGATACGGGGCTTGTAAGAAAAGCGGACGAAAGGGTAAGCACCTTTTCAAGAGGCATGAAACAGCGGCTTTCCATTGCAAGAGCCCTGCTTCACAGACCCTCCATCCTCCTTCTGGACGAACCCTATACAGGGCTTGATCCCGGGGCCTCCCTTGTTTTTGAAAAGCTCCTCAAAAGTTCTGAATTTCAGGGGAGCACAAAACTGATGGTTTCCCACGACCTTGAACGGGGCTTTGCCCTCTGTGACAGGCTTCTGATCCTGAATAAAGGAAAATTTGTATATGATGGCGTTAAGGAAAATTTCTCAGGGTTTCAGGAATTTAGAGAAAAATGTGGCTTTATGTTCACATGAGCCTGAAAGTTAAGAAAACAAAAAAGCAAATAAATACAAAAACTGAAAAATGCAGGTATGGAAGTAAATATTGAAATCAGGCTTGAATTTATTTAAAAAAATAGGACTGACAGATTATATTGAAAAAAGGAGTTTTAAAATGATCCGGAGCTTTTATATCGCTGCAAAAGACCTTAAAGCCGAGTTCCGGACAAAACAGATGCTTAACTCTATGTTCATTTACTCGCTTCTGGTGCTTGTGGTCTTCAGCATTTCTTTCGGGGATTTTCTCGGGGATAGCTCAAAGGTTGAAAAACTTGCTCCCGGCGTTCTCTGGATTGCTTTCACCTTTGCCGGAATGCTCGGGCTTTCCAGAACCTTTGTAATGGAAACTGAAAACGGTTGTCTTGAAGCCCTTATGCTCTGCCCTGTGGACCGGGGTGCGATTTATACCGGAAAAATCCTCTCCAACCTTGCGATTGTATTTCTAATGGAAGCCGTAACCCTTCCCTTCTTTATCATCCTGTTTAATTACAGCCTTGGAACAGGAACCCTGCTCCTGCTCCTGTTAATCCTCTTCCTCGGAACTTTCGGGTTTATCGCAGTCGGAACCCTGCTTTCAGCCCTTACCCTCGGAACCCGGACAAGAGAACTTCTCCTGCCGGTCATTCTCCTGCCGGTCCTCCTGCCGGTCCTGATCCCTGCGGTGGAAGCAACTGCAGGAGTTCTTGCCGGAAACAGCATCGGAGATCTGCTGCCGGAGCTAAGGCTGCTCGCAGTTTACGACCTTGTGTTCTTTGTAATCTCGCATCTGGTCTTTGAATATGTTGTTTCGGACTGAAGGCTTAAATCGAATCAATGAAAAACAAAATAAATAGAATCAGTAATAAAGAAGTAAATCGAATCGATACAGATACATATTTTTGGACATTTGTTAATCCTAACCCATCAAGATACGTGAACAAAATGGCATCAAATTCCAGAAAAACCGGAGTGCTGGCGGTTGTAACTGCCGGTGTAATGATTCTTGCGACATACATGATTTTTTTCTACTTGCCTCCGATTAAAGACGAAGCAGGCGAGGTCCTGAGTGGGAGTTTCAGGATCTTTTTCTTCCACATGCCAATAGCAATCATATCCTATCTGGCTTTTGCAGTCGTATTTGCCGCAAGTATCCTCTACCTCCGGGACAAAGCCCTCAAATGGGATATCTATGCCCGCTCGGCTGCAGAAGTCGGAACCCTTTTTTCGTTCCTTGTGCTGATTACGGGTTCGATCTGGGCAAAGGATGCCTGGGGTTGGTACTGGATCTGGGACATCAGGCTGACTACCTCCCTTGTCCTCTTCCTTGTTTACCTCGCCTACATGATGCTCAGAAAAGCACTCGAAGAGCCTGAGAAAAGAGCCCGGCTCTCGGCAGTCTTCGGGATTTTAGGTTTCATATCCGTGCCTCTGAGTTTTTTTTCGATCAGGCTCTGGCGCTCGGCTCATCCCCTCATGTTCGGAGGAAACACCGGCGGAAGCGGAGGAGGCCTTGAAGGGACAACACTGCAGTTGACCCTCCTTGTTAACTTCATAGCATATTTCTTGCTCTTTCTGACCCTCTTTTCCATAAAAGTGCAGAACGAAAAGATGGAAGAGGAACTTGATGACAGCAGATCTGCCGGATTAGAAGCATGATTTCTGGCAATCTGCTTTTTCTTTTTTGTAAACCTGTCTTTGAATGAAGGGTAACAATAACACAAACTTTACCTCTTCAACTTTAACCGAATACAAACATAGATAACTATTATCATTTAGTCTTACTGTATGTCCTGATCGAACCGATTGAAGTCCAATCATAATAAGTATTGATTTTTTGTCCTTCCTCTTCTTCTGTTATGCGTACGAATTCTTCTCCCAGGAAAAGCACAGCCTTCTTGTAGATCTTTCCTTCGTTGATCTGAATACTGACTCCTTCTCTGAGCTTTCTTGACATCGTTCCTTCCAGGGGGGATGATGCATATTCAAAAACTTTTTCCCATGTTTTGTTCATTTCTATTCACCTTTCAGATGTCTTACCGGAGATGCATTACCGTAATTTCCTGCTTTAGTTTGAACATAAATGCCTAATAAACATGAATGCCTAATATATTCAGTAATACACCGGAATCCTATGTACTAGCTAATGATAAATAAAGTTTTTTATGGGCAGTAATATAACTTAATGTGAATAATGAGAGAGATATGGCAATCAGATAAGTCCAAAACAGGAGGCTTTCTGGCTTTAACATCGAATGTTTTAAAATTAATCAGTACCAAAACAAAATAAGCATCAAAATAAGATCTAACAAGTAATACCCCTTAATCAGGATTTCCCTATCAGGATCATCTCATGAAGATTCCTTAAGTGAGTTTTTATAAGTGAGATCTTTTAAGTGTAAAAATCCTATTAAGGTAAAATTCCTGAAAACATAAAGTGAAATGGAGAATACAACATGTCAGAACACCCTCTCAAAGTTATAATGGATAAAGACCCGGAATTATTTTCCCTGCTTGAAAACATGCGAGAACTTTCTTTTGCAGAAGGCGGAGTTCCTCTTAAGTACAAATTCCTTATTGCAATGGCTCTGGATGCAGCTAACGGTGCCGTTGACGGAGTAAAGGTCCTTGCAATCCAGGCAATGGAAGCCGGAGCTACAAAAGAAGAGGTTATGCAAGCAATAAGAATAGCCCAGTATATTTTCGGAGTTGGAAGCGTTTACACGGCTGCAAGAGCCCTGAATGAAGTATTATAAGTTCTATACTATTCTATTTTCAAGCAGGTCTCAGGTAGAGATTATTCCCTGAGCTTCCGCTTTTTGATTGGTAAACCCCTCCGGCCATAAGTTGCTCATGGGGGAGATTTACGGTCATATTCCGGTTACATTTTTTCATAAACTCGCTATGTTACTATCATAAACTGGTTATATTCTTCCATTATCTGGCTGCGTTACTGTCATAAATATCTGTTTATTTACAATACTGTCAAAAATTATAGGAATTCTTCGAGAGTGACATAATTTTATATCGTATAAAGTATTATTATGTTATAGGGGCGTCTGAAGAATCTTTCCTCTATGTTTCTCCAGAAAACGTATTCCAAATATTCCCGACCAAAAAAAAGCCAGATGCCCTATTATCCTAAACACTCTCCTTTTTCAAAAAGCCGAAGGCATCTACTCAAGCTTTTCATTCGTTTTTTAACGGAAAATCTGTGAGTTTTATGTTTCAGCAAGAATTATAAATGCCGAAACCTCAAATTGACTAATCAGTCATTTTTAGAAGTTTAAATATTTACGAGTTTAAATATATAAAAGAAGGTCAGCGACAAAAAAACAGTTATAATGGGAGCAGCCCTGAAACTTTTTACGGGAAGAGGCTTCCATGTGACTTCCACAGTCCAGATATCAAAAGATGCCGGCGTGGCTAAGGGACCCTGTTTAACTACTTCCCAACCAAGGAATTATTATAAACAGCCTAAACAGCCTTTATTTTGTGGTCAAAGCAGGCTTAGCCGCAGCATCAAAGCATGCATAGGCAAGGAAGTTTCCATCCGGGGCAGGATCGGGAACGGTGGTCAGCACCGGGGTTCTCAGTGATTACCCTCCGGAATTGATCATGAAGATGTTTTTTAAGGGTACAAAGGCTGTTGTGAGTTTGATTCTGGACTAAGATGTGGTTCCGGACAGGAATGAACTCATCGAACAGGGGTTTCAGATTATCTTGAACGGGTTGACTAAAAAATGATTCAAACAGGCTGTCTCAAAACTATACCCGATCGTACATCTGGGTCAGAAACCCATAATCTCTATCTCTTTTACAAGAATCCTCGAGAACATTTAATGGAGGATATGAGGGCTAAACTGAACACAGAAAAAAGTACGGAAAAAAAAGGAAAACAGGAATTGAATTTGTTATGATGTGGTATCCTCTTCAAATTGAATGGAAATCTGTGCCTTTCAACTCAATGATCTTTTTTCTCTGATTAGTTGAGCCAGAGTTGGCATTGCTAGATAATTCTCAATCTTTGTCATAGCTCCATCAATAGTTTGCCACTCCCACGCTAGCCCTTCTACATTTCATACATATTAAAAATATATAACTGGTTTAAAACTGGTTAACATATAACTCAGATCTCACGGCATATATAAACAATGAACCATTTTTGCAGTAATGTTTAGTATCAGGGTTAATGTATTTTCCAGCAAAAAAGAAATCAATAAAAACATTCCGAAAAAACAAGTTACCTGCTGAAAGCAGGACGCATCTTTACACCCTGTCTTTTTCTTTAGTCAGTGCATCTATTTTTGCATGTATCTCTTCCATCTCCTGTTTGTACCTGATTTTGATTTCCTTCACTTCTCTGTAGATAAACATGCTCTCGTCACTGATTCCTGTCATTGCCTCTATGTGTATTATGAGTTCATCTACTCCTTCATCCAGTCGCGGTTCTACTTTCCGCCATTCTGTGTATTTAACCTCCAATTCTTCCTTACTTTTGTCTTCAAGATCAAATATCTCATCCCAGAGGTCCATAATCTGGCTTTCAATCTCTTCTTTTGTAGGCATTATCTTCTCCCCTGTTCGTTAATCTCTGTATAAGGGCATTATATTAATTCCCTTCAGAATTTTTCAGTAACTTTTTTCTGTCAGCTGCCAAGCCAGCTTTTTCACCCAATGCCAGTGTGGAATCAATAGTATTTTTATTTGCATAAATGATAAATTTTTCGAGGGGAAGAATCTCAGGTATTCCCGGTCCTATCAAGAATTATCTATTCCGGGACCCTGCTTGAGGTTTTTATTATTCCGAGGATTTTGTCGCGGACCGGTTTGGGGAAGGATCAAAAACTAATTAGAGGTAGGTGGGAGAAGAGGTGGGAGAAGAGGTGGGAGAAGAGGTGGAGCAGTCCGTGAGGGAAATATATTTTTACAGAAATAAATCTGAATATCTCTTTGAAATCAGCTTTTCCATATAATCTTCTACTGAACGGACCTGCAAAGAGGAAACGAGGAAGTTAACGCAGCTATAAATAAAATCATCGGAATAAGATTTATATCTGAAATACGAGGCCAATCAATGCGCGAATTTGCTGTTGTTATCGAACAGGACGAAGATGGAATTTACGTAGTTTCTGTTCCTGAACTTCCGGGATCTCAAGGACGTCGATTCTCTTCAGACCTTCTAGCCGCATTCCAATGTGGATATTTTTAAGGATATATTTTTCAGCCTCACCGATCAAGTAGAAGAGATCACCTGTATAGTCCTGCATGTCAATATATGAAGTATGTTACCTGCCGGATAACAGGATAGACTTTTGGTTCTATGTACGCTGAAATAGCCTGAGAAATGGTTCTCAAAGTATCAGTCCCAATTTCCTGGCCAACAACAGTCCCATCTTCCTTAACCCCAAAGTATAATTTGCCTTCCTGATGCTTATTGAGCATGGCAACTATGGAGATTACGGCAGGTTTCAATTGTGCAGTGGATTTTTTCAATTCAAGGGTTTCCGGACTCTTTCAGCTCAAAATTCCCATCGAAACTTCCTGTTCACCTGTGCAGTAGCTTCTCGTTTGCGGTCAGAATCTCAACTCCCATATCGCTGAAGTCCTTATCATGGGTTACGAAGATCAGCCCTTTGGCGCGGCAGATTTCTGCAAAGAGCAGGTCGTTGAAGTCATACTTTCCCTGCTCAAAGAAGCTCATGATTTCCGGCAGGTCTATGACATTTAAGTTGGGGTCGCAGGCAAGGGTGTTTCGGAGGATTTTCTTTACGTTTGAGGTAATGTCTGCGGCAACCGGACGAAAACCGAGTGAATTTCTGAAATCCTTGAACCTTGAATAATCCGTCTGCTGTTTGAACTCGATTCTGGAAAAGGCATTGATAAATTCCGAGATTATCATGCAGTTTATGTAGATTGTACCGTTTGAATTCCGGATTTCTCTTAAGGTTCTGGAATATATGGCAGACCTCTGGTCAGGCCAGCCTATGGGGCCGTAAATATAGAGCCAGATATTAGTATCAAAAAAATAACTCTGTTCAGGAGGAAAATCATAGGTTTCTGTGGAATGGATAGGTGCCGGGCCGGGCTTTACAGGCAGGGTCTTTCCGGGGCGAAGCCTAACACTGCGTTTTAAAGGATAGACTACCGCGCGGTGGACACTCTTATGCATCTTCGCCTCCGATCACATCCCTGAGAGCCTTTCTACAGGAATATGCATGTTCAAAATAGCCTTTTGCTCTCTCCATGACCCTCTTGAGGACAGTCTCATCTTCAGGATCAAGATCCGTAAAAAAAAGGTTTTTTTCAATCAGTTCAGCCGGAAAAGTCCCGTAAAGCTGCCCCACAGCCGAATTCAAAAAGGCAGGCGTAAGTTCGTCATTCTCTGCAAAAGAGAGTTCAACTTTCCTGTTTTTGCGGAAAAAGTCCGCAATTATATCGTGCACTTTTTGCCCATCGCAGGTCGCAACACAGAAATTGCTGCCTGCAGCTTCAATAATTTTTACTTTCACCCTCTCTTCCTTAACCTTTCCCATTCAGTCACTCCCACCCTGTGTATCAAGAAGCACAATTAGAAGCATAATTTTTAACCGGGCGCCTTAAGCCAAAAACCTGCACACTTTTGCCAGTTATCCCCCAGTTTTTTTGCCAATTCTTATTTCCAATACCTTTGCCGATTATTCTTTCCTTCAATGCCTTTTACTTATTATTCTTTAACTCTTTCTCACGTTACCGTCAATAACTTTAACGGTTTACCTTTAAGTTGACTGAAATAATCTTCTCTCCCGACAGCTGTTCAATCGTCTTTTTTCTTGAAAAAAAGCCATCCTTTGCCCTCTTTTCCGTACTTTGTCCTTATCAGTACATAATCCCCTTCGAGTTTTTCTCCGTGAAGCGTCACGGCAAATTCTTTCTCATTATGTTTCTGAAGCTCGAAGGTCCCTTTGTCCCAGATCTCAACCTTCCCGGCTCCGTACTCTCCTTCGGGGATTTCTCCCTCAAAATCGGCATATTCTAGCGGGTGGTCTTCAGTCTGGATAGCAAGCCTCTTAATGCCGGCACTTTCAGGCGGCTCCCTGGGGACTGCCCAGCTTTTCAGTACCCCGCCCAGTTCCAGGCGAAAATCATAGTGAAGGTTAGTTGCATCATGTCGCTGGACTACAAAAACAGGCTTATCCGAACTTTTTTCCGAACTTTTTTCGACCCCGCTAGCGAGAGGTTCGGAGGTCTTTTTAAAATCTCTCTTCTTCGCATATTCCTCAAGCATGGAAGATCAATATAAAATATTAATAGGCCGGATATAAATGATTATGCAGCAATATTTGGAAAAGTGACTTACGAAGAAGATATTCTTATCTGCCAATATTCTGTAATAGAAATTCCCGAAAAATCTAAAAAAAGCATCCTAAACAGTTCTTCTTTTACATTCTGGCAAGTGAATAATCGGAGTAAATCTTTAAGAATTCCCTGTCATTTTGCAGGAGCACGGTCTCAAACATTGCTAAATGGACTTTTTCCTCCCTGGCGATATCAAGAAGAATTGTACGGATTTCCTCATTTTTTGTCAGGTTTGCCATCTGTTCGTATATGTTGATGGCATCCAGTTCTGCGATCATTGCAGCTCTCAGGATTTCTTTATCAAGGTCTTCCTGGTTGGTATTCTCAATGTCTGCAATTGTTTCTGAAAACAGGATTCTCCCCCCTGTAAGTATGCCCCGTAAAGATATGAAAAGACAAACTTAATATTTCTTTCTGTTGGACCGACCCCTTAGGAACAGATTCCATTAGAAGTAGATTTCATTAGAAACAGATTCCATTAGAAATAGATTCCATTAGAAATAGATTCCATTAGAAATAGATTCCATTAGAAATAGATTCCATTAGAAACAGATCCGCGTAAGTACTGTAATTAATTAGGATCAGGACTGCAACAGTAGTTATAAATTGATTTACTTATCTTCCTAAGACAGAGATAATAATTTTTAATTAATAAATTTCCTATTTTGAAAAATATTTTGTATATAATTCAATTAAATTTCATATGTATTCTGGCCTATTCACTTTGAACAAATAGGTAATACAAGGCTATATGCTATAATTTTCAAAAAAAGTCAAATCCAAAAGTTTGTTATTTAGACAAGTAATTTATTTCTTCTTAGTAAAAAATATACAAGGTTAGAAAAAAACTTATACATAAATTTCATAAACTATACACATGAATTTTAATCAAAAATGGATTTACTTAAAAATATTTGTTGTACTGAATATTGTTGAAAATCCGCTTACTATTTGCGTATAGTCCGAAAATTTGAATCCCAATAAATTCCTCTGTATTGTTTCTTCCGTACTACCTCAGTCAGTTAACCAGAAATTGATCTTATCCGAGGCCGATAATTCTTGAAGAAAATAAATTCCCTCCTGTTTGCATTTATGATCTTATTTTCGTGTTTTTCCGGCAGCCTTTCTCTTGCCGCCGGAAGTTCCGAAAACTTCGAGCTGTCCCAGAACAATACTTCTCTTTCAGAACCTTCGATTGAAACGGCTCCCCTGAACCCTGACTTTCTGGAATCCGAAAAATCAGAGTCAATTGAATCTATCTCGTCTTCTGGAGATGGAGACTTTTCAGGTACCGGATATACTCCCTCGCCGGTAAACCTATCAGGGCTTTCAAAGCCTGCAGAAAGGCTTTTGCTCAGGGCATCAGCTTCGGAACTACCCGCAACTTTCGACCTGCGTACTAAGGGCCAGGTCACCTCTGTGGAAAACCAGGGAAAAACCGGAAGCTGCTGGGCTTTTTCAAGCCTTGCGTCCCTTGAATCTTACATTCTGGGGGCAGAAGGAGAAAGTTGGGACTTTTCCGAAAATAACATGAAAAACCTCGTTACAACATACTATTCCGACGGTTTTGACTTTGATGTCAATGACGGGGGGAATGCCTTCATGGCTATGGCATACCTTGCCCGCTGGGCCGGACCTGTAAACGAAGCCGAAGACCCTTTTAGCGAGACTTCTACGTCCTCCCCTGAAGGACTTGTCGTGCAAAAATATCTTCAGGAAGCGCTCATACTTCCTGACAGAACGGGCCCTCTGGACAATGAGGTGATCAAACAGGCACTTATGGATTACGGAGCCGTGTATTCCACGATGTACATGGATAAAACGATCTATTACCAGGAAAATAATCATGCTTATCTATACACAGGGTCGGGTAAAGTAAACCATGCGATAACTATCGTAGGCTGGAACGATTCATTTGACAGAAACATGTTCAAACAAATTCCTGCAGGAGACGGGGCTTTCATTGTAAAGAATAGCTGGGGGGAGTCCTGGGGAGAAGAGGGATACTTCTATATTTCCTATTATGACACCAGGCTCGGATACGAAGAAAATGCCGTGTTTACGGCTGCAGATCAGGACAACTTTGACTACAATTACCAGTATGACCCACTCGGATGGGTAAATCAGATCGGGTACTCCGAATCTTTAACTGCCTGGAGTGGCAATGTATTTACTTCGGAAGGAAATGAAATACTTGAGGCTGTAGGATTCTATACTACGGATTTCGATACGGCTTACGAGATATATGTTTACAAAAACCCGACAGATGGTCCCCTCAGTCAGTCGGGTATTTTTGTTGCAAATGAAAACGGAACCTGTGCATTTCCTGGCTACCATACTCAGCTGTTGAGCTCACCAGTAAACCTGAGTTCAGGGGAAAAATTTTCAGTGGTTATTAAGTTCAGCAATCCTTCATCCGGAAACCCGCTTGCTCTTGAGTATAAACTTTCCGGTTATAGCAGCAAGGCGCAGGCCAATTCCGGAGAAAGTTATATAAGTTTAAATGGAGTCAGCTGGCAAGACCTGACATCAGTAGAAGACAAAACATACGATTATTCCGAAGCAAACTTCTGCATAAAGGCTTTCACCATTGTTACTGTTCCTCCAGAGGCTGAATTCTCGTCAAATATCACCAGCTGGGTTTCTCCTCTTACAGTCCAGTTTACCGACCTCTCTAAGGATGCCTTTTCCTGGGAATGGGACCTGAACGGGGACGGAATTGTGGACTCAATAGTCCAAAACCCGGTCTACACCTATAGCTCCAACAAAGCTTATACCGTCTCGTTGAATGTCAGCAACAGGAACGGTTTTGACTCAGAGACAAAGATCAATTACATAACAGTTGCCCCACTCTCAATCCTCTCTGCAAGCCCCAGCGAAAATGTTACAACTTATGAAGGAGGGGAGCAGGCGTTCAGCATCAGCACAAACCATAACAGCACTGTACGCTGGTACCTTAACGGAGTGTTAAAGAGTTCCGAATCCGGTGTTACAAGCAGTTCCTATTCCAGCAGTGCCCTCTCTCCCGGAACTTACACTGTTACCGCCCGCGCTGTAACAGGAAGCGAAAAGGTTGCATGCACCTGGGCCTGGACAGTCCGCGACTGGAACCCCTGGGACGATTCGACCTCTCAGGAAGGAACCGGCATAAGCACAGGAGAACTCCAGGAAGCGATACATGTCTATAAAAACAATCTTCCCATTCCGAACACTGGGGTAGAACTGACGAGCTCCAGACTCGAGGAACTTATATGGCTCTGGCGTGAAGGGTCTGCAAATTGAAAAAACAGTTTAGCAACAACCGGGAAACTGAATCAGGGTTTCTCGTTCCTTTTTAAATTTGCTTTTTAACTCCTGTTTAGTTTTTTTAACTTCTTTTCAGTTCCTCTCTTAATTACTTTCCTATTTTTCTTTAATCCTCTTCTTGATTTTTCCCTTTCTTTGATTATTTTTCTTTTTCCAGAGTCTGTTCGACTCCTTCCCCTATTTTAACATTCATAAGAAAATCGTCAACAGTTGCAAGAAGAGAACCAATTTTCTCGGAATGAAAGCGCACAGCAATCCTTTCATCGCTGATTTCACTTTCCATACTCCTCAGGTTGTCCGGGGAAAGGGCTTTGAGGATTCTGGCTACCGATTGTTTTGACTCTGGGTCAGGAAACCCAATTGTACCTGTGATTTTCATAAATATTCCTCGTGCGTTTTTCCTGCTTAATTCCATTTTTTGCATTTACTGCCAATTTCCTTTTACTTTGCCTTCCCACTGGTATTTTTCCTGAGCTGGTCTCCTATGATCCGGTCAACAATGCTCAGGAACTCCTCCGTACTTCCCAGGGGAATTGAGGCTCCGGATGCAACACTATGCCCGCCTCCGTTTCCGCCGACTGCGCCTGCAGCTTCCCTGAGGGCAAAGGCGAGGTCAAGGCCTCTTGATACAAGTTCGCGGGTTCCCCTGGCAGAAACCTTCAGTATTCCCTCAGACTCGTTTACGCAGATGAAGGGGAGTTCGGGGTGGAGGTATCTGACCACGGTTGTGGCAAGGCTTCCTGTAGAGAGGGCATCAACCGTGTTAATGCACCAGATGTTTTCCCCTTTACGAATTTTTTCCACGCTTTTCCGGATATCCATAGCAAGGTTCTTTTCATACTCTTTTGTAAGGGAGATGGCTTCTCCAACAATGGTCGGGTCTTTCAGGCAAAGCGCAAGGGCAAGCCCGTAAACCTTCTGCTTTCCGCAGGTATTGAGAATGGAGATGAAATCATAGACATTATGCACCAGCTCCCGGTTCAGCAGAAAGATGTCTCCTATGACGGCTTCTATTGCCTCGGGACTTGCCTGCCTGACAAGTTTCAGGGCAATAGCGCTGGCAAGTTTTGATAACTCTTCTTCGGACAGGTTTTCAATGTTTCCGGAAAGCCCTAACTGGTTTAAAAATTCGGCTGCTTTTTCCGGGTAGCCGGTTACATTCAGGAAAGGTTCCGTGCTGTATGCAAGCACATCCGCAAGGGCTCCATCCCCCACCTTCAATCCTTTCCTTATGGACACGACTCCTGCTTTTATGGCTTCGTCCAGAATAAAGGCGTTTGCAGTCCGGAAAAGTTGCCTGTCTCCGACTGCGCCTGCAATTGCCAGTCCTGCAAGATCAATGTTTCCTGCTCCGAGTTCCCTGGCTACAAGATAACAGGTGCCTGAAGCCGAGATATCCGTTGCCCCGTCGATCTCTACCATATGGGCATTTACCACGACTTTTGCAGGGGACTGTCCTACTGGCTTGTGATGGTCAAGCACCACGACGTCAGCCGCAACCTTACCTATAAGTTCCGGTTGTCCGCTGCCCATATCACAGAAAATGACCAGGTCTCCTTTCGATACGGTCCTGTTCACTTCTTCGATCACAGTCTCATTCAGTTTTCCTGCTATTGAAAGTTGGAAACCTATACCTGCCCGTAACAGAGCCAGGGCCATGATCCCTGATGAAGTCAGCCCGTCAGCATCATTATGTGAAACTATGCGCACAAACCTATGCTTCCGGATTTTATCGGCTGCATTTTTTGCAAGGTTAATCAGTTTTTCAAGCTCGCTCAAAACCCATCACTCATAAAATTCAATATCAAAGTCAGAAACCCGGTACAGAGACCGATACATTTTCGATGTATATAATACTTAGTTACCAGCTCACGAAATATGCCAATCTATACTGGCTTGATAATATAAATTATTCTACTGTCTAATAAATCATCCCTGGTATAAATCATCCCTGATATCTCAACTGCCTAATACAGGAATTTGTATAAAGATTAATGCTCAAAACGGTTTTGTTTTTAGTTCTCTGGACTCCTGGCTTTTAGACTAACGGTTATTCTGATTAATGAACTCGACCTCGTCATGTCTAAGGCTTCAAAAACCTATCTCCGGGTTCCCGGAAATGTAGGAAACAAAAGAAAAGCAGGTAGGAGTCGTGGAAAGGGAAGGAGAGAAGAAAGAGAAAGGGGGATAAGAAGCGAAAGGTTTGAAAGCTTTTTCCGGATCGGTTCGGGATGAAAAATATCTGTTTTCCCGGTTCAAGGGTTTGTTTAAAAAAGTTATAGAAAAGGGTCGGAATTGAGAGGAAAGGAGTTTCCTCTCAATTTTAGAGATTGGTGGTAAGAATGGAGGGCTAATCCATTCTGTATTTCGTTTTTCCAAGTTGTGCATATTTGTTACATAATCAAACATTACCATAATATATAACTCTTTTTAGTAAACATATGTACGAATATTTCTTCTTTTAGGCTGATTATTCGATTAAAAACTGTTTTTATTTATAAAAAAACCATTCTTTCGTTAAGGATAACTGAACATATAATCTACTATTCTGGCCCTTCGTTTCTTCGGTTTGTGACTGAAAACTACATCGAATCCGTTTCTCCTTTTCCCTCCAAAATTGTTATATGTTTACAAAGACTGTCTTCGATGAATATGGTATTATTTCAGTCATGTTTTGATTATTTCCAGCAGGTTTGATTACATTTCGTACATTTGATCTGTGTTTAGCTCTTCAAAATCTCTGGGGGTCAACTTAATTAATAAGAAAGCATATAGTTAAAAAAGCGGCAGGGCGCCCTGCCAGTGAACATCAGTAGTGTAGCGGTCATCACCGGGCGTTGCCAACGCTCGAACCCGGGTTCGAATCCCGGCTGGTGTATATTTTTTGATTTTGATGGTTCCCGATTATTTTGATGGTTCCCGATTATTTTGATGGTTCCCGATTATTTTGATGGTTCCCGATTAGGTTGTTTATTCTTAATACCCGAAACTGGAATCTTTTGTTTTTTCTCTTCTACTCCTTGCAGAGCTGAAATTGTCTCATTTGCTCTCGACATAAAAAAATAACATGAAAATTCCCGCTGGTATTAAGGGAAAAAAGAGAAAACTAGAAATGTATCTCATCCTTTATCCGGAGCTTTCATAAGGTCGATACTCGTTGCGGTTCCCACCATGATATCCTCTTCTTTTTCCAGTGCCTCAAGGATGTTTGAGATCAGAAGATGGCTGATCCCCCTCCTTTTTCTGGGGTCTACCACGTACCTCAACCGTATTTCGATCCAGTTTTCCTGCATCTTTGTGTAGAGTTTTGTCTGCACGTCATATGTTGTAATGAAGTATTTTTTTCCCATGAGACTGAGTTCCTTCTGCGCCATGTCCTCAAACTCCCCTACAACCGGTCCGGCGGTTTTAAGGGCAATTTCTTCGGCTTTTTTCCAGTTGCTGCCGTAAATCAGAATAACCCGGATTTCGTCCCAGATAAAGGAGTAGTCCCGCGTATAGTTTTTTATCGTCTGGTTGAGGGCAAAGCTGTTGGGGACCTGGAGAATCCTGCCCGTGTACTGGTCTGCATCCACCCATTCCCGGATTTCCATAATTGTTGTGCTGAAACTTCCTATATCGAGCACGTCGCCTATACTGTCCCCTACCTGGATCCTGTCACCTGCTTTGAAAGGACGAGATATGATTATGAGCACTCCTCCGGCTATATTCCTCAGGAGGTCCTGAAGGGCGATTGCAACTCCGGCGCTCAGGATCCCGTAGGCAATAAGCAATGTGCTCGTTCGCTCAACCCAGATTGCAAAAAGAGAGGCAACCGCAAAGATTGTGATGAGGATAGATACGGTCTTCCTCAAGGCATATCGGTCTTTTGAAGTCGATACTTTTCTCAGGATCAGGTTGTCGGCAATGGAGTTTGCCAGGTAAGCGAGCAGGACCACGACTAAAGAGACCAGAAGAGCATCCAGAAAAACCCGGTTCCGGATAAATAAATCAGTCAGATACCGTATGTACGCAAGAAAAAGGATTAAAACCAGCAGGATAAAAACATTCAGTCTCTGGAGAATCCTCATGTAATAAAATATGGGGTAATTTATATATTAATATGGGCAGGCTTATAAGCAGCCCCTATAAATTACAAAAATAACAGGTATTTCCTTTATTAGGACAAGGCTTACGATATTTATTCGGCGCCTTTAAATATAATAAATGCAATTTCTGTTTTTCTTCTTCAGGCAAAATGAGGCAAAAAGGTAAAAAGAAGAGATAGTATGACTGAAAAGGAGGCAAAAAGGCACGAAATAAGGGTAGGCAATACGGACCTTTTCCTGAGTGCTCTCAAGACTACGGTTCCCGTGTTTCTCGGATACATACCCCTCGGAATGGCTTTCGGATTCCTGATTGACGGGGCCGGATACCACTGGATTTATGCTTTCCTTATGAGCCTCCTCATTTATGCGGGTGCGGGCCAGTTCCTGGCAGTCGCTTTACTTGCTGCAGGTGCCGGGCTTCCGGAGTTTGTTATAGCCACGCTGCTCCTGAACCTCAGGCACGCTTTTTACGGACTGTCCCTGCTGGATAAATTTTCCGATGTCGGGAAAGTCAAGCCTTACCTCATCTTTGCATTAACTGACGAAACCTATGCCCTCCTGACCACAGCCGAAGTTCCGGCAGGCGGGTCAAAGGTAAGGTTTTACTTCTATATTGCAGCTCTCGACCACCTCTACTGGATTATAGGATCGGTGCTCGGGGCAGGGCTTGGCTCTCTGCTGGACCTTAATCTTGAAGGCATGGCTTTTGTACTGACTGCCCTGTTTGTGGTGCTGACAATCGAGCAGTACTTCAACTCCAGCGTACGCTTCCCCTTCGTAGCTGCAGTGGGTGCAGGAGCAGTCTCCCTTATACTCTTCAGTCCTGACAATATGCTGCTAATTTCGATCATTTTGGGGATCATGATTCTGATAGCCAGGGAAAAACTGAGGCAGGGAGATAAGCAATTGAACAAAAGCTTAGGGCAGGCTAAAGGAATCGGACAGGTTCATGCGGCAGCACAGCCTGTTCAGGACAGTTCACAGGAGGAAAACTGATGACCGATACTTTGCAAATGCTTGTAATCATCACTGCAATAGCCCTTGCAACTTTTACTACAAGGGTCCTTCCTTTCCTGTGTTTCGGTTCAAGAGAGCCTCCGGCAATGCTTTCCACAATAGAAAAAAACCTGCCGCCTATGATCCTCCTGCTTCTGGTCATTTACTGCCTGAAAGATGTACAGTGGCTTTCTGCTCCTTACGGGATTCCGGAACTCTTGACAATTGGGGTTGTTGCAGGGCTCCACTTATGGAAAAGGAATGCAATGCTCAGCATTTTTGCAGGGACAGGGCTTTATATGGCACTTGTGCAGTTCAATGTTTTTTCTTTTCTCTGATTTTTGCATCATAATTTTTTTTAAATTTTAATATATCCAGGAATATTTATATACCGTTTCTATTATGCCTCTTAATGTGAAGTGACTTATATGGCTGAAAAAAAAATTGACTTATCTTCACTTAAAAGTAAAGGTTTTCTGTCCCAGAGGCAGGAGAATATGTTTTCAATGCGGCTGAAAGTTGTGAGTGGCAATCTGGATGCCGAAAAACTGCGGGCAATTGCAGATACAGCCGAAAAATACGGTTCCGGCTATGTCCACATAACCTCAAGGCAGCAGATTGAGGTTCCTTTTGTCAAACTCGAAGATGCGGAAACGGCAAATTCTGAACTTGAAAAGCAGGGAATTTCGGGAGGTTCTGCCGGAAAAAAAGTGAGGGCTGTCGTTGCCTGTCAGGGAGACAGGGTTTGCAGAAACGGGTTGATTAACTGCCAGGACCTGGCGTACAGAATTGATGAAAAATACTTTGGGGAAGCTGTCCCGAAAAAATTCAAAGTTGCAGTAACCGGGTGTCCTGCAGCCTGTGTACGACCCCAGGAAAATGATTTCGGAGTCATGGGCACGGTAAAGCCTGAAATTCTTGAGGAAAACTGTGTCGGCTGCAAGCTCTGTGAAAAAGCATGTAAGGTAGGAGCAATAACAGTTCAGGATGATAAAGCCCGTATAGATCCCGAAAAATGCATCCTCTGCGGGGCATGTATTGCAACCTGCAGGAAAGATGCCCTGAGGGAAGAAAAAACCGGGTATACGATCTTTGTCGGAGGAAATGGAGGGCGGCATCCCAGACAGGGAAGAAAGCTTCTTGAGCTTGCAAACGAGGAGCAGCTTTTCTCAATCCTTGAAAAAACCTTTGAATATTACAGGAAAGAAGGACTTGATGGGGAGAGGTTTGGAAACCTCCTTGACAGGCTTGGATTTGAAAAATACCTGAATGTAATCGGCTGTGTGTCGCATGATGAAAATTTATTGTGAATGAATATTTATTGTGAAATTTGAGTAAATAAAAATTCTCCTATTCGTTTTTATTGGTCAGAGAAGCTAAAGCCAGTATCCGGCGAGCTCACACAGCCTGCGCAGTCTTCTTGTCTGTGTCTATGTTGTGCTACTTCTTTTTTTATAGAAATTCTGAATACGAGTGAAGACAGCTGCTCACATATATCTTTTTTCACCAGACCATAAAACAATCAGAATAAGGAAATAATTTCGGGATAAAACACAGAAAAACAACTATCTATTTATAAAGAAAAACCTATTCTATGTAGCTTCTCAGGAAGAATAAAAAACAAAAGATGTCTTAGAATGAACAGAGCTACCCCCCTCCTCGAAAATGGGAGTTCTTATCATGGAATTCCCGTGATGCATTTATTATATCTCCTGCTTATTCTGATAGCTCCTTTTGCAGGGGTAGATCTCCTTCTCTTCCTATCTTTTGGCCTTTTTCTGGGACTGAGGTTTTCCGGGAAGTTTCTGTCCTGCAGAAGGGATGCAGCTAGTCTTTCATTTTCCCTTACGTTGATGCTGCTTGTTTCTGCAGTTTCTCAGGATCTTACGTACACATACCCGTACTATATAGTCCTCGCCGCCTTTGCCATTGCAGCAGTCGGAAACCACATCTCCTTTTTTACCGAAAGAGGTTTCATGGCTGATATCGAGTCCGGAAAGAACAGGATAAAGCAGAGAAGGTTCTCATTGCTCTGGAGTTCTATTTTTCTCTCTCTCAGGATTATTGCGGCATTTCTTGCAGCAAGCTGGATAGTCTACTGGCAGGACCTTCCAATCCCGTACAGCTTTATCTTTTTCATATCCGTTATCGGAGCCGTTACAGGTTCTCTTTTTGAGTCCATACCTACCAGAATAAACAGCAATATTCCGGTACCTCTGGGGGCAGGGATGACGATGTGGATTTTTGAGGAGTTCAGGTACTGGGTGCCTCCAGAGAAAATGCTTGTAGCTCTTGCCTTCTCCCTGTTCCTCGGGGCGATGGCTTACAGGGCGAAAATTGCCGATGTTTCCGCCCTCCTCAGTGCTGCCCTTCTCGGAGTCCTGATAATCGTATTCAGCGGGCTTCCCTGGTTTTTGCTCCTTCTGACCTTTTTCATACTGGGAGGCGGGTTTACCAGGTACAAGTACGCATACAAGGAATCAATCGGGATTGCTCAGGCAAAAAACGGTATTCGTAGCTATGAAAACGTCTTCTCGAACAGTACCGCAGCCCTTGTCCTTGCAGTAGCATATGGAATCTTCCCGGATCAGAGCCTCCCGATCATTTATGCCTACATAGGTACTGTTGCAACCGCGACAGGCGATACTCTGGCAAGTGAGATCGGAACCACGGCAAAAGGAAGACCCCGAATGATCACAACCCTCAAACTTTCTGAACCCGGAGCTGACGGAGCTGTCTCCTTCCTGGGCGAACTTGCCGCAATTTTCGGTTCTGCAACCATAGGTGTGCTTGGCTATGCCCTGGGGATATCTGACAACCTCTTGCTTTCAGTCCTTATTACAACAGCAGGAGGATTTTTCGGGACAAACATTGACAGCCTGCTCGGAGCTACCCTTCAGAAAAGAGGCCTGCTCTCAAACAGTGGGGTAAACTTTGCTGCAACCTTTGCAGGCGCAGGGATTTCAGCCTTCGTATATATTCTCGTAGCCGGTTTTTAAGTTATGAAATGTTTTCTGTGTTAATTTGCAAATTCCATTTAAATCTGGTTTTTTCATGGTTTTGAATATTTTAAAGCCCCTGGATTAATTGTTGATTTTTGTTTCTCTTTCCCTTCTTATTTTCTGTCTTTTGAGAAGACCGCTCTCCTACGTCTAACGGGACAAGAAAGACACTATGTAACTAAATGGTTGTACGGATAAGAAATAAGAACTATCTGTAACTTGGCCTTCTTGAGCAAAGAGGAAAACAACGTTACTTGTCCATAAGTTAGACATGTTATAAATGATTTTTTACATTCCATTTTTTAATCAAGATAACTCCATTATGAAAAAGCCGCGCTGTAAGCGCGGTAAATTTCCGTGAAGACGTCTAATAAGGTTGTTTTGTTTCCTCTAAACCTACAAATCGTTCTTCCTTTTTTACATCTATCAACAAAAATCTATAGCCACCACTACCGTTATTCAATCCTTTTCCTCATCTCTCCTCTCCTACCAGGTTACTTTATGTCGGGACTTGGAAAGGTTTTTTATTCTTTTCTACCGACCAAATAATCCTTATCATCTTTTTAGCTGCCGCACAAAGTGCAGTATTGTAGTGTTTCCCCTCACTTATTTTCTTCATGAAATACTGCTTTATCACCGGATTATGCATCTTTGCTTGCACAACAGCTCTCCCCAAAACCCATCTTAACAATCTTGATCCTCTTTTGTTAGGTCCTGAAATAACTTCCTTGTTCCCAGACTTTTTTACTTTTGGATCATATCCTGCAAAAGCGACTATCTGGTCTGGATGTTGAAAGTTCTCCACGTCTCCAAGTTCCGCCCAGATCATAGCCGCCATTAAATCACTAATTCCAGGAATTGTCTGAAGGTAATGCTTATCCTTCAACGTTTCCCAAGCAGCCAAAATCCTGGTTTCCACTTCTTTTATCTGGCTTTCCATGTATTCAATCAGGTTAAGCAAGGACTTGACCTCAAATAATAAAGCCTCCTCAATAAAGTCAGGAGAAATTGAATCTTTCGCCATTTCTAAGAGTTTTCTTGTTTTCTCAGGACTGTAATGATTTCTGCTCGTTTTTTTCATAAACTCATAGAGCTTTTCCTCTCCCATTCCAAGCATATCTGAGGGTCTTGGTACTTCATTTAGAATGGCTATAGATGTTTTAGTGAATATGCTGGAAAACATCTGGTCATATCGGGGAAAGATAAGATGTACGTTACGTATTAACCGCTTCTTTAGATTAGCCACATTTGATTTCAACTTGAAATGGAATCCACAGTATTCTTTCAATTCCATTCTTTTTTTATCGCCATAACAGGTTTTTGGCGCCTCCCCAAATTGAAGTATCGCAGCAATTGTTTTTGCATCGATTTTATCGGTTTTTGATCCCCTAATGTTGACCGCTGCAAACCCCTTTACCTGAGAAGGATTGTAGGCATGAATTTCATAGTGTTTTGAAAGTTCCGAATATATGGCATACCAGTATATTCCCGTAGCTTCCATTCCAATCCGAGGAATTGAATTTAATCTATTAGATACTGATTCCACACGTTCTATGAATTTCTCGATACTGCTTTTTAAATTCTTGATTTGGATATACCTTCCAATCTGTTTACCCTCATCGTCCAAAATACAGGCTTCATGAGCATCCTTAGCGATATCAATACCGATGTTCAAATACATTTTTTGATCCCCCACAATACGATTTTATAGGCTGGAGACCAAATATCCCTCTGCTCTCTACAGATCGTAAGCTCGTGGAAAATCGCCAGACTCTGTGAGCACAGAGCTGTAACATGTTAAATTGCCGGAGAGCCGTAGGAGTGAGGGTGGTAGTCTAAGATAGCCGGACAATGCCGTAAGTCCTAATAACTACCCTCCCAGCCTACGTTTGTTTTTATGAAAATGCAGCAATAAAAGTATGCTGCAATTATCATTTATACGAGTCCTCTTGAGCGAAGCGGAGCGGAGCGAAAAGGACCTCGTGCTCCCGAAGCGAAACTCGGGTGCCGAAGCGAAACTCGGGTGCCGAAGCGAAACTCGGGAAGCACAACTATAATCCAACTCTGCCAAAAGATATCCATTTTCTGCCAAAAGACATCCATTTATATCTTCAAGAATATATTCTTACTCGGGTTGGGTTACTGCAGTGTCCTTTATGTCATATCTGGGTGAGATTGCCGTATATCAGACTTTCATGTGAGGGAACTGGTATCAGCTGAGAACTAATATCAATTCGGTTCCGGTCTTTTCAGATACGTTGCAGGATACAATGCGAGGCAGAAAGCCTGCCTCCCGGTAATCTATCTTTCTTCCGACTCTACTGGTTTTCGAGAAAGAATAGCCAGAAATTTTACTTTTCAAACTACAGGGAAGCAGACAGATGACAGCAGAAAATAAAAATGAAAAGATTTTACTTGTTGTTGCTCAGGAGCAGTTCAGGGATGAAGAATGCTTTGTTCCGAAGCAGCTATTTGAGGCTGCAGGGGCAAAGGTTACGGTTGCAGCCGAGTTTAAGGAGACTGCAAAAGGGGCACTGGGAGGTACGATTAAACCTGATATAAGGATCTCCGATACCAGAATTGAGGATTATGATGCGATCGTAATTTCCGGGGGTCCTGGTTCGAGAAAATACCTATGGGACAATCAGTACCTGCGTGAACTCGTAAAAGAAGCCGATTCCCTTAAAAAAGTGGTTTCTGCAATCTGCATCTCGCCTGTGATTCTGGCAAGGGCAGGGGTCCTGAAGGGAAAGGAAAGCACTGTTTTCAGTAGCCCGGATACAGTACACGAACTTAAGGAGCACGGGGCTGTCTATCTGGACAGGGACGTCGTAGTTTCGGGAAGGATAGTGACGGGGCGGGACCCGAGAAGTGCGGAAGCCTTTGGAAAAGCCGTTCTTAAAGCCCTGAAAAAAGCCTGATCCCCAAAAATCTAACCCTGACAATCATGCTAACAATCAAACCCTAAAAATTAACGTTAACAATTGAACACTAACTATTGAACTATAACAATCGAATCCCAACAGTTGAAAGCTACGATTGGAAGCCGTAGCCCATGGATTGTAAACTATTCGATAGCAAAGCTGGTGCCCTGTTATGAATTCAGAACTCGAAGCCATACTGTCCTATCATCAGGATAGCAAACATAACTTTAAAGCCTATGCTCCCGGTCCCCGGTTCCTTGAGATGTCAATCAAGCCGGACCCTTTTCTAAATTACAAAGGAGCTCCACTTTTAAAGCTCAAGACCTGGAGTGAAGAAGATATTGAGTCCGAACTTTTACCGACATATGAACAGGCATTTTCTCCGGAGAAACTGGGGCCTTCTGGACTGAACCGGAATAGCATTTCTCAGCTTTTTTTTGACAGTTTTGCCCTTTCAGTCTGGAAAAAAGTAGGGGGCACAAGCTGGGCACTCCGCATCAACCCTTCAAGCGGAAACCTGCACCCGACCGAGGTCTACCTTCTTTCCGGGCCGGTTCCGGAGCTCCTGGAAAAACCGGCTGTCTGCCATTACGCGCCTTTGCAGCACGCCCTTGAGCTAAGAGCGGAATTTTCCCCGGAGACCTGGAAAAAGCTGAGTCCCGGCTTTCCGGAAGGCACATTTTTCATAGGACTGAGTTCAATTTACTGGCGGGTTGCCTGGAAATACGGCATCAGGGCTTTTCGGTATGCAAACCATGACCTCGGACATGCTATTGCTGCCCTTACCTTTGCTGCGGCAGGGCTCGGCTGGAGAACGTGCCTGCTTGCGGACATGGGATCGGAGGAAACAGGAAAACTTCTGGGCGTTTCCGGAAGGAAGGGCCCTGAAAAAGAGGAACCCGCCTGCCTGCTTGCAGTTTATCCGGCAGGGAAAAAATGTCCTTCGGGAAAGGTCGCGTCCTCTGTACTTGCAGATTTTGAAAAGCTTTCCTGGAACGGGGTTCCTAACCGTTTGAGCCCTGCACATGTGGATTGGGCCGGGATTGAAAAGGCTGCTTCAGCAACCCGAAAGAAAGAAACCTTCCATCCTGATGAAAAAAAGCCGGACCTGAAACCTGGAAGAAGAGCCGCAGGCATGTCCGCGGAAATCTCCGGCTCAGGAATCCGTTCCGACCTGGAGGCGGTCTCTCTGCGCAGCGTTATTCACAGGAGAAGAAGTGCCCTTGAAATGAATAACAGTGCTTACATGGACGAAAACAGTTTCTACGGAATCCTTCGAAGAACACTCCCCGAGAAAAATCCCATTTTTGAGACGCTTGCTTCCGGGCCTTTTGCACACCTGCTTCTCTTTGTAAACAGGGTGAAGGGGCTTCGTGAAGGACTTTACATCTTTCTGCGAAAAGCCGGAGAAGCGGAAGAGTTTAAAGCCGCCTTCAGACCGGATTTTCTCTGGGAAAAGCCTGAAAACTGCCCTTATGACCTTGAATTTTACCTGCTTATGGAGGAGGAACTGCACCATTTTGCAGCCCAGCTTTCATGTGCGCAGCGAAAAGCAGAAGATTCCTGTTTTACTGCCTGCATGCTTTCGGAGTTCGAAGAGCCTCTGAAAACAAGCGGCTCATGGATGTACTCTCGCCTTTTCTGGGAATGCGGAGTCCTCGGGCAGCTTCTTTACCTGGAAGCCGAAGCTCGGGGTTTCAGGGGCTGCGGAATAGGGTGTTTTTTCGATGACCCTCTGCACGAAGCTCTGGGGCTTGAAGGGCTTGAGTATCAGGACCTCTATCACTTTGCAGTGGGCTCGCCTCTCCAGGAAATCGGGGTTTTGACCTTCCCTGCGTACAAAAAGTAACTCCAGAGAAACTTTTGCTTCTGTCCTCCCTTCATCTTTTTATTATTTCTTTTTACCCCTGGTTTTTTGCCTTTTATTTTTTGCTTTTTACTTCTTACTTTGTTCTGTTTTTTCTTTTCTTTTGTCTTTCCTGAAAGCTGCCCTTCTTACGATTCCCGGCTGCTTTGCAGGAGGCGTCTCGCATCCTGAGCCCACATCACATTCGACCACAATTCCGCGGAGCAGGCGACCCAGAATATCCGACCCTGTAACTATGCGCTTTTCCTCGCCCCAGTAAAGAATAAGGTCCTGGTCAATTACATCATCTTCCGGATACTGAGGATATACCTTGAACTGCCGGATTACCTTCTCAAGCCTGGTTTTCGGAGACTTTACCACTACAGGGAAATGACAGTAAGAAAGCGGAATGAAAGGCCCCTTCTTATAGACAGCATCTCTCAGGAAGCCGTCAGCATCCAGTACCATTACAGGCTCGTCTGCCGGATTGGTGATGATTACCCATTTTCTTCCGGAGGCTTCTATTTTCTGGAGGAAAGGGTCAGCAGGATCTCGGTTGAATACAGGAAAAACAGGGCGGTTGTTTTCCACTGAAAGAGAGATGACGCTCCTCGGGTCAACAAGGGATCCTTCATCAGAAATGTTGACGTCGTCTATTGAAAGAAAGTTCAGGGCTCCTATCCCTTCAAAAGTGCCTATATCGGTCTTCCCTGACTCGATATGTTTTTCAAGCATAATCCTCATTGCCTGTTCCCTGAACAGCTCAAGTTTTTCTCTGCCCAGCCACCAGTCAAGAATAAGGGCTGTCGGTTTTGCCACCGGATAGAGCAGCATCTGGTAAAAACGGATAAGAGGAGTCAGCTTTGCCCCAACTGAAAGCGCATTCCTGGAAAAATAAGCCTGAGGGGCAATCTCTCCGAAACAGGTAATACCAAAAGTCGAGAAGAGAAAAGCTGAGGTTCCTGCCATTACGGAATCCGTAAGCAGAGCAATAAGGACATTTATGCCCACGTTCCCCCAGAGCATGGTAGTGAGCAGGAAATTGGAGTCCCTTCGAAGCTGCAGGATTTTAATTGCATCTTTATTATTTGCTTCGGATTCAATCTCAAGCCTCAGCCTTCCAAGGCCGAAAATCCCTATCGTCAGCCCTGAAAAGATAGCAGACTGTGTAAGGCAAAGTGCAATTAGGATCCAAGTAATGATTTCATTCATTGTAAGTCTATAACCTCTATAAAACCTGTATAAACCTAATCGAATCCTTAATCAGTTAATCTCTTATAAATTTAATCTCCTCATGTCAGATTTGAGTTCATTACTTCAGGCCCGGTATTACCATTACCCTGCCGGATAAACCTTTTACCTGTTATTAAGTTAAGTTTACCCTGATATAACTTAATTTGCTTCATCTCATTTTGGCCGGTCATTTGACTGGTCACTTGTAAGTTTCTTGAGTCAAGGAAGTCTCGATTTAGTAAGTATCCTTATCGGTCAACCTTACAAAGGAAATTATTATAAGGAGAGCACTAATGCTTAATACCACAACCCGTGTATAAACCCTGAAATCTTTCGGACTCCCAGAAAGAAGATTACGCCCCTTCTGATCGTGATAAACATGGTAAAAGAAACAAAAAAAAACGGATCGACTGCTGAAGTCCCAGAAATTAGCCGTCCTTCTACCGCTCCTGATGCTGATACCCGTGACGCTGCCATAGAAAAACGAATCGTACTCACTATTGCAGTACTTGCCGGATTTATCACGCCATTTGACGGTTCGGCAGTAAATATTGCCCTGCCCACAATTGGGGCAGAATTTCATATGACAGCGATCGCCCTTTCCTGGGTTGCGACCGCTTACCTGTTATCTTCAGCCGTGTTTCTTGTCCCGTTCGGAAAAATCGCAGATATCTACGGAAGGAAAAAGATTTTCCTCTACGGCATTGCTATCTTCAGTTTTGCATCCCTTCTGATGACCATGGTCCCTTCAACCGAACTGCTTATCGTAATACGGGTTTTCCAGGGTTTGGGAAGTGCTATGATCTTCGGGACCGGAGTTGCCATCGTTACCACCGTTTTTCCCCCGGGGGAACGAGGAAAAGCTCTCGGGATCTATGTCACTGCAGTTTACCTCGGGCTCTCCCTTGGACCTTTCCTTGGAGGTTTGATGACGCAGTATTTGGGCTGGAGGAGTATCTTCTTCGTAAATGTGCCTATAGGCATCACCACGGTTGTCATCGTCCTCTGGAAGCTGAAAGGGGAATGGACCGGGTTCAGGGGGGAGAAATTCGACCTTGCAGGGTCTGTTCTCTATGGGGCAGCGGTCGTTGCCGTCATGTACGGGTTTTCATCTCTTCCGGACTTCAAAGGAGCTGCATTTATATTCGTGGGAATTCTCGGAGTTCTCGGCTTTGCGTTATACGAACTGAGAATCCCGTCCCCCGTTCTTGATATCAGGCTCCTTACACAAAACAGGATCTTTGCCTTTTCGAACCTTGCCGCACTTATCAATTACAGTGCCACCTTTGCAGTGACTTTTCTCTTGAGCCTGGACCTGCAGTACACAAAAGGCTTCACTCCCGAGCATGCGGGTTTTATTCTGATAGCGCAGCCTGTTGTCCAGGCCATGGTTTCCCCTGTTGCGGGGAGGCTTTCTGACAGGATTGAGCCCCGGATCGTTGCCTCGGCGGGAATGATGCTCACAGCAACCGGACTTTTCCTCCTCATTTTCCTTACTGAAACGACCCCTCTCTGGCATATGGTCCTCACCCTTCTCATACTCGGAGCAGGGTTCGGGCTCTTTTCTTCCCCGAACACGAATGCAATTATGAGTTCGGTTGATAAGAGGTTCTACGGAGTTGCATCAGGTATGAATGGCACGATGCGACTTCTTGGCCAGATGCTCTCGATGGGAATTGCAATGATGATCTTTGCAGTTGTCATCGGACCTGTGGAGATTACACCTGAATATTACTCCCAATTCATTTTAAGCCTGCACTATGCGTTTATCCTGTTTACGGTCTTCTGTACCCTTGGGATATTTGCGTCCCTGGTGAGAGGAAAAGCCCGACCTGCGGTCAGTGTCAGCATACCTGAAGCAGGTAATAAGAAAGGGCGTTGAAAAGATAACCTTCATGGGGTTTCGTTTTGGAGTAAATCAGCTTATCAGGAAGACTTGCAGCCAGGAGTATATCTCAATTTTATATACTTTCTCTGACATTTTCTGATAAGGAGTTTATAGAATCTATTGTTATCTGGTGTTTTTTTCTTTTTGCCAGACATCCTAGCGACAGGCAGTCCTGAGCAAAACGTTCAGTATCCAACGATTTAATTTTGCCAGGGGGTTTATATGATGAACATATTTAACAAGGACACGGATAAAGGAAAGCATGTTTCCGGTATTGACAGGGGTAAGATCGTAATGTACGGGCTGAGCACCTGTGTGTGGTGCAAAAAAACAAAGAAACTGCTCACCGATCTGGGAGTGGATTTTGAGTATGTTTTTGTGGACTTGCTGGAGGGAGAGGAAGAAAGCAATGCCATTAAGCAAGTCAGCCGTTTTAATTCTTCAGTTTCTTTTCCAACAACGATTATAAATGACGAAAAGGCAATTGTAGGTTTTAAGGAAAAACAAATCCGTGAAGCCCTTGGCTTTTAAGGGGGAGGAATTAAGGTTGAATGAAGAGAAAGTTTCTGAAGAAGGCATATCCGAAGAAGAAGTAGATAAAGTCTACAGACGCTTGGACCAGGAGGTCGAAAAGTCGGGCTACCACCTCAACCCTGACGTTGAGTTCACAAAGGAACTTGTGCGGGGACTGCTGGCTAACGAGAGACGTTACGGTTACTGGTCCTGCCCGTGCAGGCTCTCCGCTGACAACAAGGAAGAAGACCTTGACATAATTTGTCCCTGCTACTACAGAGACCCCGACCTTAACGATTACGGGGCCTGTTACTGTGCACTCTATGTTTCGGACGAAGTCATCCGAGGGGAAAAAGAAGTTGAGTCTATCCCGGAAAGGCGCCCGTCTCGCGAAAAAAGGGAAGCTATAAGAGCTGAGGAAGCTGCAAGAGCGGAGATGATGGAAACTATGGAAATCTCAAAGCTTTCAAAACCTGTCTGGAGATGTAAGGTTTGCGGATATCTATGTGCTATGGAAGAAGCTCCAGGGATCTGTCCTATCTGCAAGGCGAAGAAAGAAAGATTTGAAAGGTTCATTTGAAAATTTTCATATAATTTTCTTTTTTTTCACATTTTCCAATTCTGCTTTTAAAATTTCTTCTTCTTAATTTTCTTCTTTTGAATTATCTCTTTCTATTTTTTAGATCTCCTTATAGAAAATAAGTTGTTAAATATGCTTAATTTATTCAAATTAATGTTTTTATTAACTAGATTTAGATTATATCTAAACATTAGTCGATAAATAACTTTATATAGATTCTTACATATTGAATTTATGACATATATCCAATAGTTTGAGTATTCATAATTCTTTTTAATCTGTGGGGGTGTCTAGAATGAAAAGTGAAGTTTACGGATGATAAATCCATCTTTTTGGAAAAATCAGATTACTGTCAATTAGGCAGAACATATATTTTCTGCCATTTGTGGAGATGGAATAGTACCGTTCGATTCATGCGACGGAGGACACGAGTGGGTAGGTGGCTTTCTTGTGTGGAACCGAGTTATCTCAATGCCCAAATTCTCTACTTCCAGGAGAACCAGAAGATCTTTTTGGACAAGTCTACGCCCATAAAGGGGCCCACTGAGGAAAATAATAGATCTTTACAACCTGGTCTCAAGTAGAGGTTGTTTTTCAGGTGTGAATAAAAATAGGCTGGACGAACATATTGACTTATTCCAGTTTTTAGTTGAATGGGGGGCTATAGAAATATGAACTTTCAAAAATTCAAAAACAAAAAATCATTTTGTTTTATTGCCAGGAGATGCATGTTATTTGCACTCTTAATCATGATGTCATTTTCTACATGTGCAGGTGATTTAGATTCAGTACCAAAAATAGATCCATTAAATCATGATTTTCAGGACTACATTGAATGTCCGGAAAATTGGACATCTCAACATTACGACAAAGATGGGAAGCTTATAACTCTGGGCATTATTCCTTCTCCTACTTCTGTTTACTGGCCTGATGACTATGTTTACAGTCCGGATACCGAACTCATTTCAGAATCTCACCAGTTGATTACAGGTGTTCAGTTATCCGGATATCCGACAGATTCATACTTTAGCCTTGTGGATGAAGGAAGGGTAACTCCCGTAAAGGATCAAGGTTCTACAGGCACTTGCTGGGCTTTTGCTACACTTGCTTCACTTGAATCATATTTGATACCAGTTGATTCATACCAGTGGGACTTTTCAGAGAATAACATGAAAAATCTCCTTTCCGACAGTTATTCTGAAGGATTTGACAGGGCTTACAACGATGCAGGAAACGCGTATATGTCAGCGGCATACCTTACAAGGTGGAGCGGGCCTATACTCGACTCCGATGATCCTTTCAACGAAAACTCGGGAGTGTCTCCTACAGATAAAGATGTACAAAAACATGTTCAGAAAGTACTTATTTTACCGCCACGCAATAACTCCATAGATAATAGACTAATTAAAAAAATCGTTAAAGAAGAGGGAGGGGTTCTCGCATCTTTTAATCTGATTGAAGTTTATTTTAAGTCAAAAGGTGGTTACGATTACGTAACATACTATAATCCCACAATTGGTACGAACAGTGGTCATTCAATATGTATTGTAGGCTGGGACGACAACTTCAACAAATCTGAGTTCGCTACCGTTCCCCCTGGAGACGGAGCCTTTATCTGTAAAAACAGCTGGGGTACAAATAATGGGATTAATGGAACCGGATATTTTTATATTTCATATTACGATGCAAATCTTGGTATGGAAGATGGTTTTAAAGATTTATTTTTCTACACAGCCGAAAGTCCAAACAATTATGAAAAAGTTTATCAATATGACCCTCTGGGATGGACACACAATTACAGATATGATATAAATTCTATCTGGGCTGCTAATGTCTTTACGGCCGAATCAAATGAAGAACTTCAGGCTATAGGGTTTTATACACCACAACCTGACGTCAACTATGACGTCTATGTATATATTAATCCGGTAAACATTCCAAATGGCGGCACGTTATTATGTAATAGTTCAGGAAGTTTTGAACTGCCAGGATATCACACAATCCCTCTCGAACAGAGTGTATCTCTGAGTACAGGAGATAATTTCTCGATTGTTGTGAAACTTAGTTCCGGGTCTACTATAGTATTCCCAATTGAAGGTGTAATTGAGAATTATTCGAGCAAAGCGAGCGCTAACACCGGAGAAAGTTACATTAGCAGCAATGGAACAAGCTGGTCAGATTTGGCATCAGGCGAATCCAAGTATAATTGCTGCATAAAAGCATACACCACTACTTCTGATAATGTTGATCCCGTAATCAATTCGGTGAGTCTGAATAACAGTAATCCGAATGCTGGTGACCTTATCCTGGTAAGTGTAAACGCTACGGATAACGTTGAAGTGACTTCTGTTGAAGCTTCCGGAAATATTCTGAATTACATCAGTGGAAATACCTGGGAAGGAACAATTAATGCACTGTCAGGAACTCACTTCGTGAATGTGTCAGCAAGGGATGAGGCAGGAAATGTTGCATGGAACAACTCGACGAGTTATACTGTAACTGAAATAATACCGGATACTGAACCACCGGTGATTCATTCGGTGAGTCTGAATGACAGCAATCCGAATGCTGGTGACCTTATCCTGGTAAGTGTAAACGCTACGGATAACGTTGCAGTAACTTCTGTTGAAGCTTCCGGAAATATTCTGAATTACATCAGCGGAAATAACTGGGAAGGGACAATTAATGCACTGTCAGGAACTCACTTCGTGAATGTGTCAGCAAGGGATGAGGCAGGAAATGTTGCATGGAACAACTCGACGAGTTATACTGTAACTGAAATAATACCGGATACTGAACCACCGGTGATTCATTCGGTGAGTCTGAATGACAGCAATCCGAATGCTGGTGACCTTATCCTGGTAAGTGTAAACGCTACGGATAACGTTGAAGTGACTTCTGTTGAAGCTTCCGGAAGTACGCTGAATTACATCAGCGGAAATACCTGGGAAGGAACAATTAATGCACTGTCAGGAACTCACTTCGTGAATGTGTCAGCAAGGGATGAGGCAGGAAATGTTGCATGGAACAACTCGACGAGTTATACTGTAACTGAAATAATACCTGACACTCAGGATCCCGTAATCAATTCGGTGAGTCTGAATAACAGTAATCCGAATGCTGGTGACCTTATCCTGGTAAGTGTAAACGCTACGGATAACGTTGAAGTGACTTCTGTTGAAGCTTCCGGAAATATTCTGAATTATATCAGCGGAAATATCTGGGAAGGGACAATTAATGCACTGTCAGGAACTCACTTCGTGAATGTGTCAGCAAGGGATGAGGCAGGAAATGTTGCATGGAACAACTCGACGAGTTATACTGTGACTGAAATAATACAGGATACTGAACCACCGGTGATTCATTCATTCAGTTCGTACCCTGTCAATACAACCGGAGATTCTGTTATTAATGTTACAGTTGATGTAACGGATAACATCGGAGTTGTAAATGTAACTGTGGACGATGTGCAACTTACTAAAAACGGGGACTTATGGGAAGGAAGCATACAGGCTCCATCTGATGCAGGGGAGTATTCTATTCCGGTAGTTGCTCTGGATGCAGCTGGCAATAAGGCCGAAAGTTCACTGCCCTGCAATGTCCTCATACGTGAAGGAAGTGTGTCTTTCAGCATGAATCCGATAATGACCTTTGCGGCGAAAGGAACTACTGTACCTTTCGAGATTACAATTCTAAATGGTCAAAATGTTGATGACACATTAAAAATCCAGATCGATAACGATACGGTTCCGACTTCGAGTAGCATAGACCCGTCCTGGTACTCATGGACTGAAAAAGATGTGAATTTGAGGGCAGGGGAAGAGATTACACTTCTCCTGGAAGTAGAGGTTCCGGAAAACGCTACTGGATTCAGATTCTTTGTGGTTAGTATGGACTCAACACTTTACCCGACCAGTAGAGCAGGTTTTGGGTGTCTGTTGATAAACTAAATGCATGAACGAACAGTAAAAATTGATGGGGGTTTTAATTCTGGATAACAAGATCAAAATCCTCATTTTTGAAATTTTTATGTAAGATTCGGCAAAGTTGATACTGTTTTAGTTACTGATAAAACTAGAGTATTATCTGGATTTATCTTGCTACCAACTTCATCGCGGCTGGAACCGGCAAATGTACTGATTTTGGTGCTCCCTTATAAATGTAGATATTACCCGGATATCGAAAACCGAGATTCTTTGATTTTCAATTCTACTCCTTGCAGGCTAAACCTGTCTCTTCTTCAACACAAAAAAAGGAATAGACGAATTTATATCTGGATTTTTGGAACCTCATATTAATTTACTGAAAAATATTAGCTCCTCTGCGAGCCTGCATGTCGGTCCTTCACAAAATGAAGTAGAAGTAAAAAGCAATAAAAACAATAAAGGCAGAAAAAGCAAAAGAAGCAGAAAGCTAGCAGTTTATCCGGTCATTTTTACATGTTGGTTCCTTAAATAATATGAAATAGTTAAGAAGGTTATACGAACAACCAGGTATGGTAAATAAGGTTGTATGGATTAGAATCCAAGATTTTGAGTCAGACGTTGTTTATTCCAAAATATAAACTTTGTAAAGGTGGACGACCTTTTTTTAATTAAAAAAAGAGCAATAGGACTTACCAGGTTCCAAATTTAACTTCTTGTCGAACTTATTGGTCTTCCTTTCTTATTTTTCTTTCTTTCCCTTTTTTTATCCGGAATATCGAACGTCATCGATTTCATGAAATGACATAAAAGTAAATATATAATTTTAATATAATACTACATTGGGGATGAGCTCAATGAGTAAGATTAAAGCGGGTTTCGATATTTTTGGATTTTTACTTTTGAACTTGTACGCTTAAACTGAGAAACCAGCAGTATGAGACTTCAAATTGTACAAATAATTATCTTGGGAGGGGGATTTCTATTACCATTAAATCAAAGAGAGATTATGATTCATACATTGAAGCAGATAGATTAGCTTTAGGAAAGAACTATAAAAGACCTAAACTAATAGGTGACGAGATATGGAAATTTCAAAGATTATTAAGAAAGGTTGAGTATTATAATAACTGTCAAAAGTCCTTTATTCATAAACTCTATTCAAAATACATATTATTTAGATTCCATAGGATGAGCGTCCATCTAGGGTACAGTATTCCAATAAATGTTTTTGGTCCTGGATTATGCATAGCCCATCGAGGAACCATTGTTGTAAACAAAGATACCATAATTGGAGAAAACTGCAGAATACATGCCTGTACTAATATAGGATCTGGCAGAGATAACGTTCTTCTGGCACCGAAAATCGGGAACTGCGTATACATCGGCCCTGGCGCCAAAATCTTTGGAAATGTCGAAATTGCGGATAATATTGCAATCGGAGCGAATTCTGTAGTAAACAAATCCTTCTATGAGAAAGGGATTTCGATTGCAGGCGTTCCTGCTAAAAAAATCAATAATAAAGGATCAGATGGAATGGTAATTACAGCTACAAAAATTATTTCAGTTCCTGCTCTACATGAAGCTGTTGAGCGCCCACTGTAATTCAATAAGTTAATTGATTGTAACGATTCAAACTGAGAAAAGCAGATTCAATACATTCTCAGCAGCTTTTCTTTTGAATTTTTCAATTATTTTCTGAGCCGCATACTTTTCCTATTCCTGGGCATGATTTTATCTTCTTAACTGTTATGCAAATTATTTATTTAAACAATACTTTTATCCATTATAAAAAACCATCCATTATAAAAAGTCATCCATTATAAAAAGTCATCCATTATAAAAAGTCATCCATTATAAAAAACCATTACGTGGGGGGTAATATTTATGGAAACAATGGACGCGATTCTCACCAGAAGAAGCATCCGGAAATATTTGCCGAAACCGGTTAGCAGGGAGATGATTGAGGAAATTTTGAAAGCCGGGATGAGTGCACCTTCAGCAGGGGATGAACAGCCCTGGCACTTCATTATAATTGACAGACGGGATCTACTTGAAAAAATATCGGAAATGCACCCTTATGCAAAGATGTTAAAGAACGCCCCGGCTGCACTCCTGATCTGTGCAGACCAGAATATTCCGAAATTCAGGGATTTCTGGGTGCAGGATTGCTCGGCAGCAAGTGAAAACATGTTACTCGCTGCCCACGCCCTGGGATTGGGGGCAGTCTGGATAGGGGTTTACCCGGCTGAAAAACTTGTAGCCGGAATCCGGGAATTATTTGAGATCCCTGAACATGTGATCCCATTTTCGGCAATCGTAATCGGGCACCCGGACGAGGAAAAACCCGGAAGGGCCAGGTATGAAGTCTCAAGAATTCATGACAATTCCTGGTAAAGCCTCGCTAAATGGGGGGAGGGACGAATTGAGGCTTATTCTCCCTATTTATTATTTTTAAGTGTCTTTTAATTTTTTAAGGGCTTTTAGTATCTATCCATTCATATTCACTTTCTCATTTCTATCCATCTGATTAAAAAGATAATATACAGGCAAGAATATCCTCGCATAATACCTTTGTATTGGTTGAGTATTTATCCTGAAAGACGAAACTTAATCGGAAAACCTCAATATACCATGTAGGGGGATTTTATGGAAAAGAAGCTGGCATCAATATTTATTTTATTCGTGATCCTTTTTGCCTTATTGCCTTTTTCGGCAGGCGCCGCTGATGAAGAAAACATGCTCAGATATACGAGCTCGGGAAACGTTTTCGGTGATGGAGACTACCTTCAGATCAACCCGGAGACCCCGGGAGACCTGGTGCTCGGGGGGTCAAGGCTTGAGATAAACGGAAACGTTAAGGACGATTTCATCGGGGCCGGGGGAGAACTGATAATTAACGGAGACGTTTCGGGGAATATCATAGCAATGGGGGGCTCGATTCGGGTAAACGGGAATGTAGGAGGAGACCTGGTAGCAGCCGGAGGGCAGATTATACTCTCAAAAGACAGCACGGTTGAAGGCGATATCCTGCTTGCCGGAGGGGAGGTAACTCTGAACGGGCTTGTCAATGGAAACGGGTCGGTCTCTGCCGGAACCCTCCAGACAGGAGAAGACTTTGAGCTTAAAGGAAACCTTGAACTTGAAGCCGAAAATTATCCCTACGACCTAGAAAACAAAGTGGGGGAAAACCTTAGTATCGTACCCCAGACCCAAAATCAAAACCGGTATGCAGGTGAAATTGGAGGTTTAGGAATCGTTTTCTTCTTTATAGGGCTGCTGGCAGCTCTTGCCCTTGGTTTTATCCTTATCTATACCTTCCCGGATTTTGTGACCGGACTTGCGGAAATTGTAAGGGACTCAGCGTTGAAAACCGGCCTGCTTGGCTTCTTGCTCCTGATCTTCGTTCCGGTCCTCTCCCTTGTCCTGTTAATTACAATCTTCGGGTGGAGCCTTTCTCTCCTGCTGATGCTGCTCCTGACCCTCGCAGCCCTTATCGCCACCGTACCGGTCAAACTGCTCACAGGGGAGATGATTTACACAAAGGTCTTCAAAAAAGAATCCGGGAATCTGATATATTACCTCATCGGCGCAGTTATATTTGCAATAGTGTATGAAATACCCTACCTTGGCGGGATCATACAATTTATCGCCCTCCTGCTGGGGCTGGGAGCAATCGGGATCTGGCTTGGAACGCTTGCAAAGCAGCAAAGCTAAGCGGTTGACTGTAAAGCAATCCGTCTTCCGTGAGATTAAGGACGTTAAGGGAAGGACTTCTTCCCTGTCTTTTTTGTCCCTCTCGACGAAGGAGAGCGGTCTTTCCCAAAAAGCAATAAAGAAAAGATAGCATTTGCCCTATTTTTAAAAAATGAAAATTTACTGGGCTATGTTTCTAAGAGGTCTTTTTTTGTTTTTTGCATTTCGGACTGACCCGAGCTACCGCTCGGTGAAAAGACACGTTAAAGATAGCGAATATGATTTTTTTCTGGAAGATTTCCATAACTTCTTTTTTATATTTCGACGACGACCCCTTCTAACAAACCCCTGACAACCGTTTCCATAAGCTTCTCGCTATCCTCTCTCTCCTTTCTAAGTTTAGATTCGAGTTCATCACACAACCCCATGAACTGCTCGACTATTTCAACGATGCGTTTTTGTTCATTGAGGGGCGGGAGTGGTACTAGAGCATTATTTAACTTTGTTAGAGTTACACGAGTAATTGCAACTCCTGACATACCTTCACGCATTAAAGAATAGAAGTAAGGGGACCTAAGCATATAGAGAAGATACTTATTCTCTATTTCTGACGGTAGTTTCATTAAAGCTACACTAGACAACATGCTGAATTGTTCTTCTAAATCATTAATGACAGTAACTCCTGTTGTAGCACCATCTTTGATGTAAAGAATATCACCATATTCTGGATCACAACGAGAATAGATTTCTTCGTGTATCTTGGAAGTCACATAAGTTATGTTTGTGAGGTCTATTCCATCTGTTTTTATGTTCTTTGCAGTTATGTACTTGAAGTCTCCAGTGGATTCGTTAGTGGGAGAATGATGCGTTCCATCAGTTAATTTTAATAAACCATCTCCTAAGCGTATCCAAATCCAATTTTTTGGCAGATCAAAAGGAAATTCGCATTCACTGACTTGTTTCAAAGGTGAAACTTTCTTAATTTTCCCTTCCTTAACCATCTGTCTTTTCTTCGTACCAATTTTCTCAATCAAAACACTCGCCGGCTCATCCTCAAGATTCTGTTCGACAAGTCTCCCCTGAACCGCAAGCTGAAGAATTGCTTGCCTTAATTTTTCAACATTTTCAGGGTTGTCATAGAGAAGATCAAAATTCTCGCAAATGCGCTGCCAGTGCTGTGCGAATTCTTCCTGATTTTCCGCGCTGAGCATTCTGTCAAGGGCAGCGCTGTTGAGTTTGCTTTGAACTTCCTGTTTTTTCTGGCGGCGGGCTTCGAGTTTATCGCAGAGAGCTATCAGTTCGTCAACTTTGGAGACTATGCGTTTTTGCTCGGAGAGAGGTGGGAGAGGAAAAAGAACTTGACTCATTATTTTTCCGGATACTTCTTTGAAAGTGGTTCCTGAAGCATTTCGATCAATTTCTTTTCCAGCATATTTTAAAAAATAATAAATGAATTCGTTCATCTCCATTATGAAAGGAACACAGGATTTGAAACCTTGATTTGTAGCTAGGTCTTCAGTAGCTATAGCCACATAGCCAATAGGTGCACGACTGGAAAAAAGAACGGTTCCAGCAGGCACAAGCTGTGCAGAACTCTTTTGCAGACCAAGTTCGCTTATGTCTCTTTTTCCCTTTGCAACAAATTTTCCTTTGAGATTATATAGATCAGCAGGAGTTAACCATGGAATACCTTCTTCTGAGAAATAATCTGGATTGCTTGTTGCTGGAGTACCCCCACCTACAATATGACCAATATCTCTAAAATGAACCCATTTCCAAGTCTCGGAAATTTCAAACGGTATATCTTTCAATTCAATAGGGGGTAAAGATTCTTCTTTTCTTAATTTTTTTTCTCTAATTAACATCTTCTTTTCATTTCTCATCTGATCAAGTAAAACCGATGCAGGCTCATCATTCGGGTCCTGCGGTACAAGTTTTCCCATAACCGCAAGCTGCAAAATAAGTTCCCTCAGTTTTTCAACGCTATTTGGGGCTTCGCATAAAAGGTCAAAATTTTCAAAAAAGGTTTCCGGGTTCATTTTTAAGCCTGTTTTTGGTTTTTAGACGACTGAGAAGAATTTTACTGCAAAGTCGCAGAACTGGATGATTACTTCTTTATCAAGTTCGAATTCTTTTCTGTTGCCGAGGTAGTTTCTGGATGTGGGGGTTACTGCATCTCCGGCTCGGAGTTCTTCGTAGGTTACGCATTTGATGTGTTTTTTTGAGACGACGATGAAGTAACAATTTTCGTAGGGGTAGTCTTTGTCCAGGTTTTCAAAGATGAAAACTTCATCTTTTCGAAATTTTACTTCTATGAAAAAGACTTCACCGTTTCTGTTGTTCTGGATTACGAAGTCGGGCATCCTGCGGATGTTTGTGGCAACATCGCTTCGGACCCCCCTGAGGAGTTTCATGATGCCGGGAACTGTGTTTTCCATACCGTACCGGAAGACGGAATAATTGAGGGAGAGGAATAATTCTTCGATGAGGGTCTCGGCAATTCTTCCCTTGATCATGTTTTCAACGAACTTGCTGTCTCTTGAGGAAAAGTTTTGTTCCTTTTCGGAATCCGAAATGGATGAAACGGCAGTTTCGGTTTTAGAAATCTCAGTTCTAAAATTCTCCGGCTCGCGGGACTTGACAAATTCCTTCTGGTGCTGCCTGCATAGAGCTTTTCCGTACCTGTCCATCGAATAATTGAATTCCGCATCCGTTATATCAGATTTACAAACCGAGCAAAAATATCCCATATTTTAACCTCACTCTTGTATAAATTCAGTTACGTTTTATGGAATTTAAAAGCTCTTCTTTTAATTCCTGTCGGACTTCAGATATTTCGGAAAGCAGGGCTCTGTACTTTTCCAGCAGCTCTTCAGGGTCACCGTGGTCGTTTTCAACGGTGTTCGGGTTTTTGATGTCGAGGTTGTAGTTGCTGGAGATAACGTCTTCGGCTTTGACTTTCCAGGCGGATTCGTTTTCTGTCCTGTTAGTCCACCAGGCTTTTTCCGGGGCGAACTCTTCTATCCGCATGGGTTTGGTTTTGGAATAGGACTTGTAGCCGGCGGGGTAGGGGTGTTCGTAGTACCAGATTTCTTTCGTGGGCTCGCCTTTAGTGAAGAAGAGGAGGTTGGTCTTTATGCCGGTGTAGGGGTTGAAGACCCCGTTCGGGAGGCGGACGATCGTGTGCAGGTTGCACTCCTGAAGGAGCTTTTCTTTGATGCGGGTCTTTGCGCCTTCCCCGAAAAGGGTTCCGTCGGGGAGGACTATCCCGCATCTGCCTCCGTCTTTTAAAATGTGCATAATCAGGACAAGGAAAAGGTCAGCAGTCTCGCGGGTCTGAAAGGCTGTAGGGAAATTTGTCTCTATGCCGTCTTCTTCCACGCCGCCGAAAGGTGGATTTGTCACAATTACGTCCACGCGGTCTTTCGGGGTGTAGTCCCGCAGGGGACGGGCGAGGGTGTTGTCGTGGCTGATGCGGGACGGGACTTCTATGCCGTGCAGGAGCATGTTGGTTACGCAGAGCAGGTGAGGGAGCTGCTTTTTCTCAACGCCGGAGATGGACTCCTGCAAAATGCGGTGGTCTTCCACGGATTTCACGTATTTTTCGCGGATATGTTCGATCGTGCTGGTAAGAAAACCGCCTGTCCCGCAGGCAGGGTCCAGGATCTTTTCGCCCAGCTTAGGGTCAACCATGTCCACCATAAACTGGGTGACTGCACGAGGGGTGTAGAATTCGCCTGCATTGCCTGCGTTCTGGAGGTCTTTTAAAATTTTCTCGTAGATTGAGCCGAAGGTGTGCAGGTCTTTTGAGCTCGTAAAGTCGATTTCATTGATTTTGTTAATGACCTGGCGGATCAGGGTCCCGTTTTTCATGTAGTTGTAGGAGTCTTCAAAGACATCTTTTACCACCTGGCCCCTCGGGTCGGAGTTTTCGTCAAAGGAGAGACTTTTCAGGGTCTTGAAGAGCTTTTCATTGATGAAGTCCAGAAGAGTGTCTCCGGTAATTCCTTCCGGGTCTTTCGCCCAGTTTCTCCAGCGCAGTTCTTCAGGAATAGGGGAGAAGTATTCGTCGTCTTCCAGTTCGTACTCCTCTTCCCTTGCATCAAATATCTTCAGGAACAGCATCCAGCCAAGCTGGCTTATGCGCTGGGCGTCTCCGTCCACCCCTGCGTCTTTCCGCATGATGTCCTGAATTCCTTTTATCGTCGTGTCCAGTGACATGTTTTTCCTTTCCCGCAAATTAAACCGTTGTAAAAATAAACCTTGTTAAAAATAAACTGGAAACACTATTTTGTAATCCCACATAAGTCCTTCGAATCAAGTTTCCGGCAGCTTAGCTTATAGAAAGCAGGTTTCTACAAGAAGGGCTTCCACCATTCAGGTTTCCAGCAGTGAAGCATCCGTTGTATAGAGCTGGGACTCAAGTCCCCGGACCGCTGCAAGATAGCTGTTCTTGCCCCCGAACAGTTTTACAATCTCCATCGGGGTCCCTATCCTGTCAAAAGGCTGCACCTTAAGCACGCTCATGTTTTCGAGGTTTTCAATCCCGTCATCGGCGTACTTGTCAAGCAGAGTATCAAGGACTTCCTGTGCCTGTTCCCCGTATTTGCTGAAATAATCACCCTTTTTTACCCTCTCGGCCCGCTCTTTCCTGCTCAGGGGCGGGCGGTCGAAGGCTACGTGGCAGATCAGGTCAAAGGGGTCAAAGTCCTTTCCGACTTCTTCCGAAAGCGCATCGAGCAAAACTCCCCTTTCCTCAAGCTCCTTGAGGATTGCCTGTTTTTTCTCGGCTTCGTTCCAGTGTTTCAAAAAAGAGTCAAGGGACTCAAAGTCCTTGAGTACGGTCTTCCTGGTGTAGTCTTTTAAGGACTCGGTAATCAGTTTTCCGTCAGGCCCGTAGTACTGAGTGCGTTCGGTAACGACTTCAACCCCTACATCGTCCACAAAATACTTTTCCCTTCCCGTTTCTCCTTCCCCCTCCCAGGGGCTGCCAGGTCCGTTTCCGCCATCGAAATCATAAATCTCCACGGGCTCGCCGTCAAAGTCCGGGTCGGCAAAGAGTTCAGTTGCTTTCTTGAAGTCCATTATCGTAAAATAGAATTTTCCGTAATCTTCATTAATCCGGGTCCCTCTGCCTATTATCTGCTTGAACTCAGTCATGGACTGGATGCGCTTGTCAAGCACAATCAGCTTGCAGGTCTGGGCATCCACCCCCGTGCTCATCAGTTTTGAGGTCGTGGCAATAACAGGATAGCGACTCTCTGGATTTATGAAGTTATCAAGCTCGGCTTTTCCTTCCTGATTGTCCCCGGTTATCCGCATAACATATTTCCTGTTTTCGCCTGCAAGATCCGGGTTTTCATTTACAAGGGCTTTTCTCATCCGCTCGGCATGGTCTATATTTTCACAGAAGACTATTGTCTTGTCAAAGCGGTCGTTTGCTTTCAAAAAATCGCTTACTTTCCTTGCGACCAGTTCAGTCCTTTTTTCAAGCACAAGGTCCCTGTCATAGTCCTTCTGGTTGTAAATCCTGTCTTCAACCGTTTTGCCGTATTTGTCTGTCTTGCCTTTTTCCGGCCTCCAGCCAACTAGATCTTTGTCAAGGTCGATGCGGACAACCCTGTAAGGTGCAAGAAAACCGTCTTCAATTCCCTGTTTAAGGGAATAGGTGTAAATCGGTTCTCCGAAGTAATGGATATTGGATACGTCTTTTGTCTCTTTTGGAGTCGCAGTAAGTCCGATCTGGGTTGCCGAGGTAAAATATTCGAGGATCTCCCTCCATGCCGAATCTTCAGCTGCGCTTCCTCTGTGGCACTCGTCCACGATCACAAGGTCGAAAAAATCCGGAGAAAACTGTTTGTAGATATTTTTCTCTTCTTCCGTGCCTGAAACTGCCTGGTAGAGGGACAGGTAAATTTCATAGGATTTCTCAGCTTCCCGGTTCTTGATTTTAGTCATTGCTTTCCCGAAATGCTTGAAATCGTTGATTTTTGTCTGGTCAACGAGAATGTTTCTGTCTGCCAGAAAAAGAATCCTTTTCTTTACTCCTGCTTTCCAGAGCCGCCAGATAATCTGAAATGCCGTAAGCGTTTTTCCCGTACCTGTTGCCATAACCAGCAGGATACGGTCCTGCCCTTTTGCAATTGCCTCTACTGTACGGTTTATTGCTATACGCTGGTAGTACCGCAGGGCTTTTCGGTGATCGGTATAATAGTTCTGGGTTACGATTTTCTGTCTTCCTTCATCAAGTCCTTTCCATTCACAGTATTTCTGCCAGAGAAAATCAGGGGAAGGGAATCTGTCCAGTGAAATTTCTTCCTCCACCTTTCCCAGTGTTCCTGTCCGGTCGTGAAGTAAAAAAGCATCCCCGTTCGAACTGAAAGCAAAAGGAATATCCAGCATCTCGGCATACATAAGCGCCTGCTGCATGCCTTCCCCAACAGTATAGATATTTCTTTTAGCTTCCACCACCGCAAGGGGAAGGTTGGATTTATAGGAAAGGATGTAGTCGGCCGCTTTGGTTGTCCCCTGCTCGCAGAAGAGCCTTTAACAATAATCCTGCCTTTTGTAAGGTTCACTTCTTCCCGGATCTGGCGTTCGTCCCAGTTAGCCTGTTTGATCGCAGGTGTGATAAACTTCGAACAAATGTCCCTTTCACTCAGTTCTTTTTTATCGAATTTTTCCATTTAAAGTCATCCGACAGAATTCAATATCACTTTAGACCACTATCACTTCAGACGTTAAGTAATTTTCACTGTTATTCATTACTTTAACTATTAAATGCCTTGTGATTTTAAAATTCTTGCAAGGAGAACTATTATTCAGCATGCTCCAGACTTTTTCATATATTTTTTTATAAATATTTATACCTAGTAATATAACAAGTACAACATTAGTCTATTAAACAAAAAGTTATCCAGATTCTCTAACAATTATATCTCCACATTACGATTATTCGTTAAAAATAATATATACTCAGAGTGCATAGTATAACTTGCGTTCTCATCAGATGAACACCCACTAGCAAACAAACACAAACAAACACCTACTCCAAAAGAAATCTACCCCACACTAAAGATTAAAAACGGAAAATTCACAACCCAAAAGTTAAATACCTCAAACCTCTTCCCAAACTAGAAATTTAAAAGTTAAAACTTTTATAACTCATTTCGGAACTTCCAGGTTTTTCAGGTGGGAACGCAAACTCTTTTAAAACAAAATTAATAGCCAAAATTTAAACATTTTTCACCTGACTTTCCGCTAATTTAGGCACAATTCCTCTTTTTGCTTTATTTTCAGTGCTCTATCTATCGAAAAGTCTCTATTATTCTGTGCCTAATTATTATGCACAATAAAGCCATTTACAAGTGTCAAAATAATAAAAGGAAATGAATAGCTCTATGAGATCACTCCCTATTACGATTCTGTAGAAAAGAAAATCCTACAGAAAAGCAAGTATCTTGGGAAACTTGTGAACGACCAACCAATAAAAGTTCGCTCTCAAAAGAAACCACTGATATCTATCCCTGAAAAGGTACTCTCCTATGGAGAGTACCTTCCCCTCTTAAAAATCACAGAAGAGTTAAAACTTGATCTGCTGCTTAGCAAAAGCTTCTCAGAAAAACAAGCGTGGTAGATCTTAACTCTCGCGATGAACCACATAATAAAACCGCTAGCTTATGATCACATTGAAGAATGGTATGAATGTACTGTTCTCTCCAAAGAGCATCCTGAACTACCCCTTTCCTCTCAATCCATTTCAAACCTTCTGGACTCTATTGGAAATAGTGCTGTACATATTGATTTTGCAAAGTACTTGATAATTCTGACAGAAGGAGAACAAATTGTCATGGAAAGGACAAAAAAGCAAAAAGAAATATTAAATGCGCTTGGAATATGTGCCTAATTCAATGGGAAGTCAGGATGCAAATTCCACCTGATTTTTTCAGGAAAATGCCAACAACCGGAGGATACTTTTATCCTGTTGTTTTTGCAACAGGCAGCGCAGCAATACTCACAGCTACTCGCTTGATCTTTTCCCCGGATAAAAACGAACCCATAGAGCTTGTTTCTCTGGCAACAACTGTTATGGCGGTCATATTACTTGCTATAAGCTTGACCGCTCTCTTTGTCGATGCTGCGGGGCTTTATATCATATATAAAGTGCTTGGAGGAACAGGAACTTATGAAGGCACTGCTAGATTCGTGCTTTATTCGTCTGCTTCACATCATTAATCTTCATTCCTTTCATCGGCTGGATTTTCGGGCTTTACCAGATGTATCTTGTGGGCGGCAAGTTTGTACATACTGAGCCTATCCCAAAACCAATTTCTATTTTCATTTCCTATAAGAGTTTAGATTACTTTCCTTATCCGTAGACCGATTGATTAATTTAAAACAGGGATTTAAATAAGCAATTTTTATTTTTGGGACCAGTTCAATCATTAATAATCTGTAGCTATTCCTTTTTCTTTGCTTCGTTTATATCATCGAGGATAAAGAGTAGGTTTTGAAGAACACCTAGTAAAAAGAATTTACAAGCATAATCTATTCAATTAATTATTATGTTTGAGAATTTACCTGATTATTCTTTTCTGTGATAGAAAACTTAACAATGAACTCAGTCCTATTATTCCTTCTCAGCTCAAGTTCCCCGTTTAACTGGTCTACAAGAGTAGTTACAAGTTGAAGCCCCGGACTATCAGCATTTTCAATATTAAAGTCTTCAGGCATATCTTTGCCGTTATCTGAGACTACCAGAACGAAAGTGGTACGGCCTTCGCTCTTGCTTTCGTTTCTATGGAGTTGGATTCTTATTTCCCCATTATCGCTTCCTACAAATGCGTATTTGAGGGAATTGGATACAAGTTCATTAATTATTATTCCTAATGGGACAGCAGTATCCATATCAAAGAAAATATTCTCATCGAGATCCATATTTAAGCTGACATCATTTCTAAACTTATAGGTGAGAATTAGATTATTAGCGAGTTCCTCAATATACTGTGAGAAGTTAAGAGTATCGACTTCTTCGCCTCTATATAATTCCTCATGGATTAAAGCCATTGAAATGATACGGTCTTGACTTTCTTTGAAAGCTTCAAGGATTTCGGAGTCTTTTATACTATTTTTGCCATTGAATTTTTCAGCTTGAAGGTCGAGTAAGGACGAGATTACCTGAAGATTATTCTTAATCCTGTGGTGGATCTCCTTTTTGCGAACGGTTTCAATTTTTTTCAAAGATTTATAAGCTCTCTTAAGCTCTGCTGTGCGCTCTTTAATCTTCTCTTCTAAAATGTTTGATAGGGTACGGTATTTTAGTTCTGATTCGCGCAGCGCCTTTTCAACCTTTTTGCGCTCGGTGATGTCGTTGAAGAGGATGCTGACCCGCCGTTGCTCGGGATCGCCGGTACGAAAGGCGTAGACATCGTAGTAGTGACCGAGAGCAAAAGCCGGATTCTCAAAGCGTACGGGCTCGCCCGTCAGGGCGACGTTCCCGTATATCTGAAACCAGTGCTCTTCGTGCTCGGGAGCTATCTCTCGCATCCATCGCCCAACAGCGTTCTTGATGCCTGTCTGCCTCTCGAAAGAGGCGTCAATCTCCAGAAAGCGGTAGTCAAGCGGGCAGTCCGCTTCATCAAACAGTACTTCGATCACACAGAAGCCTTCGTCAATCGTGTCGAAGAGCATGTGGTACTTCTTTTCGCTCTTCCTTAATTCTTCCATCAATGTATCCCGTTCTGCCTTCTTTCGAGCTTCACTTACCATACCCTTTTCGAACTCTTCCTGATCACTATATCGAATCCAGAGATATTAACGCGTTGTTCTTCAGGAAAGGGAGAAAAAACAACCAGGTATAGCTTATTTCCCACTTTAACTTCAGTTTTCTCAGGGCTATTTCGGGAGATTACCCTTTGTACATGATCTACGATACTCGAAGGTAGTTTTTCGCCCACTCTTACACTCCATTCATTTAATATAGGCTCACTCGCTTCATTTGAGTGAATAATAGTACCATTACTATCTATACTGAGAACAGGATTTTGATTCGTTGTTGGGGTTTGTTCCACTTTAGCGTCCATACTCCCCTCTTGGATTCTTTTTGTGACCACGAGTTTATTTTACTATATTCCTGCAATCACTAAATAAAATATTGTATTTTAATTTGTATAAATATATAATTGAGTGTGAAATCTAAGTATGCTTCAATTGTAATAATTTAGTTAAGTTTGGAAGAGAATAAGATAGTAGATAATTTTTAATATTGTATGAGCCACAGAATAAAAAAGTGTTCATTTAATTACGAAACACTATTCGGTAGTGGGGGGCGAGTCATTGACCAAATCTGAAAAAAAGAACACATACTCAATGTTTGAAATAAATATGAAGAGACTTGGAAGCTCTTGATTTTCAATAACTCGCCCCCACTACCCACTATCCTCCAATATGAAAATTAAATAATTAATGAGCCTATCCCAAAACTTCATGTAATCTAACTATTACTGCTACCATTACAACTCCTGAATATGACTCTTCTTTTATTTCATATCTTGGAAATACTTTCTTACATGACTCTATCCAGCTAAAGAACCTTTCTACTATACTTTTCTTCTTTTATTCTTCCACATCTACCTTTATTGGTCTTCCTGTATGTAGTTTTGGCATGAGCTCAATATGAGCATGGAGAGATCCGCATTAGCCGTAATTCTGTTAATGTCACTGACAATGGTTCTTGTTTTTATAGTGATGTTTTCCTTAAGCGGGTTTGTTTAATTTTGTTATTGGTACTGTCACCGGCTGTTATCTTTTCCAGCAGCAGTTTCGAATCTCTCGGGTTTCGAAATCCCTTCAGCTTTTCCCTCTTTTTATTTCATTCCGACAATTTAATACACCCTTTCACAGTTTTGGTATCACTCCCGGCAGCGTTTGTTACTGTCAGGCTGACTGTGTATTCCCCTGCCTTCAGGAACGTGTGGGTTGCAGTTTGAGCGTGTTTTGAATGAATGCCGTCTCCGAAATCCCAGTACCAGTTTGTGGGTGTGCCTCCGGTGCTGGTATCGGTGAACAGTACAGTCAGCGGGGATTTGCCGGAAGTCGCGTTAGAAGTGAAAGAATCCCGGGGTTTTATGGGTTCGGCTGAAAGGTCGTACATGTAAATAGCACTCTGACAGATCAAATATAAATATAACTTCGTAATATTATTCATTATGATCAATCTTGATTACATCGGAACCTGGAAAGAGGTTATGAAAAGTCCCTCTCATTTTTACAGCGAAATGCCAAGGACCGGAGGATACGCTGATCCTATCCTTTTTGCAGTAGTTAACGTTGCCATATACTCGCTTTTTTACCTGCTTTTTAATCCCGGAGTGTACGATGTCAACGGCTTCAGTTCTCCAATGATATTTGCGGTCGCACTTCTGGCACCTGTAGCCGGTTTTGTTACTCTCTTCCTCGACGCTACACTACTCCACATTATTCAAAAAGCACTTGGAGGAAAGGGGACTTACGAAGGTACCGTAAGGTTCGTACTCTATGCCTCTGCTGCGCTCTCTCTCCTCTGGGTCCCTCTGGCAGGAGGGATTTTCGGAGTTTACCAGCTATATCTCTACGTTGTGGGCGGCAGGTTTGTTCATGAAGTAAGCCTGGAGAGATCTTCTCTGGCTGTTTTTCTGTCCGTTTTGATGGTTATTGTATTCATAGTGCTGATTTCTTCAAGCGGGCTAGTCTAACTCTGTTATTGAAATTGTTGCCGGTTTTGTTATTTATTGTGAAATTTTATCTTTAATCCGATAATATCATTGTCGAAAGCCTGCAGTTCAGAATAAAAATCAAAGTTGAATTCAAAATTGAATCCGGACCGGAGTAAGGGCGGGAATTGAGAGCTTGCAGAACCTGGAAGTTACCTGTCTTTTCGTGATTTACGGCTCTCGATTCCCTGCTTCTTATTTTTTTATTTTTCTTATTTTTCGATCATTTCCTTGACTTTTTTAGTATTTTCGATGGATTTTTTCTTTAGCTCGATCATCTTTTCCATTTTATCTATTTTTATTTCCATCCACTGTATTTTCATGTCCATTTTCATTAACATAACTTCTTTTTTCTGTTCTTCAGTCAGAAGCTCCCAGAGCTCGAACATTCCGTGATGCATCTGGGTTTTTCCTGCCATTTCTTCTCCCATGTTGAATTACCCCCGTTTCTCTGGTACTGATTTCACTAACATCTTCTTTATCTTTCAAACCCGGAAACCGCTAACAGATCACCGGGCATCACAAAGAGATTATTATTACGGACATATAATTACTACAGAATTATAATTTAGAATCCAATGATAATTGAAAACAGGGTTTGAAAAGGAAAGGGTGGCAAGAGATGTACTGATAATCCCATATTTCGTTTGTAGCTTATCCCAAACAGCCGGGGATTTAATGTGAGTCAGGGGTACCACAGTTTTTCCCCTGCTCTCCGCAATAATCCTTGTTATTTATGCAATTTTTCTTCCGAACATCACTGCAAACTGATAGTACTTATATATACAGCTAACATCACAGAAACCAGCTTCTTTAAGCCAGTCCAGCTGCTGTTCCAGGCTCGTATCTCTGTCAAGCTTAACTCTTTCATAACCTGCCAGAATTTCTTCTTCAGGCAGGCCGCTTGTTTCTACATACTGTCTCCAGGTCGTCTTATTCAGGTTTTCTATGAAAGGAGTTTCACCATGAACCTGATCGGCGTTAATAAAAACCCCGTTCTCTTTGAGTATGGAGTAACTCTTTTTGTAAAGTTCCTCTTTCTTTTTATCCTCAAGGTGATGAATGGATAGGGCTGAAATTACAATATCATATCTGTCCACGAAATCGTATTTTGAATAGTCTGCTGCAATATATTTGACGTTTGAGTTATTTCCGAACCTGTCTTTTGCCATAGCCAGCATCTTTTCCGAGATGTCAATAAGCGTAAAGGATGCTTCCGGATATCTTTTCATCAGAAACGCCGATAGAAGGCCTGTTCCTGCACCTATGTCCATAATACCTGGGTTTTCCGAATCAACTGACGCCACGGATACTGCTGCACCGTAAAAGTCATCGAAGCAGGGTACAAACTTCTTTCTCTGTTCATCGTACTTTTTTGAAATAGCATCAAACTTCTGTTGAATATCGCTCATTTTTTCCTCCGGGTTTCAGCACTGAAGACTGGTCTTTTTCTTTCTTATTGTATTTTTCTTCTTACTTCATTTTCCCTTCTTACAGCACTTTACTTTCATACAACACTTTACTTTCATACAACACTTTACTTTCTCATTGCATTTTTGGGCACGCTCTCGATAAAGCTAAAAAACAATCTATTTATATTTCACGACATTGTTAGAAGCATGGATCTCAAAGATGAAGAGTTAATTGAAGACCAGAAGACCCGTGAATTTGGCGTCTTTGGAGATGTCCTGCGGGAGCTGCAATTGGAAGAAATAGAGGAAACCGATACTTGCCTTGTGGAAATCCAGGAAACCGCTATCAAAGAAAATACAATAGAGATTTTGACTGAAATCAGGGCAACATTAAAAGAGATCGCAGAAACGCAGAAGAAAATACTCGAAGAGATTCAAAAGAACAGGCTCGAATAAACCTCAGTTCATACTTTCTTTTTCACTGGAAGAAAACTTTTATTTTTCAATTTTGGAAGTGGGGATATTAAGAGGTTTAATTTGTTTTAGAGAGATCCTTACATACGACTGTTCCCCACTACCAATAAAATATAATGGTAAAGTCGTATTTATACTTCACTTCTGTTAGTCTCACAGCTTCTGTCATTCTCACATATTTAAGATCCTGTCCGCAAACCGGATTTTTTCAGCCGAAACTCGAAGCTTTCAGATGTCGTCTTCAAGGCTTCTCCTTGCAGCACAGCTTTCAAGTGAAGCATTGGCAACGGCTTTTGCAACCGCAGGCACCACATGCTTATCAAGAGGTTCCGGGATTATGTAGTCTTCCGAGAGCTCACCGACAGACACGACATTTGCAAGGGCATAGGCTGCTGCCATTTCCATTTCAGGGGTTATCTTCCTGGCACAGGTCCCAAGAGCCCCTTTGAAGACCCCGGGGAAACTCAGACAGTTATTGAGCTGGTTTGGAAAATCCGACCTGCCAGTAGCAACAATTCTCGCCCCAGCTCTTTTTGCAGCATCGGGCATGATTTCAGGAGTGGGGTTTGCCATTGCCATCACAATAGCATCTTTTGCCATCGAGCGGACCATATCCTCGGTTACGGTCCCCCCGGCTGAAACTCCGATAAAGAGGTCAGTTCCCGGGAAGGCTTCTTTGAGCCTGCCCTTCAGCTTTCCGGGGTTCGTAAGCCTGGCGATTTCCTCTTTTATGGGGTTCATGCCTATTTCCCGTCCTTCATACACAATTCCCTGGCTGTCGCATGTAAGGATTTTCGCAGGATCTGCACCTGCCCGAATCAGGAACCTGAAAATAGCAACCCCTGCAGCTCCAAGGCCCGCAATAAGTATTTTCAGCTCCCCAAGCTTCTTTTTGACGATTTTAAGAGCGTTCAGGAGCCCGGCAAATACGACAATGGCTGCCCCGTGCTGGTCGTCATGGATTACAGGAATGTCAAGCTCTTCACGCAGGCGGCTCTCTATTTCGAAACAGCGGGGGGCACTGATATCTTCGAGGTTGATACCCCCGAAAGCAGGAGCCAGGTATTGTACCGTTTTTATCACTTCTTCGGTATCCTGAGTGTCGAGACAGATCGGAAAAGCGTCTATGCCGGCAAATTCCTTGAAGATAATCGCCTTTCCTTCCATTACCGGCAGAGCTGCACACGGGCCTATGTTTCCAAGCCCGAGCACTGCTGAACCGTCTGTTATGACAGCTACAGTATTTTTCTTGATAGTGTAAAGGTAGACAAGGCTGGGATTCTCCTTTATTTTCCGGCACGGCTCAGCAACCCCCGGTGTATAGGCAACGCTAAGGTCGTGGATTGTGCGGAGTCGGACCTTGCTTTCAACTTCAAGCACGCCTCCAAGTCTCCTATGCATGGCGAGCGATTCCTGATATAAGGACGCGTGCGTGTCACTATCTTTTACTATGTCCTTTCCGGAGTCCTTTTGAGATTCTCCTACGGAATTTTCTTCTATATTTTCTTCAAGCTTTCTTTCCAAACCTGAAACCGGATGAATTTCTTTTATTCCGAAAGCCCCCTGTTGTATTATAGCAAACATAGCAAACCCTGCTTCCGGAGCGGGAAAGCTCCGGTAAAACGACCTGCACGAAATATTATGATACATTAGGATTTATAGAAATATAATGATTTGTAAAAATAAGCGCTAAATTTAGGGGGTAAAATGAATCCGGAGTAAGGAACTCAGGTTCGGGTTGCAGTTCTGAATTCTAAAATACAGTGGAAATTCTAAAATTCAGATGTAATTCCAAAACTCAGCAGGAAGACATATACCATTTCAGGAGAATTACTCTACATGCAGATTAAAGGCATTGCCCGTGATACTCTTGATTTTATCCTCGAAGCCAGCAAATCAATGGCCCCGGAAGAGTTTGCCGGGCTTTTGCAGGAGCAGGACGGAATAATCACCGAGGTGCTTATCCTGCCCGGGACCGAATCAAGTAATACAAACGCAGTTCTCAGGCTTTACATGATGCCAAATGTAAAAGCCGTAGGCTCGGTCCACAGCCATCCGGGAGCAAACCGAAGACCTTCAAAAGCTGACCTACGCCTGTTCTCAAAAACAGGAAACTGCCATATTATAGCGGGCCGCCCGTACAACAGGGAGAGCTGGACCTGCTATGACAGGGAAGGAAATGTCAGGGACCTTCCTGTTCTTGATATAGAATTCGAAGAGGACGAGGAAATTTGAACAAATAGAAGATTTGAACTAAAAATACCTGATAGGGTTGTACATCCCTGCAGGATTGTATAAATACTTCTGCGAATATGAAAATCATTTTCAGGATTAATTTCACTGTTTTTTATTATCGCCTGAAAATGCAGTGCTTTCCCCAAACCCGCCGGCTGCCTGTTTTATTGCCTACCAAAAACATTTTATTTACATATACACATTATTTAAAGGATACACTCTTTGCCTTTATTCGAGGGAGAGCGGCTTCCGCTTCAAAGATTGTGTCCCGGAAATACATCTGAAACTCAAGAACCAGATGGCCTTCACGTATCTGGAGGTAGTAATACTAATGCCTACATGCCAAGACTGCAGATTTTATACGGCTATTGATGAGATAAAGGGCGAATGTTTCAGCCTCGGATTTGAAGTACGCGGGAAAACCGATTCCAAGAAGTGCCCGGAGCGGGCTTTCAGGCCAAATAAAGGTCCCAAATCGAAGAAAGCGGGAGCGGCACGGTACTAAAATGAATAGTGAATCGGGGACGAGGAAAGCTCGGTTAAATGAGGTAGAAAGTGTAAAAGTATATTGATCGAGCATCCGGATGGAAAAAATGCCGGAAAGCGCAAAAAACTTTTTTCTGCTTGCCGGACTCAAATGAATTGTAAGTTAGGTTCCATTAAATCTTTCCTTTTTATATCTCCTTTTTTACTTTTACGTTTTTTCGATCAATCTGCTTTCTGATCTCCAGATACCACAATATACTCATACCTGTTCTCCGTATCCATTCCGCCCGCATTCGTTACTGTAAGGCTCGCATTATATTTTCCTGGTCTGGTAAACGTTGTGAGTCGCATTCATGGCATGTTTTGAATGAATGCCATCTCCGAAGTCTGGAGCCATGAGGTTGGAGGACCTGCGCTACTGTCGGTGAATAGCACTTTTAATGGTGCACGTCCAGAGGTTGGATATGCAGAAAAGTCTGCAATAAGTGATTTTTCTCCCTGTTCCGAAATAATGCACATATATATATCGGAGTTTCCATTGCGAAAATCGATCCATACAATTCTGTTGCTGTGGATATCGGGACTCCATGATGATCCGCTGGTGGTGATTGTCAAAATCCCAGTTCCATACAAGTGCATATCGTAAATAATCTGCATCAAGAAAAGGTTATAGTGATTTATATTTTTCAGAGATAATTTTCTCAAGTTGGTTAGCCATATATATGTTCAATAGGGGGAGCTTGTATGAAAACATGCCGTCTCTATTTTGTGACAATCACTTAGATAAGAGGAATTTATGGCATTAATATCAACGACATATATGATGTCGCTTAGTACTCTGACCATATGGTTTTCAGGAACAAAATCTTCCAGGTTAAAATGGAAGTAAAAACTGCTGCTTTTGATCGTACTTTCTAAACATGGTGAACACTGGAATTAAGTTTTGTAAAAGAGATAAAGATTACGGGTTTCTGACCCAAATGTACTATCAGGTATAGTTTTATCAGGTATAGTTTTGAGACAGCCTGTTAAAGGTCAGGTTCTCATAAAAAACGAACCTTTTTTCAGAAACTTAATTTCCAAAAATATATCCCTCTTTTTAGCCATTTTTTAATAAAATATAATTAGATAAAAATGGTTTAATAAATTGGGTAGTGGTTTAATAAAATGGGTAATCATAAGTCTGACAGGTCAAATAGTCCATTTACCAGGAGGGAACAAAGGGATAGGAAGTGCCATTTGTTTCGCTCTGGCACACGAGGGTACAAATATTGTAATTGCTGCAAGGAACGAGAGTGGATCCAAAGAAACTCTGGATCGAAAGGACGCGGGAAGTAAAGAATTTTGCGATTCCTGTTGACGTGCACAATGAAGAAGATGTAAGGAGCCTCATATTTTTGTGCCTCAAAATTCGGGGTAAACGAAGTAATCGAGGCAATCACCACCGAACTGAAAGGGCAGATAAAGGTTTATTCAATCTGTCCGGGTGCTGTAGATACGGATATGTAACGGTCAATCTATAAGAGCAGACATGAACTCAAACTTGCAGAACTTACCTTACTTTGTAATAAATCTTTAATGGACACGAATGTAAAAGGCATGTTTTTTTGCACAAAGTACGCCCTTCCCCATCTGCTTAAGAGGGGAGAAGGAAGTCTCATAAATAGATCCTCGGGTGCAGGAAAACATGTGATACACAAACTCTCGATTTACTGTGCCTCGAAATTTGCAGTAATAGGTTTTACCGAGTCTGTTGCTTATGAAATTGGAGGCATTCAGGTATATGCTGTCTGCCCTGCCAGTGTGGATACGGATATGTATCACTCGCTTCACTCGGGTAAACCTGTCCTGAAACCCGAAGGCGTTGCAAGTAAAGTTCTTGAGCTCTGTTTGCCGGAAACGACTCTTCCTTCCGGCTCTTCAATTGAGATTTACAGGCCTCCCATAAGGGTGGTTTAATTCAGATTTTGCTCTGTTTGAAGGAGCGATAAAGAGAGACAAAAATGAGATAATAGAGACAAAAAGAAAGACAAAGGAGAGACAAAAAACAATCTCTGGAAAACGACAAATTCTGATACAAAATCCTGATACAAGGTGGAATCATGTTCAAAAACCGTAAAGATGCTGGAGAAAAACTGGCCCAGGTACTTGAAAAGTACAGGGATAAAAACCTCCTTGTCCTTGCTATTCCACGCGGGGGAGTGGAAGTAGGATTACAGGTTTCAAGAAAGCTGGGTGCTGAATTCTCTCTTATTATTGTAAGGAAACTGCCTTTTCCTGACAACCCGGAAGCCGGATTCGGAGCAGTAGCCGAGGACGGAAGCACCTTTATTTTTGAAAATGCCAGTTGCTGGCTTGCCAGGGAAACCATTGAAAGGATCAAACAGGATCAGATTGTTGAGGTCGAAAGACGCATAAATGCTTTAAGAAGGGGAAATCCTCTGCCTGAGCTTGCAGGAAGAACTGTGATCCTTGTCGATGACGGAATTGCCATGGGTTCTACCATGCGGGCAGCCATTGAACTCTGCAGAGCCCGGAAAGCAGGAAAAATTGTAGTTGCTGTGCCTGTAACTGGAAGAGAGGCAGCAAAATCGATTGAAAAAGAAGCCGACGAACTCGTTGTACTCGATATGCCCATCGATTTCAGGGCCGTTGCTCAGGCTTACGAAAACTGGTATGACGTTTCGGATGAAGAAGTGCTTGACCTGCTCAGGGAGAGGATAAATGAAAAAGAAATTAAAGCCCATGAGTTTGACCAATCTTCACTATCAACGTGAAAGAAATTTGGGTCAGAAACTTTTTAAGCACTTTTTCAGAGACTGTTTTTATATATTTTTCTGTGTGACTTCCATATCATTTATCTGACTTTTGTTACAATTTTTCTCTTTAAAACCCCTACATATCAACATATCACTATTCTTCAACATATCACTATTCTTTGAGTTTTTTGACGCCTTCAAAGAGCTCTTATCTTTAGAATGATGGATGTTGATGCTGTTTTGCCATAGGACGATAGTTACGAATTTTTGATTCTCTGGTTTTAATTTACTTTTCTTATAATTATAAAACTGATCCCAAAACTCGCTTTATTCTCTAATCGATGAAGTTCCAGAAATATTTCCCTTGATTAGTGATCCTGTTGGAAATTCTGAATCCGAGATTCTGAGAATTAATTTTGAGTTGTAGTATCGGCTCGCAAAGGAGCGTATAGTGAAAAAGGATCGAATTTTCATCCTAATTTTTTCAGGATGTATGAGATAAAAAAACAAAATTTAGAAAGGTGAAAAAGATGAATAGATTTTTAGCTTTAGTCTTTTCTTCAGGAACAATTGTCGGCCTTTCCATGGCTGGCCTGGCACTGATTACGAATATTTTGCTGTCAGAACCGGTTTCGTTAAATCCGGTACTGGTCTGGTTTTCAATTACAACAGGACTGTATACAGCGAACAGGTTAATCGAAGGCGATAGAGATGCAGCAGTTGACAATATCATTTCTTCTACGGTAACTGCCTGCAAACCTTTTTTGCTGGTCTTTTCCGTTATCATGACCTTACTCGGGATATTTCTTGCTTTTCACGAAAAGATTGAACTGGGGCTCTTAATTGTTTTAACAATCTTTTATTTTGCCCTTTATACAACCGACCTCAAGAAAACCGTATTCAAAAAAAGGGGAGACGTGCAAAGGATTATCTCGGTGTAAAAAGCCTGATGGTCGGAATCGGGTTGAGTTTTGTTGTCCTTTATACGGGAATCTATTTCCAGACAGACAATTTCATAGCTCTGATCCTTCTCTGTTTTCGTACAGTCCTCAACGAAGCGATGAATTCGATTATCTATGATATGAAGGATCTTGAAGCCGACCGCATCAATGGTGTTAATACCTTCCCACTTGTTCTGGGCATCCGGAAAACGAAATATTTCCTCCATTTCATAAACGGGGTAGTAGCAATTCTCACACTTGCCGGGTTTTTCCTTGGGGCTTTTCCTCCCGCCTGTCTGGGGTTGCTTGTTTCATTGCCTTATTTTGCATTTCTCATCGAATACCTCGTTCATGAACCCTACAGGAGAGGTCATTTACTCTTACAGTATACCCTTCTGGACGGTACTTATATAGTGATGGCCCCTATCGTAATGCTTCTTGCGAATTAAGCCTTGTCCCTGTTGGTTTTTGAATTTATTTCAGGACATAGCAAAGCTTTACGAATTGTTCGGCTTCCTGAATTAAATCAGGAAACCGTTTTCCTTTTTTCCACAACCGGAGTATAGAATAGGGGATCAGGAAATCGGAGCTTTTCCGGGAGGGGTAATGTAATCTAAACAGTATAAGGTCAGCTCAGGCAGAGTTGTGGCTCTGCGGTACGATATTCCCTTCATTCCATTTTTGTAATTCTCTATTGAGTTGTTCCCCTTACAATTACAAAGTAACTTATTTCAACGCAATTAAAATCTTATTGTTTTGCATGATTTTGAGTAAAATCGAAAGGCCAGGACATAATAATAAGTCTTCTTAAAAAGTCTCCTAAATATGTTCCATAAGTATTTTATATTCTTACATCTTTTTTATAATTTAGTTACCGTTGGAGGTACTTGTAAATCTTAGGGGGGTTAGTTACAAAGTTTGCTTTTCTTACTATGTGGCAAGCGAGAGTAGCTCCTGGGTAAAAAAACAACAAAGATCCATTAAGAGACTTGAAACATTGGGGATGAATCAAGTATGGACAGAGTCAGCATCAACGGTTTTTTGAAACCAACGGATAACGTGCCAGTTACCGATGAGTATCTGGGTCATTTTTTGAAAGTCAGCTACATTCAGGAGATTGGCGGCAATTCGATTTACAGCAAAGATCGAAGTGATGTCGAACAAAATGGAGCCTTCCGTTTCTTTCTACCTAAACCGGAACTACTGGGCGGGAAATCTGTCACGATCACGGTGTTTGCACCGGATGGTGAGCAGCTGGGCACTCAAATTTACAGTTTCGGCAGTCTTAATGCGGCTATTTTATCGGAAAACGAAGAAGATAAAACACAACCCCTGATTCTGCATGTGGATCCCAAGGTGATTCAATTTAATGAATCAAGCCCGGTTCTGGATGCCTATCGAAAGGTTGCAGGCAGGGTAATTGATATTTCTGGAGAGAAAAAAGCTGCTGGCGTTCAGATCGTCATCATGGCAAGTGATGATCCGAATGCTACAGTAGATAGTCAAAACTATCATCCGATCTTCTCCGCACAGACCGATAAGGGGGGCTATTTCTTCGGAAGGGTGGATAACAAGACTCACGAACGTGCTTACGGACTGATCGCCGGACTCGAGGGTACGCCTATCCCGATAACTCTGGATAATAGGAGGATCCCCAAAGACCTTATCCTTGTCACTGATTTGTCAGACTTATCCGGGGAGGCCCTTTCCGGCGGAGGAACCCCGATGTTACCTGATGCGGATGACCTGGTTCTCAGTTCTTCGTATTCCCAGGATCTGGGGGGTAAGTGTGTCGATTTTACGATCCCGAACCGCACCCTGGAAGAATTCAGCTTTTACCATACTGTCCGAACCACGGAACCGGAGATCAAGGGTCTGACTATTACGGCCAAAGAAAGCAAGTACATAAAAGACGAACTGCAGACCATCTCCGACGAGCTCTTTACGATTTTCGGTAGACTCAATAATTCATTCAGGACCCTGTCTGTTATTCCTTACACCGTGGATGAAGAAAAAACAGCAGCTGAAATGGATAGTGCGTTGCGGATCAATAGCGCGAAGGTCGCTGCTCCGACCTCGCCGGTCTACTACCTGAAAGTACCTTCAGGAACTGCACAGCTCAAATTAAGCACACAGGACCTATTGCAGGTGAGTTCGGGGATCAACTTCAGCTTTCTGGTCAAAATGCTGGCTGAACAGGCTCGCAGAAAAGCGAAATTACAGGAGTTGCATCAACAACTGGCTGCGGCTTACTGTGGCAAATACGGGGTTCAGGAAGCTAAGACCTACTGCGAGACTTTGACAGCAAAGAATGCTCTGAATTACAATACCCTGGAATCCATCCTTGGACATATCAAGAAGTATGCAAAGTTTGTTGAACTCAACAGCAAACTGGCGAAGGAGTTTGAAGAGTTCATTTCCGATCTTGATGAACTGATGCAGCAACCTTTTGCGGATTCCGGGCTAATAAACGTCATGAAAAACCGAGGAGTAAAGCTGATCCAGGAAGTGGATACAGCCACGAATGAGTCTCAGGATCCGGAAGAACTGCTTGGCTATCTGCGGCGTCTGGTGGCTGAACTGTCACAGGTGGGAGAAAAAGGTGCATACAATTTCGAACCCTGCCCGTCCACTGAAAAAAAGAAAACAATGGGTATTCGGTGCTTGATGAATCAGTTTGAAGACACAAAAGATGTGCTGCGCAATAAGACCATCTTCTCGCTCGGCGAGATCCTGATGATCCGCTCCAATTACGATTTATTTATCACCAGCATTACGGCATTTCTCAACCTGCTGGAGCAGTTCCATAGTTTTTATGTTTCAAGCACTTCCTTCATGATCTCCCTGGAAGATAATTACTTCATCGAAAACTACAACCCCATCAAGAGTTCGTTAGATAAACTTAAAAGGCAGATTTACACCGCCATTAATAAGATTGAGGATATTGAACGCGCTTATATCTCTAACCATCCCGGGCGTAAGGAGCTGACAGTTGAAAATAGCATAGACTGGGATGAAACTCCCACAATTTACGAGAATACCACGATTGCGCACGGCCATATCCTGCATTTCAAGCAAAAGTGGAAGGCTGACGGGTATTCGCTTGGGGATTTGCTCTATAGCCTGCCGCTGGCCCCCTGCCAGGAAAAGCAGATCGCAATTGTCGACTGGGATCGTGAAGAACGTTCCGCCCGAAGCGAAGCACAAACAGTCACAGAAGCCCTCGTAGCCGGGATTTCACACGACAGGGATATCAGTGAAATAATCAATTCGTCTTTTCTGGAGAATATCAATGCCAGTTCAACCAATAAAACAAGCTCCACCAGCGGGGGCATCGGTGGAGCCCTGGGGTTCATAGGCAGTTCGTTCGGCCTCGGCATTGCAGGGGGTGTTTCTCATTCGGGGGCCTCATCCAGTTCCACTGCTACGCAAAACTCATCCCGGAACCTGGCGGGCAGTACATTAAACCGGTTACAGGACAATATTGCTCAGTCGGCTTCAGCGCTCAGAAGCCAGCGCAGCACGGTCATACAGACAGTCGGGCAGACCGAAAACGTGACTGTGCAGACCGAGGTAGTCAAAAACAACAACCACTGTCATGCCATGACGGTGGAGTACTTCGAGGTGCTGAAGCATTATGCGATTGAAACGGAACTTGTGGATGTCCAGGAGTGCCTGTTTATCCCGCTGCCGATGAGCCTCTTCGATCATCAAAAGATCCTCCGGTGGCGGAATACGCTGCGCCGGGCCGTGTATGGCCAAAAACTGGTAAGGGGCTTTGATGCTATCGAAAGGATAGAAAACAATTACGCTGACTCGGACCTGCCTGTCGGCAGCTACGCAGATGAAGTGATCGAGGATTTCAGCGGTAGTTTCTCCATCTCGTTCGAACTCAAACGCCCTTACATCAGCACAATAGAAGAAGCAACAAAAACCGAAACTTACGATCTGAGTGTGCCGTTCCCGTGGTTTTCCGGCTTTATGAAATTCACGCTGGAACGCGAAGTCCCTCTGACCGAAGCCGAGAAAGACACCATTTTCGAATCACAGTACGCCCCTGAGATCGTCCACACGTTTATCGATAAGATCGGGATTCAGGCTATCGCAGAGGATGGTACTGAAGAGCCGCTGGACCTGGACTTTACCCTGCTCTCAAACTACCGCCGCGGAATGCCTCTTGAAGTAAAACTCGCCAGTAAAACGACACCCAATATTACCCGACGCCGGATAAAGCATCTGCGTTTCCGCGCCAACACGACTGTCAAAGCGTCCTCCAAAATCATCTTACGTTCGGCCTATCTTTATTACCGGACTAGGCATCTTAACGAGTCCATTGTCCGGAACAGTCGGGTTAACAATGACATAATTAACACAGTAGAGGTGCATGTTGACCTTACCACACCGCCCTATATCGAGATTCAGACCAGGACCGATGCGGCATTGATATACACGCCGCTTTCCGACAGGGAGCTGAGGGACCCGAGAAAGGAGGACCGTGAAGCTGCGGCCGCGCTGGTCAGCTTTTTGAACGAACACCTGGAAATGGCCCATAAGGTTATCTGGTCCGGCATGGATGCCAGTCGCCTGTTCGGGCTGCTGGACGGCTACATTGCACCGAATTCGGGAGGTAAGAGCGTCGCCAGTGTTGTCGAGAACAAAATCATGGGCACTGTCGGGAATAATCTTGTGCTCAAGGTTGTGCCCGGGGAAAGGCTCGATCCCGTATTCAAGGGTGTTGAAGAACTTGTTACCTATTACCAGCCAACGATGAAGCCGGACCCGTTCCGGATCAGCGTCCCGACAAAAGGAGTCTACGCGGAATCCGTTATGGGCAAATGCAACAGCTGTGAAGAAATTGATGATACCCGACACTGGCGCTTCTCCGAAGTCCCGTGTGATGCGAAACCCACAGCTATCGACACTGTTTCCACCAGTAGCCGCCGTTCGGATGTGGGTGACCTGCAGGTCAAGGATCTACCGTCAAACATCATTGCCATGCAAACAGCACCGTCTTCACCCGATCCCACCGGTCTCGGTGCGGCATTTAATCTACTTGGCAAGAGCGATGTCTTCAAGGACATGACCGGCCTGGCTGGCACCCAGGCCAATGCACTGAAAGCTCTGGAAACCACTTCAAAAAGCGTGACCGATCTGGCAGGTCTGGCTGCCGATATCCAGAAGCAGAGCGCCATGAAGAAAGACATCGGCAAGACTCTGAAAGCCATTCAGGACGCTGAGGGCAAACAGCAGATTTCCAGGGACCAGGCCAATAAGCTTGCTTACAGCGCCCTGAGCTCAATGGTGGGCGAACCTACGGCAAAACCTGCAAACCTGACCCAGGAAAAAGAAGTCCAGGACCTGATCAAGTCCCAGTCGCAGCAAAAGGCACCTAATATCAAGATCAACCGCGGGACGGAATCGGTAGAGGTGAGCGAACCCAAGACCGGCGGTACCGGAACCTCTTTTGATTACACCGTTCCCGGGATCGTGCCGATCATCGCGCAGCCCTCAAACATGACATGCTGGGCTACGGTTGCGACCATGATGATGTCCTGGAAGGATAAAGTGTCGTACACAATTGAGACCGCAATGGACAAAGCCGGTGCGACCTACCGGGCCATGTTCGATGCCAATAAGGGCTTGCCGGCTGCGGATCATGAAGCCTTTGCCGCAGCATGCGGCATGAAAGGAGAGCCGCCCATGTGCTACACCGTAAGCGGCCTGCGTGGGCTTATCGAGCTTTACGGCCCGCTTATCGTGATCGCTGATGAAACTCCCGGTGGCCTCTGGGCTATCCACGCACGGGTAGTCCGTGGCATCTACGGAGATGGCACGGTCGATGGCACCTTCCTGCGGATCAATGACCCGGCTGGCGGCCGTCAGTATACCGAGTCTTTCCGAGCCTTCTCCAAGAAATTCGAAGAAGTTGCGGACGCCCCGCGTTTGCAGGTCATGCACTTCTAAATCGCCCTTTCCATGGTGGCTACAAAGCCATCATGAAACGGGCATTCCTTTTTCTTCGAGATCTCCGGTCATATTTTTCTTTCACGGTGTCGAGCCGTACAATCCAAAACTCCTGCTCCTTTTTGTAATCACGGTGTCTTTCTATTCAATCAGAGACGACTTTATCTTTTACCGGTGTTCTATCCTTATGTTGAAGGGGAGAGCTTTTCTTGCCGAACAAAGGAATGAAGAAGCCCTGGAGAATTACGGGAGATTATTCGAACTGGTTCCCGGAAGCCCGGTATTATTTGAAAACTTGAAGACGATAACTGAACAATTTAAAAAATACTGCCTTTTATTCGGGAACGTCGAGGACGCAAACAGGGTCTTTAGCCAGATAGAAGAAATCTATAAAAAAATCCTCAAAGAAGAACCCGGCAACATGATTGTCTCTGATCATCTTCTTTTCTTATACGAAGTCTCCGGGGACCTGTACTCAAAACTTGGAAGCATTGAAAAAACTGAAGAAAACTACCTCAGGGACCTCGACTTCCTGAAAGAAAAACTCCGGATACAGCCAGGAAATATTTCTTACATCCTGAAGCAGGGCGAAATTTACCAGTCGCTCGGCATGGCTTTTTATAATAACGGGAAAGCTGAAAGGCACTGCGTATCATCTGGCAGGCGAATATGAGAAATCAAAAGAGGCTTTTGAAAAAAGTATACCCATAAACGCAAAAATACTTGATGAAGAACCTGAAAATTTCTTATACATGGGTGGGGCGGTAGTAACATTCACAGAGTACTTAAAGTTACTCACGAGTCTGGGCCGGAAAGAAGAAGCAGAAGAATACACTGCAAAACTTGACGAACTAAAGGAAAGGATTACGAAAATATATGGGTTTGATGAATTTGTAAAAAAAGATGAGGAGCCTGGAAAATAACTCTGAACTGGATATTTCTGGAATAATCCCTGTACTTGTGGGCAAGCCTTCTGAAGATCTCAACTTGGGAGCCATTAAAGAAATTCTTTACAGGTTCCTCATCGGCGTGCAGCTCTTAAAATTCGGTCTTTTGTGAGGATACGGCTAAATATGACCCAAGGAACCTAAAGTTTACAAAATAAGTATAAATCTAATCGGAATTTTCACTAAAAAAATATTGACTTAATATTATTCATAGAGAAATAAAAACTTTTTAAAAAATGCGAGGGGTGGGATTCGAACCCACGAAATCCTTCGATACCAGATCTTAAGTCTGGCGCCTTTGGCCTGGCTGGGCAACCCTCGCACATGGAGAAAAGCTGGCTGGTTTTGAGCCGCAAAAACTTTGTTACGCAGACATGCCTTAAATAAAGTTAAATTATTTAAAGCTTATTCTTTACCATATGGAAATTACATTTCTTGGCACTGGAGTTGCGATCCCTCAGAAGGGTCGGGTACAGTCCGGAATACTTTTAAGACTTGAGGAAAAACCTCTTCTTATTGATTGCGGAAGCGGCGTACTGAGCCGTTTTCCCGATGCCGGAGTCCCACATACGGAAGTTGATACCGTACTTCTCTCACACCTTCACCTTGACCACGTAGCTGACCTGATCCCTCTCGTAAAAGCAAACTGGCTCCGAGGAAAAACCGATATGCGGGTTTATGGGCCTGAAGGGACCGATGACTGGTTCACACAGGTGATCGGGGCTTATGAGTATTTTCAGGACGATGTGGACGTGGACATTATAGAGCTCTACCCAGGAAAAGAATTTACCCCTGAGGGCTTTGACTGCGAAATAACCTGTGCAGCCGCTGTCCACAGCGTCCCGACTCTCGGGTACCGTATAACCGGAGAAGCCGGAGAGATCGTTTACTCCGGGGATACCGAACCCTGCAGGGATATCATGGACCTCGCAGTTGAAGCCGATCTCCTGATCCACGAATGCTCTTTTCCTGCCGGCACAAAAGTAACAAACCACACAACTCCGGGCACCCTTGCCGAAATGCTTGAGGACTATAACGGCGAGATCGGAAGTATCTGCCTGACCCATTTCTACCCCGAAATGAAAGGGCATGAAAAAGAAGCAGTCCGTCGTCTCAGGGGTTATGTCGAAGGCGAGGTGATTATTGCAGAAGACCTGATGGGGCTTGAGCTGTAACGCCCGAGTTGCGGCTCGGGAGTACGCGGTCCTTTTCGCTACGCTCAAGAGGACTATTTTTATGGTTCACAGTTGCTTAGTTTATCAGGGCTAAAAGAAATAGAGAAGAGATCTAATGTGTGGCGCATAGATCTCTCTAAATTAATTTTTATTTTTCTTTCATTTCCATATACACTATGAGACTTTCATGAATTTTTCATATTAAGCACACCTAAAAAAGAGAGAGCCTTACTGACATGGTTACATGAATAAGGGAGCTTGAAACCATTATTTATATATGAACTGCCATAAAACCAAATTACTATGAAACGGCAGGACCAGCGTGAAGTTGATATATATTAAAAAACTGCAGGAAATGCTTCCGGAACTGAAGAAGAAATACCCTATAAAATATATGGGAGTTTTTGGTTCTTATGTCCGGGGAGAGCAGAGCCCATCTAGCGACCTTGACATCCTTGTGGAATTCAATGGGTCCATTACATTGCTGGGGTGTGCCGGACTTGAGAATGAATTATCGGATAGGCTTGGGATTAAGGTCGATCTTGTATCAAAAACTTCTCTGAAACCCAGGATAGGAAAACATGTCCTTTCAGAGGTAGTTGAGGTATGAACAGCAGAGTTGCGGGAGATTATAACGAAGACATACTTTATTCCATTCTCGATATTCAGGAATTCGTCGCTGAATCTGCTTAACTGTGGTGATCATCATGGCAAGAATACTTTCAGAAACAGATATTGGGATCTTAAAGACGCTCGCTCCTGAGTGTGAAGGGCTTCTTTGCTCGGGTTCGGGAGTACCCTATCGTTCCATTCTTCCGCCCCTGGCAAACCACTACTCAAAGGATGCAGCCGATTTCCTGAGAAGAATAAAGATGCTGTCCATGTACGAACTTGAATACCTTATAAGGCTCATTTTGTCAGGAGAAGAAAGCCTGGGCTGCGTTCCATTTGATTACATGACCCTTTTTGTGGAAAATGTCTCCGAAAGGATGGGGAAAGAGGTTGCAGCTCAGGTCAAAAAAACATATGAAAACTCCGAATGCCCGGCCTGAAGACAGTTACCGTTGTTGATAACTAAAAATTCGGATAAGCCTGTTCAGGTTCTTCCGTATTTATCTTCTAGCCTTTCTATGTCGTCTTCTCCCAGGTAATCGCCCTCTGCGATCTCAATGAATACCAGGTTCTGAATGCCTGTGTTTTTTACGCGGTGCACTTCGTTTATGGGTATGTCGACCGTATCTCCTATAAGAACTTTAATATGATTGTTGTTTTTGGTTACACGGCCTTCGCCGCTGACTACATACCAGTGTTCATTTCTATGGGCATGGCGTTGAAGGGAGATTTGTTCCTGAGGCAGGACCGTGATGCGTTTGACCTTATATCCGGGTTTTTGGGCAAGGATTTCATAGAAGCCCCAGGGCCTTTTTGCTTCACGTTTTCGCTTTTTAAGAATTGTTTCGTAAACCCTGATATAGTCCTCTACCATCCGGTCAACAGAGAAACGTTCTTCCACGCTTTCCCTGCATTTCTTTCGGGAGATGGAGTTAACCTTTTCAACAGCCTCTACAGCTTCGGATATCTTGTTTACAAGAAATCCGGTCTCGCCGTCCATTATCAGTTCAGGCATTGCACCCCTGTTTATTGCAATTACGGGTGTCCCGCAGGCAAGGGCTTCAACCACCCCGAGCCCGAAAGCTTCTTCATAGTTGATCATGTGCAGGAGAGCATGGGCATTTGAAAGCAGCTCCTTTTTGCGCTCCTGGGTTACATGTCCTTCGTAAATGATCTGGGAACCATCTATATGGGGCTCAACTTCATTTTTAAAATATTCGGGGTCTGCAATAAAGCCGGCTATTTTCAACTTCCTGCCTGTTTTTTTTGCAACTTCTATTGCTTCTTTTGCACCTTTCTCCCTGTGGATGCGCGAGATAAAAAGAAGATAGTCCTGTGGCCTGTCATTAAACGGAAAAGTTGCGATGTCTATCCCGTGCCGTACTGTTGCTATATAATCGATCTCATTGCACCGGTAGGCATCACTTATGGAAACGTAAAAGGTACTGTTGTTATATTTTTTATAAACCGGCAGAATTTTCCGAGAAGAAAATCCGTGTATGGTTGTTACAACCGGTGTGTCTACCAGCTCACTGTAAGTGAGTGGCAGGTAATCAAAGTGGTTGTGGATTATATCATATTCATTTGCCCTTTCGAAGACCTCTGAGATATGCAGGCCTTCATACACCTTTATCAAGATATCTTTATCTTCTTCGTAAGGCCTTGGGCAGATTGCATGAAGTTTGCCTGCCGTGTGCGAGTCAGCTGTTGCAAACAGTGTAACCTCAATTCCCCTTTTTACCAGGCCTTCGGTTAATAAGGAGACCATGTATTCCCATGGTCCGTACTTTTTAGGTGGCGTGCTCCAGGCAATCGGAGATAACATCGCAATTCGGATAAGGCTTCCCCCGGTATTTTGATATTAAGTTCCTTCCCCAATTTTATTCTATAGAGGCATGCAGGTGTCCTTCAAAAGATCTGCAGAATTCTGCCGGACACTGCTCCACCGGGCACTCATGGATATACTCCAGAACATCGTTAAGTTTTGCGCTCGCCAGGGACACCGATGTATCCGCACTCCCATAATAAAGACGGATCTGGTCTTCATTCAGGACCCAGCCACATGGGAAGACAACATCATTAACATCTCCACTGCGTTCATACAGTTCCCGAGGTCCGAAAACCCATCCTTCGGACCTGTGGAGGACTCTCCTCGGGTCTTCAAGGTCAAGGAGAGCCAGCCCAAGCCGATAACTTAGTTTTGATGTTGTTGGGCGCACTCCGTGGTACATAATTAACCATCCGTCGTATGTACGAATCGGCTGAGGGGATAAACCTATCTTACGGGCATCCCACCACCCTCCTTCCCTTGCATATAGCAGCACCTGATGGTTTCCCCAGTTCCGCATATCCGGAGAAAAGGAAATCCAGATATTTGCCTTTGCCCCGCTCATCGAAGAGACCGGCCTGTGCAACATTGCCCATTTACCGTTAAACTGCAGCGGAAAGAGAGCAGAATCCTTATTTTCAGGAGGTAGGGTGGCTCCTATCCTCTCAAAATTACGGAAATCCCTGGTAAGGGCCAGGGATGTGAGGGGGCCGGAATCCGAAAAAGCAGTGTATGCCACAGCCCATTTTCCCATCTCATCAATATAAGTTATACGTGGATCTTCAATGCCGTATATCTCTTCAGGGTAGTTAATAGCATCCGGAGTCAAAGTTGGTTCGGGGTCAATTTCCCAGCCGTCTATCCCGTTATTACTCTTGGCTACCGTAAAGTGAGAAAAGCCCCTATGGTCTTCAACCCGCACCATTAAGAGAGTTTTACCTTCAACCATGGCGGCTGCGGGGTTAAACACCGAATTAGCCTGATACGGCCAGTCTTCAACAGTAAGGATAGGATTTTTTTTGTGCCTTACAAATAATTCTCCGTGGTCCTTCCAGATCATGTTCTCACTTCTCAGTCGATTTGATTTACCGCTAACAGGCTCTTTTTCTTTGTCAGGCCCTCGCTCCTTGCTGAGGGCTGGAATAGGGCACTGTAAGCTTCATCTGTGCATTTATTTAAAGAGCTTAAAGCCAGGAGGAAGCAGATTACGGATTCTGCACCCTGGTTGCAGTTTATCCCATCACAGTTGATCCCATCGTAGACCGCGCCTGTTAATGAGTCATACATGGGAATTTGCAGGCGGTTTCTGCCCAGGAAATATTCAAAAGAGTACCTTGCAAGTTTCAGATATTTACTCACCCGAACAGCCTCGTAGGCTGAAATGTAAGCCTGGGTCAGGTAGCCCGCTTCGATTGGCTGCTGGTCAAAAATCGGTTTCTCCCCGCTCCAGGAGTACCAGCCCTTATTTCCAATTATATCAAAAAAATCGCCTTTCCACTGGGTTTCGGTGAGAAAGTCCAGAGTGGCAAGCCCGGCTTTTCTGTAAGTGCGGTCTTTGGTGTATTTGTACGCAAGGATCAGGGATTCACTCAGTTTTGCATTGCTGTAAGTTACTGTGGGTTCAAACCATTCCCAATCTTCTTTTCTGTTAGCCTCATACAGGTCGACCAGAGAATCGGCATGGCTGAGAAATAAGGATTCAAAAGTATCCCTGTCTATGAGGGAGTCTACAGCCCTGACAGCATCCCTGCGAGAGTTAAATATTGATTCAAATGAGTCCGCATCAACGCCTGCCCTGAGCATTTCATACAGCCCGCATATTGTGTAGGCTTTTGCCCGCGGGTAGCTCAAATTTTCCATCTGTGTTCCGGCTTTACTGATGAGTGTGTGTGCAAGAGTACGCATGTTTTTTGAAAGATAAGGGCAGCTTATCACATGCCCAAGCCCGTAGACTGCCCGCCCCAGAGTGTCTTCACTGCCTTCTTCGTCCAGAAACTCTCTTTTATAGTTCATGAAGTTGTGGAAGTGTCCTGTGTCGGTCTGGGCATGTTCGAGAAAACTCATGTAGGTGGTAATCAATTTCCAAAGCTCTTCGGCTTTTTCCTGGCTGTCGATAAGCTGGGCCAGTGCAGCAAGCCCTCTACCCATATCATCAGTACTGTACCCGTAATGCCTTGCCGGAACCCCCAGATTGGTATGCTGGATAATCCCCACATTATCGGTCAGCAGTTTGAGGTGGTCGAGTTTTATTTCGGGAAGCTGGTCCGGCAGGAAATTGAACCGGTTTTGGGTTCCGGAGTAGGGTCTGTATTGCTTTAATGCTTTGGTAAAAACCACGTTGTATTCTTTTCCTATATTTTTCCAGGTCATTTTCCTCCCAAAATCGTAGGCCCTTCTGCGCATTTTGTCACACTCTTCTGGGTTTTCTATTAAATATAGAAGCGAATTTTTAAAGCCCTCTGTGTCTCCGAAATCAACGAGCAGACCCCGGTTCTCGGAAAGCATTTCCTGGGCGTACCAGTAAGGGGTGGATACTATTGCTTTTCCCATCCCAATCGCATAGGTAAGAGCGCCGCTTACTATCTGTTCCTTGGAAAGATAGGGAGATACGTAGATGTCACTGGCAAGGATATAATTGCAGAGCTCATCTTTTTCTACAAATTTATCGTGAAATAGTACGTTCTTCTCGAGCCCCAGTTCGGAAACCCTGTTTGTGAGATACTGCCTGTAGCTTTCACCATATTGCTTCCTTATAACAGGGTGAGTGGCACCCAGTATCAGGTACACAAGATCAGGATACTGTCTTACAAGTGCCGGTAGAGCTTCTAGCATGCTTTCGATGCCTTTATTCTGGCTCAGCAGGCCAAAGGTGAGTAGAAGAGGAGATCCTTTCAGCTCCAGTTTCTGTTTGTACTTCTTGCAGTTGTTAAACGGATAATCAGGTAAGCCGTGAAAAATCATCTCGATTTTTTCATCCGGAACTTTATATACTTCTTTTAACATCTCGACTGCAGTCTGGCTCATTACAACCAGCTTTTCGGAATATCTTATGAGCTGCTCTGTAGATATACGATATTCCGGTTCCGGTTCCTTAATTACCGTATGCATGGTGGTAATTACAGGTTTGTTTATTCCTGAAAGCAGAGCAAAAATATAATCTCCCGCGTTTCCCCAGAAAAGCCCGAATTCATGTTGAAGACATACGATATCCGCATCGGACTGGTTTATAAAATCTGCAGCCCTGTAGTAATCTTCAAGTCTGTTTCGTTCTATTTGAAAAATGACCTCTTCAGGATAGTTGTAAGTTTCGGAAGGGTCATTAAGAGCAATGACTTCGCAATGTACATCGTCATGCACACCAGATACCGAATTTAAAAGATCAAAAGTAAATGTTGCAATTCCACATTCTTTCGGAACATAAGTTCCTATAAAGAAGACTTTCAACTGTTTATTCAACTTTTTTCCCCCACTTAAAGTAATCATGTTCTTACTTCCCGCTTTCGGGACTTAAAACACTTAATTCGGCTTTTCCCCCCCTTATAACATTCAATTAAGCATTTACTCCACTTAATAACATTTAATTAAACATATTTTCACTTAATAACACTTTATCAAACTCGTACTCCCTATTAATCAAATTGCATTTCACTAACTGCATATATCCATCAGAAAATGTGCTATTGTTTAAAAAGACACAAAGCCAAAAACATATTGTTCTTTTTGAAAACTCTGATCTTAACCGCTTAATTTACTGCTAAAAGGCGAGAAATACAACCCCCAACCGAGCACTCACTTTACTAAAACTTAGTCAAATGAGTAGCAAAATAATGATTAGATATAGGAAATGTATTCACTTATATTTAATATTATTTATAAATATAATTCAACTAGTTAATGAAAATAAGTAATAAAACTTCTGGAAAAATTATTATTTCTAAAGTCCTATTAGTTCTTTTAAACAAAAAAAATATAGGAAATAAATCAGACAGCTTAAAAAATTTATTTACAGTTTATGTCAGGGCACAAATGCAAAAGATATCTTTCTATAAAAATCAAGGGTGTTTTTGTAATATACCAAGCATCTGATTTAAAGGTAAAACTTGTCTATCTATTATGCTATTTGCGTTCCTGTATTCGTAGTAAGTTTTTTCTCGTGAAACATATTAAAATTATTAATTAAGTTTTCATAACTATTTTATAATAGAACATATAAAGTACGATATAACTTATTAAATTAATTGCATTTATTGGGTGTAATTTGTTTGTACTGTTAATTTCTGCAAATTTATCCATGCAAGAAATCAGATCCTGAAAAGGAAATGGTTTATGCTATCTTTAATTTTTTACCTTGAGAAGATAGCCTCTGATCCGAAGACGTTTCAGGATTAATTCTGGAATCTAAAACTATATTAGTGGATACTCTCCGCCAGATTCGATATTGTACCCTCAAAATTATGAATTACGGTTGAAATGGATCCCAGGTCCGAATCATGAAGCTCAAAAAACCTTAATAAACAGAATAAATTTTTAGGTTAATTTTAAATAAATTTTATTAAACAGAAGTAAGGTGATAGCTCTGTTAAATTCGAAGTTAGTAAGGAAGTTAGTAGTATTTCTTATGGTAAACTGCCTTGTCCTGTCGGTTATTCCTGCAGCTTTATGCATAAGTTCCACACCTGTCATTTACGTAGCAGGTGATGGGAGCGGAGATTTCAATTGTGACGGAACAGATGACCATGTTCAGATAAATCAGGCCCTTAAATTCGTTGCTGAAAATTCTGAATATACAACTGTCCACCTCAAAGGTCCTTTTACCTATGTTATTGACGATACGCTTCTGATCGGCAGCAATACTATCCTCGAGGGGGACTCCGGTGTAAAAATAAAGCTTGTCAGTAATGCTAACTGGGAGGCTTGGAAGCCGATGATTAAAGAAAGAAACACCGGAAGCAGTGGCATTACTATTCGAGGTTTTACAATCGACGGGAACCGGGAAGGAAATACAAATGTGGTAAGCGGAAAAGGATATTATAACCTTATCCACCTCAGCAGCTGTCAGAACATAAAAGTGTATAATATGTATCTGACCAACAACCACGGGGACGGCCTGAAGACCAATAAATGCACAAATGTCGAGTTCTATGATAACGAAATCTACCTGCTCGGGCACGACGGGCTCTATGCCAGTAGCTGTTCTGACGTGGAAGCTTACGGCAATATAATAACCTGCAGGACAAACAGTGGCCTCAGGCTTTATAACACAAACAAAGCCAGCTTCCATGACAACGTTATTACCTCTGAAGGCTCAGGAGGAGCAGGCATTGAAATCCAGAAATATAACACTCCTTCAATGGACGATATTGAAGTCTACAACAACGTAATCTATAAAACTGCTCTTGCAGGGATCTGGATTTTTGGCTCAGGATCCTATTCGGTTTCGACGGCAAACGTTTATGTCCACCATAACCAGATCTATGATACCGGAACCAAGACCAGCAACAGTATAATCGGAGGAATCGTATCCAACGGGTTCGGCGGGCTCATTGAAAACAACGTTATCGATGGGGCCTACGGAGCTGGAATTGTCCAGAAAACTGTTTATTCCCCGGCTCCTTCCGGTTCAGGTTTTGTTCTTACTATCAGGAACAATATACTTTCAAACTCCAGGTCCTCTTCAGGCGGGGGAAGCGGATACGGAATAAACAATGAGCTGTCCGGAACTCATTCTTTTATCCTGCAGAACAACTGCGTCTACGGAAATGCAGGAGGAGATTCCAGAAATGTCCAGCTTTCGGCTTCTGATCTAAAAGTAGACCCCCAGTTTGCCGATAGAAACAGCCACGACTACCACCTGAAATCAAAAGCAGGAAGATGGAACGGAAAAAGCTGGGTCACTGACAGCACGAGCTCCCTCTGCATCGATGCAGGATACAGCGCTTCGGACTATTCTAAGGAGTCTCAGGACAACGGAGGCAGGATTAACATAGGAACATACGGAAACACAAAGTATGCTTCCAAATCCGGAACAACGGAAGTAGTTACCAATCAGGTTCCTGTGATGAATTCCATTCCGGACGCTGCTGTTAAGATAGGAAAAAGTCTGACCTTTACAGTAAGTGCTTCTGATGCAGAGGGGGACAGCCTCAGTTACTCGGCTTCGAACCTACCCACCGGAGCAGCTTTTGATAGCAAATCAGGGGTTTTTTCCTGGACTCCGGCTGTCGGACAGGAAGGAACGTACAGCGTAACCTTTATGGTAAGCGATGGTAAACTGACGGATTCAGCTACGGCAACCATAAACGTTTCTAAACAGGAAGACACTTCTAAGCAGGAAGATCCTTCAATTATAACAGGAGAGATCTACGATAACCGCTTGCGTGAAGCATCGCCTGACATCGTCTACCAGAGTTCGTCCTTTATTGATGTCGGTGCAATGAGTATTGGCCGGTACAGAGATATAATGTGGTTTGACCTGAGCGAGTATGCAGATTCCGAAGAAATCAGTAATGCGACTCTTTCCCTCTACTGGTATTACCCTGCAGGAAAAACAAGACCTGAAGATACTGTGATTGAGATTTACAGGCCTGCCGATTCCTGGAACCCGGACTACGTGAGCTGGAATAAAAAAGACAAAGGGGTTTCCTGGAAAAATGCAGGAGGAGACTGGTACGACAGGAACAGGGTTCTTCAGGGTAGTACTCCGTATGCTACAATAACTATCAAGGGAAGTATCCTTCCTGACAACAGTTACTACGAGCTGGACGTAACCGATCTAGTAAATGAATACATCAGCGGAAAATACGATAATACCGGTTTTCTGATTAAAGCCCACACGGAAAACAATAATTACATAGCTTTCTATAGCAGCGACTGCGGATATGAAAACCAGAAACCCAAACTTACTGTAACTGAAGAGGGATCTGTAAACCAGGTTGATGTCCAGCCTATTGATGTGACCGTAAGCGGAGCAAAGGACAACCGACTACGTGAAGCTTCCGCTGAAAACGTCTACCAGAGTTCAACCTATATTGATGTAGGTGCGCTAAGTGGAGTTAGCAGGTATAGAGATCTGATGCAGTTTGACCTGAGCGAGTATGCTGATCATAGCGGGGTAAACAGTGCGACCCTTTCTCTATACTGGTACTATCCTTCAGAGAAATCAAGATCGGAAGATACTGTGATTGAGATTTACAGGCCTGCCGATTCCTGGAACCCGGACTACGTGAGCTGGAATAAAAAAGACAAAAGGGTTTCCTGGAAAAATGCAGGAGGAGACTGGTACGACAGGAACGGGGTTCTGCAGGGCAGCACTCCTTATGCTACAATGACGATTAAGGGCAGCGACCTTCCGGATAACAGCTACCATGAGATCGACGTGACGGATCTGGTAAGCGAATACGTCAGCGGCAAATACGACAATACCGGTTTTCTGATCAAAGCCCGCACGGAAAACAATAATTATATAGCTTTCTACAGTTCAGAGGCAGGCAGTGAGAATCAGCGTCCTAAATTGAATTTGCAATTGAAGCAGTAATTAATAGGCAAATTTAGCTTCAGGAATGCATCTCTACGGGATGTGGGTTGAGCATGAAAAAATAATGTTTAACCTCATTCCTGTATATTTTTTCAGATTTTCTTTCTACTTTCTTACTGTTTTTTAAGTGATGCCCCGGGTTGATCAGGTCCTGACCCCGAACTTCTTTTTTTTCAGAACTTTTTCAGTGGGAACTCCTTGTGTTACGTTGGATTAGTTATTTTAATCAAATCCTTTCTCTTTTAGAAAATAATTTACTATTTTTCTTCCCGTTGTTCTACATGATGTCCTGTTGTTTCGTGTAATATATTAATATTTTTTATAATGTAATTTGATTTTTTCCGGTGTCTTATTGTTTCTTATTTGTTCCTTCTTTTCGTTATCAATTTCCCCTTCGTTCCCCAATAACAAAAAAACTTAATAACATGAATTCCATACACCTGACTGTTGTATTTATGTTAGAGTGTTGGCGATAGCTATGGTAACAAGTCAGGAAAGACAGAGAGCAAATCTGGCCAGAATGAAAAGAATAATGAAAGAAATTGAAAGCACGCAAAATGACTCTGATCTAATAGCCGAATTAAGTGTACTTCTAAAAAAACAATATCCATTATCCTTAAAATGGCACATGATTATCTTTAAAAGTGAAGTCGAAAAGAGCTTAAGGTATCTTGACGACATTAGAAAAGAAGAGGCGAAGATACCTGGAGGTAGGCAGAAAAAAGAACCAAAAGGAGGTTTAAAACAGGTTTATTATAAATCTTCGGATATACCCCGCGCCTTTAAACTTGACTACTGCCTGGTATATGACTCTGAAAAAAACCAGTATAAATGGTTAAGGTGCAGTACCCCCAGAAATTCAAGATCAAAAGTCTTTACAATTCCTATATCTATGATTGGAAAGTACAAACTTTACTGGAGCGAAGATGCGAAACAGAAATGGGGAGAAGACAGTATAGGACAGAGGGAATTAGCGGAAAGGGCGATCAATAATTAGAAAATACCGGATGTCTCAAAAACCCTCAAAATTTCAACCTATTTACTCCCGAAGAACAGGCAGGTTTTTCTTGAAAAATTTCCTGAATATATGTCTAATTTATCTTATACTTAAAAAAGAAGATTAAAACTAAAGGTACTAAACAAAAGGCATTAAAACTGAAGAAAACTGAAGATTAGATAACAAATGTTGATGTATGTGGAATCGATCCCTGTACGGTCTAATCTCCAGCAAAGGGCATAAAGTGCCTGTTTGGATTCAGGCAGGCATTTCCTTATTCAGGATATAATTAACCATTTCCGGGTTCAGCTTACTTTCCCTTGAAACTCTTTTTTCGATCTCTTCTGTAGATTTACCTTCCATTTTCATTTCTTTAATCTTTTTGATTGCTGAAGCTGGAATGTTGTAATATTCATTAATATCTTTCCTGTGTCCCCAGACATCTCCTTCGAGAAGCTGGACACGCTGCATCTGCAGGAACATCTCTATAGATCTTGAGACCGTGCGCCTGTATGATTTTGGCAGCTGAATTACTTCAATTTTCGGGCAGGTTTCAACCAATCCAAAGATATCCTTGTTTGAAGGCCTGAATGCCAGGTGAACTATTCTTTCGTTTGGATTCAATGTAAAGATTTCTTCTCTGGAACTGACTACTCTAATTTTCATGTTTTCCCCCACGGAAAGTTGTTTCATATTCTAAGTCGGTTTAAGGTTCAATTTCTTTATGTTTTAATCACAATACATACTACATCAACTTATTATAAATAGTTGTCTCATTAAGCTAATATTATTTCAATAGTATATCGGTTATTTTACTCCACTCAGGCCTTTAAGAAAACACATTAAAATGCCTTAAAATGGATTAAAAACTCTAATTAGAGTTTTATTCATAAATAATGTAATATTTATTTCCCTTGATCATATAGAAAAAATTTATCTAAACTAACTCAATTATTCAGGCCATTTAATTCTGGATTTCAGGTTTTTTAATTCTGAATTTCTTATTTCAAGTTTGAAGCCAAATAAAGGTCAAAAAATGAGTTCGCTGTGAGTTGTTTTGCCTAAACTCCTGAGCTGATTGCTTGTAAACATGAAACTATCTGAAGTAAGAATATAAAAAATAGTATTCTGCTATTTGTTCGAAAATTGGTGGCAAAAAATTAAGTCAAAAACTGGTTTGTTGAGAACAGATTCGGCTTGGAAAAAGGGTCAAAACGGTTTAATAAAATAGTGAGTATAGCCCGGCACGGATTCGAACCGAGGTTGCAGGATCCAGAGTCCCGCATGATTGACCACTACACTACCGGGCTTCGATGATTTTTCGCTGTGGGGCGTGATTCTTGCGCCCTGAAACGTATCTTCTAAAGGAAGATTTTATATATATAGCTTTCGGGTGAGCGCCCTTGAATCTACCAAAAATTCAATAAATTGAATCATAAATTAAAATCTCTAAAAATTTAATTTAGAAACATGAAATATTTTTCAAAATGAAGTTTCTCCGGTTCAAGGAATTATTCTGTCAAAAAATCGAAAAGATCGGTTACTTAAGTATTCCGTCACAGACTTATTTCATCACAGACTTTCTTCTGACTGGTTAAGGACAGCAGTCCACCACCAGCGGGCCATGTCCATGAGGTCTTTGGAGAACTGGCCGGAAAGACGGTATTCTTTATTTTTTATGGCAATAAGCCCGGCTCCGAGGAGTTTATTGCGCATTGCATAAAAAGATGCTCGACCTATCTGGAGCTCTTCAAGAATGGTCTTCCATTCATCCGTTCGGATGGCGTTGCCTGCTTCCTGTCGTTCTTCAACCATTGACAGGAATTTCTGTCCCCGTACAGCAGTTGCGTCTTCCTGAAAAATACGCCTCATTAAATTATAGTATGGGTCTCTTGAATGGCCTATACGGGTATTGGCATCCGACCGTATCACTATAGTGGTTGCTGTTCTTGGTGCGTTTTTCACAAGTGGCATTGTCTATCAGGCAATTGGAATTAAATTTATAAAATCTCAGGCTGCAGAATCAGTAGATGATTTCGAGGGCGAAGCAACTATCTTCATTATCAGGTCTATGTACTCCTCTCTCAAAAGGTAAACCATGGGGGTTTTATAGGATTCTTTATGTGCCCTCAGGATTCCGAGTTTCGAATGGATATAGCCTACCATGGATGCTACCGTGTTTCTTGATACGTTATACCTGCTTGAAAGCATTTCATGCAGCTCATCAATAGTCGTTTTCTTTACCTTGATGAAGATACACAGTATAGCCCTTCGATATCCATTGGAATCTACTTCAAGAAATTTCTCTAATCTGGATTTTACTTTAGCTCGGATGGATACCATAATTACCACCTCTACTGATATAGTAAACAATGTCAGTTATAGATCTATATATAGGTTTGTAAATTTATTCGTTCTGATGAGAATGGATATTAAAGCCCCCGTTCTTCAGGAAATTATACTTTGCTTCAAGCTCATCTATGAGTATAGATATGTTCCTTCTATAATATATCGCTTTTTATCATCCTTTCTCACTATCTGTACACCTGTGGGTTTCTTAAAATCGCCTTGACCAAAAGCCGGACTAGTATATTTTCATTTTTAACTATTTTTTTCGATAAAGCACTCCATTCGTTTTAAATTTGAAAAAGCCTGTTAGGCCCCTTTGATGATTTAAACACTTGGATAATATATTTACTTACTGACATTATTATTTTCTTACGAACATATATATTAAGTTTGTGTTCAAATTGCTAAAATAGGCATAGTTTATTTGATTGATATAACAAAAGTAGGAGTTTTCTGTTCTTTCACGCTAATTTCAAGGTCCGCTCCTGATTCATTATAATACAACAAAACCTGAACACGGTCTTGTTTTTATAAATCACTTGTTCTTGATCCTAAATATAATTTATTTTTTAAAATAAATTGATTACATATACAAAAGAGGTTTAAACGTTATTATGGTAGGAATATGCGGCAACTTTAATTGGAGTTCTAAATATCTGAGATTATGCGGGGGCAAGGAAGAACAAATGACTTTAGAGAAAAAAGGCGTGTAATTGAAACTGCAATTTTCCTTCAAAAAGAAGGATTATTCCTAAAAGAGGGATCAATTTTAATAGGGTAATTACCTTAGACAGAAATCAAAAAGGAAATTAAATAACATACCTGGGACAGAGAAAATTACTTTCCAGGATTCAGGCCTCATTCAGGAGCGGATAATGTGGAATATAAGTACGACCTTAATGAGAAAACTCTTTATATTGATGAAAACCGAATACCTGCGTATAGCCTGGAAAAAAACGAGATTGGCAACTGCACCAGTTGTGACTCAATTCTTGTAAGCCTTAGCTATCATGCTTTTGGGGAGACTATTGCAGTCATAACAAAATGCACTTCATGCGGAGCCTTCTACGCAAATATTTATGACTCGGACTGGAACTGGATGGGCGAAGTCCTGATAACACTCCTTCCGATCCCCATACCTATAAGCAACCCTGTAGTTGACAGCTGGGAAGAGCTTAAAGCCGTCCCCATAAAAAAACTTGAAGCCGTTTTTTCAAAGGGAGAGATCGAAGCCCTCTTTGCTCGGGCAAAAGATAAGACTCCTGTCCGCCAGTACCTTTATAGAGCTCGTAAAAAATACGAACTTTTTGAAGAAATCTTTGATTTAAGGTTGGAATTATAATTTTGTTACATCTAAATTCCTGATTCTGGACAAAGAATAGGGAGTGGTTGATTAAAAAAGCCAGTTTAAAAATATGTAATTATATAAAGTTACTTGACATTTAACCAACTCCACGCGTATAAATTCTGATAATATTAATTTCATTAAAATAAACATCTACAATTCTGCTTTGAACTTAAATTAATTACCTGAAAAGACGCTGGAAAATGTGTCTGAATCTGAGAAAAAACATATATAAGTATAGAAAAATATAATATAGATAGAATATTTATACACAGTATAACTACTTAACTAAATTTTGTCTAATTATACATATTAACACTCTAATTTAACTTTTTCTAAACTTTCTTTGGCATTAGTTCACATATGTGTTTTGCATAGTACTTGATGTATGCAGTATAGAGTTTTTACTTCAAAAACTAATATATAAATATAGTACAATAAAAAAATTTTATATCATATTGTTTATATTATTGGTGTAAATATGTCAATAAAATTTGAAATAATTTATATAGTTGGATAATTTATATTATGAGCTCATCCCAAAACCCAGTTTTTAATCTCAATTGTCAGAATTGCTCAGGATTGCTCTCATAATCAGAAGCTCGATTGGTTACTTAAAATACGAGATCCAAAGAAGCAAATTTTGAGTTTTGGGATCAGCTCTATAAGAAAAACAATTTTCATCCCAAAACATTTTATTTAATTTTTCGTCCTCATTTATAGCTCTTATTCGACTAACAAAATAGATCAAAAAAATAATAAAACTTATGGTATTGTTAATTAAGTATAGATAACTCTTTATTTCTGTGTTTCATCAATAGAAGAACAGAGTACTTTAGCATTTCAATACTCTTGGTATAACACTTTGTCTTTCGTCTCAACCTTGCCAGAAAGTGCCTTAATATGCCGTTATATCCTTCAACTGTATACGTTTCTGCTTTGGATTGAGTATGAATAGTTTCAGGAATAAACTCTGCATATGCCCTCCAGTGATCAGTCATCACTTCTCCAATCTCTTTCTTCTTTAATTTTTCCCAGAGTAGTTGTCCAGTTTTCGTTCCCCTGCTACCAAAAGAGCAGTTGATGAACTTTTTCCCAACTCTATCAACAGCAATCCAGATCCAGCAATATTTTTTTTGTTACCGATGTAAGTGTGCATCTCATCCAGTTCAACAATAGATATCTCATTTTCGCTTTTTAGCTCCTCCATCTCCTGACCAAATTTCTTTATCCATTTTTGGACAGAAACATGACTTACCCCTAAAAATCGTCCTATTGAGCGAAATCCTAATCCCTCAAGATAAAGTTGCAAAGCCTGTCTCTTAACTAAAGGAGAACTAGCAGTTGATTTTAGCTCGACTGAATAGTTATACCCACAATCGTGGCATTTGTAGCGTTGACGTCCACAAACTATACCGTTTTTTGTGTGATTGGAACTTTTGCATCTTGGGCAATTCATGCAGAAATATAGGTTTTCATAATATATAACTATAATTAACTACCAATACCAAACTTATTTATCAGACATTAAATTCACCTTTTGCTGAACAAAAGGGCAATTTTGTAATATCTCTAATGAATAATTATTATTTATTTGCATGAGAGATTTATTTGGTTTCATTCAGTCATATTTTCACGGTTTTTCTTACTCCTGCCGGACCCTATCTGATCCTAAAATCAGTTATTTGTACATACTATAGGAATATATTTTCCCTTGGGTTCTATTTCTCTATCTAGCCCCAATTTTGTTAAGTCAATCATTACAAGTACTATAGGAATAGAAAGTATTTTGCCGATCACCGCACCATTTAATGCAAAAAAATATTTCAGGAAAATAATTCTGAATCTGGGAACATCTATACACATATACATTATGAATAGTAAAAGCTTCCTTCAATTTTGTTGTCCAAAAAAATATTTTCGATAAATAATTATACACTATGACCAATCTAGATTATTTAACAAAATATTGATGGAAATTGCTATTTTGTACATATGTGTTTTCAAGGATATTTGAGTCACATCGTCTACCCTATTTCATTCAAACATAATATTATAAATATAAGCCAATTTAATATTGCTGGCGAAAAATACAGACGCTTGAATAATATGTTTTAAACAGTTTTATCTGCGATAAAAAATATCCTCGTTTTAAAAATATATATTAGAAAGATATCCATTATAATATCTGTATTTATTTTCTGTTGTCCTTTATCCATAAATTCAATAAAATATATATTTTACAAAAATGTAACTAAATGTACCTATAAATTATTTATTATTTAATTACTATTTTTTCAAAGAGTATATTGAAATATCTATTTCGTAAAGTGAATCTTAAACGTATCTTGAGCATATGACTACACCTTATAATGTATTTTTAATATGGTTATTTTTTCAGGAGATACATATACTTTGAAACGTTTATTTGAACATATGCTTTGTAAATTATAGTTATAAAAAATGAAAATTTAAATCTTTTGTTTGATATCTATTATATAATAGAGAATTATTTGGCAAACAGTGTTTAATTTGTCTGTATATCTAAATATATATATATTATCCTATTGTTTCAGGATAATTTTCTAAACTCGTATATAGTAAATAAAACATAATATTATGTATGTTTTTATTTGTCTTTGATTTTATATTGGTTTAGATTTAGAGCAGTTTATTATACAACATATAGAAAATATATGTGTGAATATCTTTACTTAATAATAATTAATTAGATATATGTGAAATTTGTTAAAAAAATCGAATAAATGTTAAGTATTTATTTTATGATATAATATAACCAAACATAGTTAAACAAATTTATTTATGTTAAGCTATACTCCACTATATACTGATATATAGGTTTTTTGAAGAAAGTATATTTTTTGAGATTTTGTGAAATAATATTAACCTATAATTATATAATTATTTTTGATCTCATCCGTATACACTATTCAAATGGGATTTTGCATGAAAAACATATCTCGATTTTTGATATATTTTTGATGCATACTTGTATATTTTTTCGACTTTCTGGCAAAATTTTTGATTTATTCCATATTTATCGCACATGATATTCTTCGTATAAAAGCTCAAAAATAAAACATAATTTTTTTTAATCGAATATTTTGATGGTCCATCTTTATCCGATTGATGTTTTGAAACACCTAAATGTCAGTATTTCCTTCAAAGTCCACTTTGACTCTGTAATCCCTGCTTCTCTTGCAGGTGTATTTTTGCATTCAACCCCTCTTTCATCTTTGTATCTTAATCCTCCATGCCCTCTACAGAAGTTAAAATACGTGCAATAGAGCTTCATCTGTATTTCTAACCATTCTTTCATTTTTGAAAACCCTATTGTTTTCCTTGACACTCTGTTGTTATCCTGCCTGAAGGTTAGGTTTTGTCTTTCCAGTAAAGTTGTTGATATTTCGCTTTGTTCAATGTCTTCTCCAAAAATGATTTTCTTCTCTACTTTCTCAAGTACTCCATTTTTTCTTGTTTTTACTACCTGTGCACACCTTAAATCCTCAGAGGAAACGATTTTTGGTTTCTTTGGTCTTCCTCTTTTCCCAGTTCTTGGGAACTCTATCAAAACTCCAAATTGTTTTAAAAGAGCTTCTTTATAAAAGTTCAACCCATCTGTGACAAAAAGAGGGATTTTATCTGGAAGATGTTTGATAGTTAACTCAACCAGTTTGTCTGCAACATACTGCTTTCTTGGACCTATTACAAAGTCAAGAATTAGCCTGCAACCTGGTGCAAAAGATACCCACATCCAGGGCCCATCATCTTCATAATTTTTCATTCGTGGGAATATTTTTTTGGATTATAACCCATAGTTCATCCATTTCTACCTTTGACACATCTACGTTCTTCATCATAGTATCATTTACTTTATCGCATTGTTCAGCTGCACGGGATAGCCAGCGCTTTACGCTGGCAGGTTGTACCTCTAAAACATCGGCAATAGCTTGAATGCTCATTCCTTTCATAGACATCTTTAAAGCTAAATCAATTGTTTTATCATCTTTGCGAAGATCATGATAAAAAGTACCTGTATGGTTGCAAAATGCTTTGCCACATGCATGGCAACGATATCTTCTTGTTTTTTCTCCACGGCTTATGTAAGTTCCATTTCCAGTAACATTGCCTTGACCAGTAAGGCCGTAGAGCTTGCAGCCTTTGTTAGGACAGGCAACGTCAGTAAATTGTGGTTTAGGACCTCTCTTCCCCATAATATAAACATATAATTCCTCATATATAATACCAATCAAATACAAATTGGCCATCAATATTTTAAACAAACCTATATTTTTAATTCATTTACCCTTACTTTCTCCATAAAGGACAAAACTTATACCTGCCCAATCAATAATACCTTAAACACATTATTCGAAACTGATCTTAAAAAAATTAAGGGTTTCCGCATGCTTGAAAAGTTAGACTTATCCCAGACGATAAATAACGAAGAATATAAAAAGAGTATGAAAACACTTGAGGTTAAACTCGGGGAACTTCAACGCCGGGCATGGGAGCTAAAAATCCCTATAATACTTGTTTTTGAAGGCTGGCACGCATCAGGGATGGGGGAAGATATCAACCGTTTTATCCTGCCCCTGGACCCGAGAGGATTTGATTTCCACACCATGACCAGGCCCTGCTATGAAGATCTCCTCAAGCCTTTTCTTCTGCGGTTCTGGGCGCGGGTCCCTGTAAAGGGAAGGATTGGGATCTTTGACCGGAGCTGGTACAGCCGGGCAGTAATCGAGCTTTATGGAAAAGAAAAAGACGAAGAACCCCTGGAAAATGCCCTGGAAGAGATTAACTATTTTGAACGCCAGCTTGCAGACGATGGATATCTGATACTCAAATTTTTCCTCCATATAAGCGAAAAAGAACAGAAAGAACGTTTCAAGAAAATCAAAAAAAGGGATATCCCTCTGATCCTCGATGAATATAAAGGAAAAAACGGAATCGAACAGGACTTTATCGAGCAATACGTTGGATACCTGCCTGTTATGGAAAAAATACTTGAGAGAACCGACGCTCCAAATGCCCCCTGGACAATTGTCGAGGCAAATGACAGGAATTTTGCAGTCCTTAAAATAATGGTAACGGTAACCCACGCGATTGAGACATATATTGAAGAGGTGACAAGGACTCCTGGGCAGCAGACAATCAAGTACCTTGACATTGGAAGTGTAAATCTCCCGATACTTAACGGTTCAACCCTGGAAAAGACCGACCTCTCTAAAAGTATTTCCATAGAAGAATACAGGGAAGCTAAAAAACTTTACCAGCACAGACTTGAAAACCTTCAGTATAAACTTTATAGAAAAAAACGAGCGGTTGTCATAGTCTTTGAAGGCTGGGATGCTGCAGGGAAAGGAGGAGACATCCACCGCCTTGTTGAAGAACTCAACCCCCGGCTTTACAGGGTTGTGCCCGTTGGTTCGCCAAACGATACTGAAAAAACCCACCATTATCTCTGGCGTTTCTGTGAAGCTGTCCCTATGGCAGGGCACATAACCATTTTTGATAGAAGTTGGTACGGACGCGTCCTTGTAGAAAGAGTAGAAGGGTTCAGTACGGAAGAAGAATGGAAAAGAGCTTATCGGGAAATAAATGAATTTGAAAAAATCCTTACCGATGCGGGGGTGATTATCCTCAAGTTCTGGCTCCATATCGATAAAGAAATCCAGCTCGAACGTTTTGAAAGCCGTATGAAAGATCCTGAGAAAAGCTGGAAGATTACAGAAGAAGACTGGCGAAACCGGAAAAAGTGGGAAGACTATAAAGTTGCAGCCGACGAGATGCTCCAAAAAACGAGTACAACAGGTGCCCCCTGGGTAGTAGTTGAGTCCCGAGACAAACATTATTCAAGGATAAAAGTCCTGAAAACCGTAGCTGAAACCCTTGAAAAAGAATTAAAGAAGACTTAAAAAATCAATTTGAATTGAAAAGATTAGAGATAAACAAATTAGAAACAGTTTAAGTCTTGAAAGGATTTGGAAAAGAATGGATGAAAAATTAAATGTCTGATCAAAAAATCAGAGTATTATTTTAAATTCTGAAGACTTTCAGCGCATTCAACAGGTTCAGTGCGTTTAACAGACTCAAGATACTTTCTGGAGCTTTTTCCACACTTTTCGGAACTTTTCACAGCTTTTTCAGAGCCCTTTTCAAGCTCATTTTTTTCCATCCTGTGCCTGCGCAAAGCTACATCAATACTTTTTTGCAGGTCCTTTTCGTCAAAGGGTTTCACAATATATCCCAGAGGTCCTGTCTTCCAGGCACGTTCCACTATTTTACTTTCGGAGCAGGCGGTCAGATAAATCACAGGCACATCAAAGCGTGCTTTGATCTCTTTTGCAGCTTCTATCCCGTTCATATCCCCTTTTAACATTATGTCCATCAGTACAAGGTCAGGAAAAGTGCTTTCGGTTTTACTTATGGCATCCTCTCCAGATGATGCAACGCCTGCTAGTGTATAACCCAAACTCTTTAACATCCGTTTTATTCCCATTGCGACAATATGTTCATCTTCAACTATCAGAATTCTACCTTCTGCCATGAATTGCACCTTCGTTTTTTACTTCAGCTCCTGAATTCTTTTTATTCCCCTATTTACTCTGCTGAAGCTATAGATTTCACTACCAATATCATAATCAATCTTTCTATCACTCGAATTCAAATCTTAGTCCTCTGTCAGAAAATACGTGTTTAAAGGCTTTTTACACCGGTTTATTGATGATGATCTCGAAGGGAACTGTAGTTATCCGTTAAGGGAAATACTACCGACATCAAACTTCAAACTTACATTCCTTTCTATCACCTTAAAGGTAAGAGGCAATACTGATGGTCTTGAATAACTTATGGTCTTCAATGACTTGCAAATTCCATATTATCCCCTGAGCACCCCTCTGGATTGCCATCATTTCATCTCTCCAGCGGACTTTATAGCCAGAGAAACTATGTGATCAAGCGAAGACTCGATCCGAGAGTTTTTCTTATACGGTGTTTCTATATAAATAAATCTATATAGCCTCCTCTATACGGTACTGACATAAAATAAGAGATAATTTCAAGGCTTTATCCTGTGCAGAACAGAAAGGTTATTGCAAGGGATATGCGATAATTTGATGCCGTTCAAAATTTTAACCTTAAGAAATTACCCTCCCCAAGGAGAGCCATTGCCCACAGGACATTAATTGTCTTCTTCTGCCTTTTCAGCAGTCTTATAACAGGATAGTGTAGAAAAAAGAAAAAACAGGATAGTGTAGAAAAAAGAAAAGAAGAAATCAATTGAAAAGGAGGCTCGTAAGGACAAAATTCCACCAGAATAAATCCCACGGAGGGAATATAAATAAAACCGATATTTCCCCTTCTCAGTCTTTTTTTTCCTCTTCAATCGCTTCCTGGTTTTCTTTTTCTTTCCTGTACCTGTGCAGGGCTATTTCTATATTGCTGTGCAGATCCTTTTCGTCAAAGGGTTTTACGATGTAGCCAAAGGGTCCGGTCTTTTTGACCCTCTCGACAATATTGCTGTCGGAATAAGCAGTCAGATAAACCACAGGCACATCAAAGCGTGCTTTGATCTCTTTTGCAGCTTCCACACCGTCAAGTTCTCCTTTAAGCATTATGTCCATCAGCACGAGGTCAGGAAAGGTGCTCTCGGCTTTGCTTATGGCATCCTCTCCGGATGAGGCGACACCTGTAACCGTATATCCCAGGCCCTTCAACATGCGCTTTATCCCTATCGCAACGATATGTTCATCTTCAACTATCAGAATTCGTCCTTCTGCCATTCCTTACACCCTTGGTTTGTACTTCAGCTCCTGAAAGACAATTACAAACGTGGTTCCCCTACTGGTATCAAGTTCTATGCACCCGTTAATCTGGTCTACAAGTGCGGTAACCAGCTGGAGCCCGAGGGAATCCGTGTTTCTGAAATCAAGGTTTTCAGGAAACCCTTTGCCGTTGTCACTCACTAACAGGGTCAACCTATCCTCTACTTTTTTATCCTTCTGTATGCTGCTACTAAGACCGGTAGAATAAACTTTCTCACTCTTAGCCACTTGATCTTCTGTATTTTTATAATTTTCTCTTTTCCCGGACAGATTTCCCCCTTCCCTGTGCAGCTGGATGCAGATTTCCCCGTCTTCACCTTTGGAAAAGGCATGTTTAAGGGCGTTTGAGACAAGTTCGTTGATGATGATACCAAGGGGAACTGCCGTGTCCATGCCCAGGAAAATGTTCTCAACATCAAGCTTCAGGCTGACTTTTCCACTGCCCGTGGAGTAGGCTTGGAAGAGGTAATCAGCAAGGTTTTTAATGTAGTCCGCAAAATCCACACTTACCATGTCTTCGGACTGATAGAGTTTTTCGTGGACAAGAGCCATTGACTTAACCCTGTGCTGGCTGTCTTTGAATGCTTCGATGACCTTTTCGTCAGTGAAGTTTCCAGATTCAAGGTAGAGCAGGGTTGAGATTACCTGCAGGTTGTTCTTGATCCTGTGATGGATTTCTTTTTTGTGGATTTCTTCTATCTGCAGCAGAGCTTCTTCGGCTTTTTTGTGCTCGGTGATGTCCAGGATAATGCCCTGGAGGTGGATTCCTCCTTTCCCGTCTCTCTGGATAAAAGTCCTCTCGTCCACCCAGCGGACTTCCCCGGATTTGGTAAAGATCCGGTATTCTGAGGTATAGACATCACAGCCCTCTTCCACATTTCTGGCAAGTTCTTTTTGCATCTTTTCCTTGTCCTCGGGATAGACAATGTCTCCGTAAAGAATTTCCTTTGAGGTAAAATTCTCAGCTTCATAGCCGAGTCTTGTAATGTTTTCCGAGACGAATTCCGCAGGCCAACCTTCTTCATATTTCCATAAAAAGACAATTACAGGACTATTATTGATGACTCGTTCCATTTCTTCTTTAAGCTTGTTGGAACGTTTCAGCTCCATTGCGTAGTCCAACAGAGCTTTTTCTGCTTCCCTGCGCTGAGCGGTAACAAGATCAAGAGCCATGCGAGTCTCTTCAATTCCGTCCGTAAGAAGCTTAAAGTCACCATGCCCGTGCACAAGGATCTCTCGCTTGAAATCATTATTCTGAAAAGCTGTCAGAACAGCATTGGAATCATCAATTATCCTGTTGAGGGTTTCTGAAAAATTATCAAGGGTATCCCCAAGCTCTCTGAACTCCCCCTGTACATCTACGTTGACCCGTTCCTTTAACTCCCCTTTTGCAAGGGCATTGGTTACCCTTATGGTTTCCCTGATAGGGATAATTACGGCTTTAAGGATTTCATTCAGACCAGTTGGGATTTCCCGGAAATCGATTTCCACATCGGTTTTTGCCCTTACATCAAGCTTTCCTTTAACCGCATCCTGGGCAATGCTCTTGAAGTCCTCAACGATTTCATCAATAGGTCTTGTGATAGAGCGGGCAATCATGTAAGCCAGGGCAGCCATGAACAGGATCGAAATTGCAGAAATGATCAGCAGCCTGTTCCGCAGGGCAGTAACTCCGGCAAGCATTTCCTCTTTTGGGACAACCAGGACGAAGGCAAAGTCTCCGGTTTCAACCGGTTCGTAAAACATAATAACGGTCTTGCCAGTGGTCGGGTCATCGATTTCGATGTTTCCTCCGATCCCCTTCTGTATATCACTGGCTGCCCTCCTAATTTCCTCCATGTCAAAATCAGAAAGGCTCTTCTTTCCGATCCAGTCCTTCTGTGTGGGATGTGAGAGAAAGATCCCGGTATTGCTCACCATGAAAGCATACCCGGTATCAAAAGTTTTGATCTCGCTTGCGACCTCGTCAACATATTCAAGGGGGACATCAACGCCAGCTATCCCTTTGAACTCTCCGTCTTTAAAAATGGGAGAGTCATAGCTCACCATGAATACTCCCTCATAAAAGTAGGGTTCGGTCAGGACGTCTTTACCTGTGGTTTCTGGAAGCTGGTAGTAGTCCGAGGAATCATAATTGACAAGGGGATCGATAGTCATCTGCCCATTAATCATATTGCAGTAAGGAACGAACCTGCCTGTTTCATCATGCCCCGGAGCATTCACATATTCGGAATCCCTGCCGTCAAAAGCATCCGGCTCATACCCTACATAGACCCCTATAAGATCGGGGTTCTCTTTTAGGATATTTTTCAGGATATCCATTGCCTCTTCCCGGTCGGAAGCTTCGTACTCGTCCATCGTGAGTGCAAGGGTTCTTGCAACGGCCCTGTTGGCTTTCATGTCCGCATCAAACTGGTTTGCGTAGTTGGAAGCCATTTCGATGGATTTCTGGTAGGCCAGCATTTCTTCTTGAGCCGTAACCGTGTTTATAATGACTGCCGTAGATACAGCCAGCACCAGAAAAACCCCCACAACAATTAAGATAACCAGCTTTGATTTTAAGGGGACGTCTTTGAACCTCATCGTACTAAACTTCCGCAATTGGTGTTTTTGAGAAAGAATCCCGGATGGAACGGTTATTGTTTAGTGTTTAAAAACCATGGGCATTAAACGTCTGTTACTTCCCGGGAGGATTTCCTGTAATGCATAAAAAGCTCCCTGCCCCAGCGAAGTGCACTTGCATCGAAGCTCATCACCTTTCTGTGGTCATATTTTCTCTGCCTGTCGAAAAGGCAGAGGTACATGAAACGATCGGTGACAGCAATGGTAGGAATACCAAGGCTTTCTTCACAGACCGCTACAGTTGTATTTTCGGAGTCAAAAAGAGACTGAAGGTCGCCGGGAGAGTCGTTTTTGAGCCTTTCAAATACGGATTCCGTCAGCACGAGTTCCACTTCAGCCTCACTCTTTGCAAGCTGCGAATATAAAGAAGGATACAGGGGATGATAATAAGAAAGAGAGCTCAGGATGCACCTGGATTTTGCAAGATTTTCAGTAAATTCCCTGGGGAGGTCAAAAAGGTGGTTCAGGTCAGGTTCGATAACCATGCATTCTCCAAGTTCACCAAGGCGCATGAACATCTCCTTCGGTATCACGTTTGTATCCCGGCTTGCCCAGTATTCCTTGTTTTCCTCGATGACCTCAAGTGTGTTGAACAGGGGCAGCATGTTCCCTACAACCAGTTTTCCAATCTCCGAAAGTTCATAAGTGTCCCCCTCCTGGAGGACCAACTCCTGCTTTTTCAGGATCTTGATCTGAGGCATCATCGCTTTAGCAGTCACATTGAGAGAGGTCTTAATCTGCTCGATGTCCCGGGGCCCTTCCATCAACAAGAAGAGAAGGTTTTTCCTTTTTTCAGAAAGCCAGATAGTATCGCATAAAGATGAGCTCATTGCTACTTTTATAATATTGGAAACCTTTTATTAATATGTTGTGTTATGAGAAATAAATTGATATCAGGAAATAAATTTGGATAGGAAGCCTGATCCTTCATTGAAAGAATAAAAAGAGTATCCCTTATCCTCTTTTGCAATTTCCTGACTTTTATCGATCCCGATTTTTACCGATCCCGATATTACAGGAAAACCCCGGTTAAACCTGAGAAATATACCTTTTTTCGGGTGGAGGTTTTTAAAGCTCTCAAAAATTATAACGGCATCAAAAAATCTCTTTGAAATAGTATTTTCCCACTACTCACTCCTTAACATGAAAGTTTTGAAAAAACCCCATAGGTTGGGCTATGTATTATTGGAGTTATAGAATAAATCACATACTAGGAAAATGATCAAACCTTCTGGAATAGACAAATTGTCTTGAGTAAATCCCCGGTGCAACAAAAGAGAAGGTTTGAAAAAAGATTAAAAGTGGTAAAAAACGGATTAAGTATAGTATAGAAAAAATATTGCATCCTTGAAAAGCAAGTACAAGAAATCTCAGGGAAGAACGATAGCTTTCCGGGCTGCATGTGGGAACGCAATCCGGCACTTACGGGACAAACTGAGAACAGAGAGATAAAAGGATATCTGAGTGCCATCAGATATATGCAGGCAGTTTTTAGCTGCTCGTGAACCCAGCAACAGCATTACAACATTTACCTGAGGGCTGTGACCTTGGAATTCAGGGTCATATTCTTCAGGTACCTCCAAATAATACCTGCTCTTTTTAGGATTTACCTGCTTTATTTCAAGTGATTAAAAGTTTTAGTGGCATTAAAAAATCGCACGAAATAAGTAATGTCCTGAGATTCTTTCCCTAACCCATGGTAGTTGAAGGAACTCCATAGGTTGGGCTATAAATAATAAATCATATAATAAAAGCTGTCAGGACAGCAAAAAGAGGTTCTTCCTGGCATGATTTGAGGCTCAAAAGAAGGGATAATTTTGAGAGGCAAACATAAGATGTAAAACCAGATACATCAAAAATAACCTCAAAGTGATATGAGTTTGGAACTCATCAAAAAGAACACCACCTTCAGAAAAAACAGAATATGAGTTTGGGAACTCATCGAAGAAAAGAAAATCTGTCAGGATATGAGAGAAAAACGAGAAAATGCCAGTTAAAATAAATTCTCATAAGGACCCCCGAACTGAGAGAGAAACCCAAATTAATGTATGAGAGAGGAAGCCCCGATTAGTATACGGTAATGGTCGAAAAGACCCTCAAGATCTCAAGTCAGGGTTTTGTGATGTTGTGGACATTATCCTGAATGGCGACTTGAGATAATGGCGACTTGAGATAATGGCAACCTGAGATAATGGCAACTTGAGATAATGGCAACTTGAGATAATGGCAACTTGAGATAATGGCAACTTGAGATTCATTCGAAAACCGGAGAATTCAGGCAGGTTTATGACCGGATCCAGTAGCTGTATAACATTGTCTCCTCTACCCCTGGAACAAACCGGCACAGTAAAATGACACTGGCAGTATCACTGTAATTACATCATTTCCTGCAGATTTCACCTTTTATTCTTTTTGATTTTATTTCGATTACTTTTTGATTTTATTTCGATTACTTTTTGATTTTATTTCGATTACTTTTTGATTTTATTTCGATTACTTTTTGATTTTATTTTCATCATCCCTATACTCCGATACACTTCAACAGTCCGGCTTTTATGATTGCAGTTTCTACCAGATTCACCATTGCAATTCGATCAATAGCAGCATTTATAATTTTTGCTTGTACTTTAATTCCCGGAACCTGATTCTGAATTCGGTTTCCCTGCTCGTGTCAAGCTCGATGCTACCTTCAACCTGCTCCACAAGGGAAACTACAAGCTGCAGGCCAAGGGAGTCGGTTTCTCTGAAGTCAAGATCTTCCGGGAAACCTTTACCATTATCCCTGACAATAAGTGAAAAACACTTTCCTGGGGCTCCTGCCTTGATTCCTTTTCCGGTGTCAAGCCTTCCGGTCCCTTTGCCATCCTTTCCGTTTTCTTCCTTTTTGAGGCGGACGCAAATCTCACCGTCTTCCCCTTTTAAAAAAGCATGCTTAAGGGAATTTGAGACGAGTTCGTTAATTATAATTCCGAGGGGGACAGCCGTATCCATCCCAAGGAAAACATTATCGACATCAAGTTTCAGGTTGATATTCCTGTCCCCTACGGAATATGCCCCGAAAAGATAATTCACAAGGTTCTGGATGTAGTCTGCAAAGTCTACGCTAATCATATCTTCAGATTGATAGAGCTTTTCGTGGACAAGAGCCATTGACTTAACCCTGTGCTGGCTATCCCTGAAAGCCTCGATTACCTTTTCGTCAGTGAAATTTCCGGATTCGAGGTAGAGGAGGGTAGAGATTACCTGAAGGTTGTTCTTGATTCTGTGGTGAATCTCTTTTTTGCGGACTTCTTCCATCTTCAAAAGGGCTTCTTCGGCTTTTTTATGTTCCGTTATGTCAAGAACAACGCCCTGGAGATGGATCTCGCCTTCCTCATCCCTCTGGATAAAAGTCCTTTCATCCACCCAGCGGACCTCCCCGGACCTGGTAAGGATCCTGTATTCAAAACTATAGTCTTCACAGTTGTATTCCACATTCCTTGCAAATTCGATCTTAACTTTTTCCAGGTCTTCCGGATAGACTATGTCCCCGTAAAGGATTTTTCTTGAAGTAAAGTCCTCTACCTCATACCCAAGCCTCGTAACGTTTTTCGAAACAAACTCTATTGGCCAGCCTTCTTCGTCCTTCCACAAAAAAACAATAACAGGGCTGCTGTTAATTATGCGTTCCAGCTTTTCCTTTAACTTGTTAGAATGCTCAAGCTTCCGAGCATAATCGAGAAGGGCTTTTTCTGCTTCCCTCCGCTGCCTCGTAACCCTGTAAAGGACCAGGCGAGTTTCTTCGATTCCATCGGTAAGAAGCTTGAAATCTCCCTGCCCCTGGACCCTGATAGGCCTCTTGAAGTTGTTATGCTGAAAGGTTGTAAGGACGGCGTTTGAGTCATCAATAATCAGATTAAGAGTTTCGGAAAACTTATCGAGAGTATCCTCAAGTTCTCGAAACTCTCCCTGCACATCGACATTGACCCTTTCTTTTAACTCTCCTTTTGCAAGAGCGTTGGTCACCCTCATGGTTTCTCTGATAGGAACCACTACGGCATTGAGAATTTCATTCAGGCCCCTGGGAATTTCCCGAAAATCGACCTCGACATCCGTTTCAGCCCTTACCCCCAGTTCCCCTTTAACCGCTTCATGGGCAATGCTTTCAAAGTCCTCAACAATTCGGCTAATTGGTTTTGTTACGGACCTTGCAATCATATAAGCGAGGGCAGCCATGAACAGGATTGAAATTGCAGAAATAATCAGCAACCGGTTCCTCAGGTCAGTTACCCCGGCAAGCATTTCTTCTTTTGGAACCACCAGCACGAAAGCAAAATCTCCGGTTTTGACAGGTTCGTAGAAAAGAATAACAGTCCTGCCTGTAGTAGGGTCTATTGTCTCTATATGCCCACCTATGCCGTTTTTTATGTCATCGGAGGCTTTTCCAAGCTCATCTTCCCCAAAATCAGAAAGGTTCTTTTTCCCGATCCAGTCATTATATGTGGGGTGGGAAAGTAGAACTCCGGTGTTGCTTACCATAAAAGCGTACCCGGTTTCAAAAGTCTTGACCTCGCCTACCACCTCGTCCACATAGTCCAGGGAAACATCCACCCCTCCGATCCCTGCAAATTTTCCATCCTTAATGATCGGAGAAACGTAACTCACCATGAAGACTCCTTCATAAAAGTAGGGTTCGGTGAGCAAATCCTTCTTTGTATTCTTTGGGAGCTGATAATAATCCGAAGTATCATAATGAAGAAGAGGAGCAACCGAAACAGTCCCGTTCATTTTATTCCAGTAAGGGACAAACCTGCCAGTCTCATCGTGGGCAAGTGCATTTATGTATTCGGCATCTTTCCCGTCAAAAGCATCAGGTTCAAAAGCAACATAGGTCCCGAGAAGGTGAGGGTTGTCGCGGAGCAGGTTTTCCAGAATCAGGAGGACTTCGGCCCTGTCTGTAGTCTCGTAGCTTTCCATGGTTGTGGAGATTGTCCTTGCAATGGCAAGGTTGGCTTTCATATCCGCATCGAACTGGTTTGCATAATTGGAAGCCATTTCAACGGACTGCTGGTACGCCAGTTTTTCTTCCTGTGTTGTAACCGTGGAAATAATCACGGCTGTGGAAGCCGTAAGGATTAGAAAAACCCCGAGTACGGTATAGAGAATCATCTTTGTTTTCAACGGGGTATCACGGAACATTGTTAATCCTCATTTTTTGTTTCCTTCTTTTTAGCTGCCTAACAGGGGAAAATTACTTTTGTGCCCCGAAAAAAGATCTGCTCTTAACCTCCGGAAAAATCAGGTACTACCGGATTATTATAAACAATTTCTATGAGCAATTAAAATATTTAAAAACTACTAAAAAACGCCTTAAAACATATCTAAAAATAGGATAAGATAAAAAGAAGGAATGCAGGATAGTTTCTGCACCCTTATAACTCATGTTGTGCTTTTGTCCGGTGCTGGTTTTTCTTTTTCTATCTTTATCGGGTTTTCATTCTGGGAATAGAACCAGAGAGGAATATAGAGGGCGAGCACAACGAAACCGACTATTGTGGAGGTCCATCCGACCTCAAGGCTATTGAGATAAACTACTCCCACCAGACAGAGAGGCAGGTTAAAGAACCCGAAAAACGCAGCAACATACTGCCAGCCCCCCGGAGCTTTGAAGGGTCTTTCAAGCCCTGAAAAGCGGGGATCGAACTTCGCTTTCACATATGCAAAAAGGCTGATCCCGTTAGCGCAGACATATCCGATTGCCGAAGCTGCCAGGATAGCTGCAGGCGTCCCGAGGAAGATGAAACCCATGTTAAAGAGAGCAATGACAATCATTGCATTGACAGGGGTTCCGTGGGCGTTCATCTTTCCGAAAAACGTCGGCAGATTCCCTTCTTCAGCCATTGAATACATAGCTCTTGAAGCTCCCAGGAAAGCTGTCTGGATGATAAGGACCATTGCCGCAATCAGCATGAGGATGGTAAGAGACCCTCCAATGGGGCCCAGGGTCATCTGAGCCAGGGGAAGCATTGGCGAAAAGGGCTCGGCCAGAATTCCATCGATGCCCAGGGTACCCGTACAGGCTGCCTGGACAAGGATAAAGGTCAGAAGGCAGATAGCCCCACAAATAAAGAGGGCTTTGGGCACATCAGACCTGGGCTGCCTGTACTCGGGCCCGTATATGGCTGCGGTTTCCCAGGCACAGGCGCTCCACTGAGCCATTGCCATGAGCCCGAGCAGGATAAGGATATGATTAAGATCCCAGCTCCAGTCGGTAGGAAGCCAGGCGCCTGTAATATTGCTGAGCTCAAAGTGCCCGGTTACGAAAGGTGCCAGGGAGATAATTATAAGCGGGGCAAGCGAAAGCACTGCAAGGATATATCCAAGTGTTGCTCCCCCTGAAAGCCCGCGGTAGTTGACAAGGATCAGGAACAAAAATACAGTCGCACCGGACGCCAGGTAAAGAGCCAGATCAGGTATACCTGCAAAGGCGGGGACAAGCCCTTTGAGGTAGCTTCCAATAAGAATTGAAAAGATAGCAAGCACGGGATTCCAGGCAAACCAGTAGCTCCAGGCACTGAAACCTCCGAGCAGTTTGCTTCTGTCATAACGCTTATTTCCGTCTTTTGCCCCGAACACGCTCTGGGCATACCCGGGCAGTCCGGAAGCTTTGGGGAACATTGTTGCAAGTTCGCCGTAAGCAAAGTTCTGCATGAAACCCTGGAAGACAGAAAGTGCCCACACAATTATAGCAAAAGCCCAGACATAACTTGCAAAATAGCCGATAGAAGGAAGGATCAGCACAGGAACCCCTAGAGCAATTGCAAGCCCCTGCTTCCAGTCAATTGTTCGCTGAAGCCCTCCGGTTTCAATATTATCGTCGCTCATTTCAACACACACTCCATTGGTTATTTGCTTTCATAACCTGAAAATTCGCACAGCTCTTACAGTATGGATAAGCCTGCAATACCTGCAAGCAGGAGAAGTCGGAGGAGGTCAGGACCTTGATTGTGAAGCTGCGCAAGCCATTAGCTGCGGTACAGTCTGAAAAAAATCCACTCCTTTCCCAAAAATTCAGAGGGAAAAGAAAGATCCTGATCTCCATCCTTTTTTAGCATTTTTTGTGCAAATACGGCTATGTTCGGTTTTTTCTTGTCTGTGTTTATCGTATCTGTCTTCTAAACGTCTCACAGGAATTGATTTTGATTCCGAGCAGCTTTTCGATATTCATTTTCGCAGCAATGCCCTTTGCAGCTCCGGGTACGGAGGTGATGACACCGATGTCGAGCTCTTCTCTGAGTTCGCGCATAACGTGCTCGTCTACGAGGTCCATCGTGTCAACGTTAAGCTTCTTTGCCACGTATTCTTTTGCCTCTCCGATGCGCATGTTCTTTGAGAACTGCATCCTTGCAACAAGGTCGCCTGCAGCCCTGATTCCGGTCATTCCGGAAGCCATTATGTGGGAAATCGGCATACCCATAGGGTCGCCGACTCCGATCTATATGCCGTCGACGCCGGCAACTTCGACCATTGCCTTGCTTGCCCTTGTAACGGCATCAATCGGAGGCGTTTCAAGCATTGGGATTCCGCCCACACCCATACCCATGTCGACGTGACAGGGGATAGGAGAAGCCTGAACAGCTGCCTTCATGAAGCTAACTGAACGAGCAAGGTTCCAGGCAGAAGTCTTGCTGGTGTTGGTGTTACACACAGGGCCGAAAACGTTTGCTCCGGCTTTTGCAACAAGAGGAGCCTGCTGGTGCGGCCAGAGCCCGGCAAGGGTCACGCCGTCGTACTGAAGGTTTCCGTGCATCCCGAGTACCATCTCGCCTGCCATGCCGGCTTCGATGTACATATCAGGGAACTCCTTTCTCAGAGCTTCGATTGCGTGCAGAGTTCCGTAAAAGTCTCCGTCGCCTGCTGCAGCTATTGTGTCGAAGTTAACCCCATCTGTGCCGGAAGCAAAAAGCTTCTGCATGATCCAGACAGTGTCCCTTGTCAGGTGCTCTGCGGCATGTTCCATGGACTCCCAGGCTTCCGGGATCTTGAAAGCCTTCATGAGATCGCCGGGGTTTTCGAAGGGCCCGTCAGGAGTGTAGTAAAGGCCCATATTCGGCATTGCACCATAGAAAAGGGGAACAATCATGTTCTGCTGGCAGATTTCCATTGCCTGGCACTCGTTTGAGATCACGGGTTTTACCGGCTTGAAACTGTAGTCGATGTGACCGAGTTCCATAGTGTCGGCGCCAAATGCCCTTTCATGCGTCATGCAGCCTACAAGCCGGCTGGAAGGGATTCCTACCCCGCTGTTGCCCTGGTCCCCGTCTAGCCGGATGGTACCGATGTCGTGGGTAACCGGGACTTCCATACCCTGTTCGACACTCACGGCCTTCCCGGGCATCATAAGGATTTCTGCAAGCTCGTCAATCTCATCGGCACTAAGATCAGGAATTTCACCAAGGTCTGAGGCATTCGCCATTCCTGCCTCAAGTTCCTCCAGGATTTTTTCTTTTGTCAGGAAGACTCTTTTCCCGTCTCCCATTCTTAAAGCATATTCAGTTGCCATTTTTTTCCTCCATCGGGGTTCAGAGAAGCATTTCTTTTGCCTTTGCCACTGCTTCACTTGCGTTTTCAGCGTAGCAGTCAGCACCTATTTTGTTTGCCCAGGCCTGAGTTGCAGGGGCGCCACCGACCATGACTTTTATTTTGTCTCTCAGCCCCTCTTCTTTCAGAAGCTCGATAACCTCTCTCTGTCCCGGAAGCGTGGTAGTCATGAGAGCAGAAAGCCCTATCATGTTTGCATTGACATTTTTTGCTTTCTCAACAAAATTCTTAATAGGTACGTCCCTGCCTATGTCATGGACTTCAAAACCAGCAGACTGCAGCATGGTTGAGACGATAGACTTCCCTATGTCGTGCACGTCGCCTTCAACGGTTCCGTTTACGACAACACCAAGCTTTTTTGTCTCGGCTCCTGCGGGGAGATCAGCTTCAAGAACCTTGACGCCTGCTGTCATTGCATCGGCTGCCATCATAACATGGGGCAGGAAGAGTTTTCCCCTCTCAAACAAAACTCCTACCTGGTTCATACCAGCAGAAAGCCCTTTTTCAATAATTTCTGAAGGCTCCATAACCTGCTTTGCTTTCTCAACTGCAGCAAGTACTGCATCTTTTTTACAGGAGATTACTGTATCCGAAAGCTCCTGAATAAGTTCTTCTTTAGTTGCCATTTTTAACCTCCAATGTTCGTAAGAGTCTTCCTCAGTATTCAAAAACTGTTACTGAAGCTTGAGTCTGACATTATACAGTATATAGGTAAAATTATATAGCCCAGCCTATGACATTTTTTCTTAACAGGATGGAACCGGAACTCCCCAAAAGCGCAGGAAAGGCCAGAATGTAAATGACAGGTTCTCAGGTAAAGGATTAAAGAATAAGTTTTTTTAAGAGCACTAAAATTTTCAACACTAGAAAAAACGAGAATCGAAAAAAAACAGGACTGAAAATAAGCTCAGAAATTAAAAATCGGGTTTGATTACATGAGGGTTAATTCAAAAAACCTGTATTTGTTTAGTTATTTACCTCAAATTTACAGTTCGTTCATCCAGTACACAGACCCTTATTTTTCCGGCACTGGTATGGAAATTTGTACAGATATTCAAAGGGAAACTGGGGCCTTCAAAAACTTCCATGCTCTCTCCGGGCCGGCAGAAATATTCCCCCTCAAGTCGGAACTTTTTGAAAAGAGCACATGTTTCACAGAGACAGCCCTCTTTTTTTCTTACCTTTTCGCTGTTGCCCCGGGAACAGAACATGCCTGTACCGCCAGGATAAGAGGGGCAGGTTTTGCAGACACAGGCTTTAAGGTGGTGGTAGGAACTGCAGATCCCGAAATACCTTCCATATATTTCCCTAGCTTTCGGGGTGATATTATCGGGCATATCCCCTGGGAACTCTTCTTCTGCGTCGGCATTCTTGCCGTCTTCTGCCGGGACCTTAAAATCCAGAACACTCCCCCTGTTAAAAAAGACATTATTTTATAAGATGTCAAAATATATTATATATTACTTGAGGGTTTTATAAATACATTTTCACCTTAGCTGTTAAGGATTCTGGATTTAAAAGGCTTTGGAGGATAAGGGATAATATGGGATTTAATCAGGTAGCTGAAAGCGACGAACTTATACTTGATGAAGCACTCGAAAGGCAGCGGATTCTGGAAACCGTGATCAATAACAGTCCTATCATGGTTTTCCTCTGGACCCCGGAAGAGAACTGGCCTGCCAACTACGTCTCGGAAAACGTAACCCAGCTAGGGTACAATGCAGAGGATTTTCTTACAGGCAGGATAATGTATGCAAACATAGTCCATTCCGAAGACATAAACCGGGTAAGAAAAGAACTCACCAAATGCTGTGAAAGCGGAAAAGACGATTTTGTCAACCGATATAGGGTACTGACTGGAAACGGGGAGATCCGATGGGTGGAAGAAAAGACCTTTATACAACGCGATGAAAGAAGAAACGTGGTCAATTTTCAGGCCATAATCAGGGACATTACCTCTGAGATCAAAAACGAAAAAGCCCTGCATGATGCTCTTGAGAGCCAGAAAGCCCTCATGGAAAAACAAAAAGCTCTGCTTGATCGGCAGAGGGCGCTGGAGACAGTGATCAACAACAGTTCGATTGTGGGTTTTCTCTGGAAGGCCGAAAAATACTGGCCCACGCTCTATGTATCCGAGAATGTCCGGCAGTTCGGATACACTCCTGAAGATTTCATTTCAGGGAGAGTCCTCTATGGAAAAATAATTCACCCCGAAGACCTCCTCCTTGTGGAACTCGAACTTGAGGAAAACTGTGAAGAAGGAGGTAAAGAGTTCAACCGTCAGTACCGCATTCTTACAAAGAGCGGAGAAGTCCGATGGGTGGAAGAAAAAACCTTTATACAGCGCAACCAGGACGGTCAGGCGACCAATTTCCAGGGTCTTATCGAAGACATAACCGAAAAGCTCAAAAAGCCTGAAAAATAAGTGGCTATAATCGGGTTATGGCGTTAGCGATGGGTTTTGCTCAAGAGGATTAATGCATTAAAGGTGATAACGTATAGATTGATCTGATCCTTGATCGATTTGACCTTTGATCAATCTGACCTTTGATCAATCTGATCCTTACAACTTCGTTTGTCATATTAACATTTTTTCATTTCATTTATGCTGCTGTTTATGCTTCTTTTTACCCGGCCTCAGACAGGCTGGTATGGCTCCTGGTAGTTATCCATGGGTCGAAAAAAAGTGTTTGAAGTTAAGAGCCTCGGTTATTCTGTTTGATCTGGAAAAATTCAGTTAAAAAAACCAGTTGTAAGGAATAAATCAATATAACGAACGCTATTTATAAGATATAAGAAAATATATATGAGAATTAATAAAATAGGTTGTATAAAATATATAAATGTGTGCTTTATAGTAAGTATACGATGATTTGGCGCAGACGGTTGGTTAAAGTACTCTGGCCCTTACAGACTCAATCATCTGTCGGAGGTCTGATAATACTACATGTCTGATAATACTACATACCTGATTATCACATTCTTATTGAAAGATACTATCAAAAGTGCCGACTAAAGACTGTAGTTGTCCGATTCAGGTGCATAATATGGAAGACTCTTTAATTAACCTTATTTTTCTCTCAGAAAAAAGAAAAAATGTACTTCTCCTGCTACTTAATGGACCAAATGACATCAATACAATTAAGAAAAAACTTAAAGCAAGTGCAACCTCCGTCCAGCCCCAGATAAAAATGCTCAGAGAAAAACACCTTTTAGTCCAGGAAAAGGACATTTACAGGCTTAGCGATATCGGAAAAATCATCACCGAAAAAATGAAACCCCTTCTGGATACCATTAATGTGCTGGAAGAAAATGCGGATTACTTGGCTGATAGGGATCTAAGCAAAATCCCACCATTCCTCCTGCACCGAATAGGCGAACTGGGGCACTGCATTACAATTGAACCCCAGATAGAACATATGTTCGAAATGATTCCCGAATTTGTAAAAAATGCTGAAGAAGCAAAGGAGTTAAGAGCGCTCATTTCTTATTTTCATCCCCTCTTTCCTTCATTTTATCTTGAACTTGCCAAAAAAGGTATCTTGGTATCCCTGACTCTTCCCGAATCAATCCTTAGAAGATGGTTTGAGAATGATTACAGGGAACAAACCAGGCATTTTCTTGAAATGGAGAATAGTAAAATCCTGGTTTGCAAAGAATGTGAAATGTTTCCAACTATTGTGGCGGCAGACAGTTTCATGGAAATAGCTCTTTTCCCTAAGGACTCCGCCTTTGACCGAAAATACCTGATGAGCTTTGAACCCGGAGCTATTTTCTGGGGCAAAGAACTTTATGACTACTACGAAAAAAGTTCAGAGGAAGTTCAGAATATTGACAGCTACGCAGCAGTAAGCCCTGAAAAAACAGGAAAAAAAGCTCCCTGAATGGTTTAAAGATTTTCCTCAAGTCCTGTATCCCCCTTTGCATAGGCTTCATACCAGCCCCCGGGTACAGGCATTTTTTCATAGAGTATTTTTCTCCTAGCTTCAAGCAGTTCCGGCTCCCTTCCCATGAACGCTGCAGCACACAGGACTGTGCTTTCAACTTTTCCTGCCAGTTTTTTTAACCACCTGTAACCTTCAAGCGACCTCAAGAGATGGTGGTCCAGGATCAGAGTTTCAACGTTTCTGGCAAGCAGCAGAGCATTTTCAAATGCCTCTTCTGAAGCTTCAGGGACATGGTGGAAAAGGTAGAGCGGTGGGCCTGAAGAGAAAACTACTGTTGGCTTCAAGGCAAGTACCTCAAGCACAGCTTCCCTGTCCAGGAGCTGGATATCCGAGCTGTGGACAAATACCTCATCGCCTTCACAGACCCTGGTCATCATTACAGTGCCAAAACCCTTAGCCCTTGTCCCGTGAGGGACTGGTTTTGAAAAACTTATGCAATCGAAACTGCTGCCTTCAGCCGAGGGAAGGGAAAAACCCAGAAAGTGAAAGAGCTCTTTTCTCCTGCGGGCAGAAAGCCCTGAAATCTTTTCCGGACCTTTACACCAGAACCGGATACCTTCCGGAGAAGGAAGGGCTTCCACTGGCAGTTGATAAGGATCTTCGGCTTTCATGGGCATATGGTCCCCGTGGTAATGGCTGATTACGATATCCGTTGCACCTCCAGCAGCATGAAGGATCTTTTTCCTTATTTTGAGGGCAGCTGCAACTTCTAAGGGGTGTGGAGGCAAGCCGTAACGCAGGCGAGCGAGGGCAACTCCCGGATCGATCAAAATATTCTTCTTCCCGGTCTTTACAGTGCAGGCAAGAGACCTTGCTCCGAAGGACTCACACCCGAGGATTTCGATCTGCATATGATTCTATCGGTCTGCAGAAATAATAATTCTTTTCATTCCCTGTCCGAAAGGTATTCTTCCGAAAACATTTTTACGGTAAGGAAAAAGGCCAATTAAAAAAAGTTAAGAAAAAAAGGCGATTAAGGAAAATCCGTAATAAGAGTCTGCTTTTCATCTCTTTCCCTGAATTTTGTGACCCCTACCCCAACAAGCCTGAATTTCCGCCTCCCCGTAAATTCCGATAAAAGTTTCATGGCTGTCCTTTTTATCACGAAGATATCGGAAGTCCAGATAGAGAGAGTCTTTGAGCGCGTATACGTGGAAAAATCTTCAAAGCGCACTGTAAGGGTTACGGTTTTAAACAGGAAATGGTGTTTCAGGAGAGCTCCGTGTACGCTCTCTATAAGAATATCCAGAGATCCGGAGATTTTCACAGGGTCATTAGTATCCTCTGCAAAGGTTCCATGCCTGCTGATTGACTTTACACCTTCCTTTTCAACGACCTCTTCAAAATCAAGCCCGTTTGCCAGCTGCTTCATCTTGAGCCCCATTTTTCCAAACCTTTCCGAAAGCAGCTGAATATCGCAGTTTGAAAGCTCTTCCACCCTGTTTATTCCCATCTCATTCAGGGTTTCAGTTGTCTTTTCTCCTATTCCCGGAATTATAGATACAGGCAGTGGAAAGAGAAAATCCCGAACATCTTCGGGCCTGACAACCGTAAGTCCGTCAGGCTTCTGGAAACCCGAAGCAATTTTTGAAATAAGTTTGTTCGGCCCGACCCCCACGGAGCAGGTTATCCCCTGCTGCCTCTGCACCTCATCCTTTATCCTGAGCGCATAGAGGGCTGCTTCTTCAAAATTTCGGATTTCAGGGCCGGGTATGAGATAGGCTTCATCAACACTGACCTGCTGGAACTTTTCTGAAAAACTTCTCAAAAGCTCCATTACTCCTGCCGAAACCCCTGCATAGAGCTTCATGTTCACAGGTAGAAATACGGCCCCCGGACAGAGCCTGTAAGCCTGAGAAATAGGCATTGCCGAATGGATTCCATACTTTCTTGCCTCATATGAGCAGGTGCTTACTACTCCCCTTCCTGACCCTCCTTTAGGGTCAGAACCCACAACTACGGGCATCCCCTTAATTTCGGGTCTTTCTCTTATCTCTACAGACGCAAAAAAACTGTCCATATCGACATGGAAGGTGATTCGCCTTTCGGATGTTTTCGTTTTGGAATTGGGGGCAAGCATCATATAGGATTAGAATAAAACATGTAAAAAAGGCTTGAGGGAGCAGGGTGAAAGTATTAATCCACCTTTTGTTTAAAGTAATCTCAATAAAGAGCCCTATTCAGGGCTCCTGTGTCTCATTGTTATTCCCGTGCATTGTCGCTTTTGATAGGAAGCAAACTCCTATAGCCGGCAGGCAGATATCCCAGTAAAAAATAAGGGGCAATAGCACTCCATCAATACTTGTCTCTTTTGAAATCTCCATGAGGGTGAGAAAAAGGAAAAACATAGAAAAAATACTAACTGCAAATGAAACTACAACGTAGACATACATGGAACCGTCGTGCCCGTTTGAGGACAAAAAAAAGAATAAGGAGCTCGGGGAGAGTAATGCCAGTATAATGAGCCAGAGAGTCTCCACTGTGCTTATCGGAGCTCCAAGAAAGGGTTTTTCATTGGAATAGACCAGAAAATTTATTATAACGAATAAAGACAGGGAAATACACAGGGGGATTGCCAGGTACCACCGGGATAGGGTTTTTCTGGCTTCCAGCAAGAACAACAGGGAACCGAAAAGAGAGGTTAGGCTCAATAATTCGATGGTAGCGATGAAAAATAAATCGGATGTTATGACCTCCGCTGTTGTGACGGACATAGAGCGAGATATGACTGATACAAAAGTTGTGACCCATGTCATCATAAAAACAGCGGATGTCAATGCCAGCGCAACTTTTATCCTCATTAACTCATCACCGCAAAATGTAAAGTAAGGTGCATATGAACCAGGATGTCATAAGGCGATAAATGAAACACTGACAGCCGTTCTTGCTGGCTCCAATGTGACAGTCCCTTCATACAGGGTGCCGCAGCTACCTTCCTATAGTATGAAATGGATACCTAACCTTACATGGGAATATTAAATATAACTTATTATTATTTTCTTTTGGAAAAGTATTTCTATATAACATCGAATATTATAATATATATAGTAAGCCAAACCTTTTATTTTTAGCTTAAATGTGGGGGATTTGATTCAAGCAGAACATGACAGTCCGAGAACCGAAAACGAGATCATAGGACAGTCTTTTCCTGAAATTTCATCAAAGTCACTTGTAGGCAGAGTTGTGACCCTTCCGGATGCCTTGAAAGGAAAAATCGTACTTGTCTGTATTGCTTTTATCCGAAGTGTACAGAGCATGATTGGTTCCTGGGTTCACCCATTTGGACGTGAGTTCGGAAAAGATAGCATGTTTACGGTCTACGAAGTCCCTATGATAATCTCAAATGACGTGCCTCTTGACTTAGAGGAGATTTCAGGTTAAATGGAGGGGGAAATGAAGGAAACAAAGATAATCTTCGGTTTTTTCGCGCTTGTTGTCCTTATTTTTGTAGCCTATACTGTCCTGAGAACCGTACCGATCGATAACTGTGGGGAAAATGGGAAAGGGATTGGCTGTATTGAGCTTCCAGCAGGGTTTTCCATTGATTATTATGCCGAAAATGTCGAAGGCGCAAGGTCCATGGCCCTCAGCCCTAACGGAACCCTTTTTGTGGGGAGCCGGGGCGCCGGAAAGGTCTATGCCCTTCCTGACCGGGATGGGGACAATAAAGCCGATGAGGTGATTGTGCTTGCCAATGGCCTGGAGATGCCAAACGGGGTTGCTTTAAGGAATGGCTCCCTCTATGTGGCCGAAATTTCCAGAGTGATCCGATATGACGACATTGAAGCAAGACTTGAAAACCCGCCAGGGCCGGTTGTGGTCAATGCTGATTTCCTTTCCGACCGCTCCCACGGCTGGAAATACATCAAATTCGGGCCTGACGGAAAGCTGTACGTGCCTGTAGGGATGCCTTGCAATATCTGCGAACAGGAAGACGAGCGCTACGGGACGATTATGCGGATGGAACCTGACGGGAGCCAGCTCGAAGTCTTTGCAAGCGGCATCAGGAACTCGGTCGGCTTTGCCTGGCATCCCGAAACCGAAGAATTATGGTTTACAGACAACGGCAGAGACTGGCTCGGAGACGACCTGCCCCCTGACGAACTCAACAGAGCGCCCGAACCCGGGATGAATTTCGGCTTTCCCTACTGCCACGCAGGCTATATCCCTGACCCGGAATTCGGAGCCCTTCGGAACTGCTCCGAGTTTACGCCGCCTGAACAGAAACTCGGCCCTCACGTGGCTGCCCTCGGGATGACCTTTTACACAGGCACGATGTTCCCCGAAGAATACAGAAACCAGATCTTTATTGCCGAGCACGGCTCCTGGAACAGGAAAATTCCCATCGGCTACCGGGTCACCCTTGTCAAGCTGGAAAACGGAACCCCTGTAAGCTACGAACCCTTTGCGGAAGGCTGGCTACAGGGCCTTGCCGCCTGGGGAAGACCTGTGGACGTTCTTGTAATGCCTGACGGGGCTCTGCTTGTTTCGGATGATAAAAACAATGCAATATACAGGATCAGTTACAGCTGATCCCGAAACTCAGCAAGCTGAAGTTCCGTAAACGTGCCTGAACTAAACGTGCCTGAACAGCCGGACCCCTTCAAGGTAAATCAATACAATTAATAGAAAGGAGTCAATGGGGAAGTTAATAAAAATTATGTAGAAAAATGTATAAATTAATTAAAAAATATTATTGTGTTAGTAAAAATACTTATTATTGAAACTATATATAAGGTAAACAGAGGTGAATAAATTGTTATCAAAAATTCCCATAGACCTTGCAAAAATATCTGAAGACGATCTGGACAAAGAAATCCTCAGAGCCGGGATTATTGCCGAGCTTGATGCCATAAATCTTTACGAACAGATGGCTGCCCTTGCCAAAAATGAGGATATAAGGACAATCCTCCTGGATATTGCAAAGGAAGAAAAAACTCACATCGGGGAGTTTCAGACACTTTTACTCCGCTTCGATTCCCAGCAAAAAGATGAACTTGAAGCCGGAGCCGAAGAAGTAGAGGAAGAGCTGTCCAAATAAATAGATTGGATGAATCTTCTGATTTTTAATTTTTGAAGCTTTTTGTCAGTAAATTTTTTTGCTTCTCTTCCCTTTTTGAACGGTCTTAAGGAGAACTGAACTGAGAAATATAACCCTTTCCTTTAATAATTCCCTGTCATCTTTGCAATCGCCCTGTGAACCCCGTGTATACTCAACCCGCTTCCGAGGTACATCATCGGGCATCGGCCTGCAAGGCATTCGAGTTCTTCGTCTCTGCAGGCACCGAGGGCTTTTTCGGTTTCGGTTTTCCAGTGAATCCAGACTTTTTTGGCACCTCTTTCTTTCAGGACGGGGATCAGGTCTCCGGGTTCGGACTTTGTTATGCCGATGATGGCGCGGTCAAGGCCGGTCGGGAGTTCGGAAACGCTTTTCAGGGAGCCGGGGCCGGGTTTATCGGAGAGATCAACGAGGTAGACTTTTTTGCCCCGCTTTTTGAGTTCCGATGCGGTCCATTTCATGGCCGGTTTTGTATTGTCGGTAATCACTGCAAAAGTATTTGCGTCCCAGAAGTCAATCCAATCTGAGGCTTTTGGTTCCATGCAAAATTCCCCCTTGAGTCATAATTTCATAATTCATAGTTTCAGAATTTGTGGTTCCAAAATGTATGGTTTCAAAATTTATTGTTTTATAATTTGATTTACAAATTATATCTCACTCAGGCAATAAATGTGTTGTAAATTCGGTTTATCTGGCAGGTTTATATGGCAGATTTGTTTTGAAAACGGTTTCGGGCACAGAACAGCATAAAAAACAGCACAAAACCTGTAAATCCCTAATTAGGAAAACTCTAATCATAACGTTTCAAAGCCGAAAAATAAAACGTAAAGGAGAAAATGAAGGAACAGCAGAACTCTGTTAGGAATTCTGCTTACTCATTCATTTACTGGCCCTGAAGCTTCTGCCCGGCAGTCATAAGGGCACCGCCGAGAGCCTTTGCGATTTCGCAGTCCTGGTTACACTTACAGGCGCAGGTGCAGTACTTAGGACTGTTTTCCATCAACCACTGGCCGAGGAAGCCGAAGGCTTTGAGCTGTTCATCATTTGCAGTCTGTACAAAGTTGTTAAGGTCTTCTAACTCCATAAATTATCACCACACAGTGAATACGAGTACAGATTTATATACTTAAGCGTCATAATTATATACTCATCCATTTTTTGTATAGAAATATGACCTTAATAATTCAAACTAGAGGACATTTGTGATATATTTACCCATGTTTTAGCCTTATTTTCCGGATTTTTTCTTACTTTTTTCTTACTTTTTCCCGGACTTTTTCCTATTTCTTTCAAATCCTTTTCAAGGAATCCGTCACGATTTTCCTGAAAATTTCGGGGAATATGTGAAAGCAAAGGTGAACCAATTCAGAGGCTGAGAAAGGCTTATGGGAAGAGGAAAAGATATGTTCAGGCATTATGGAGCTGAAAAATAGGAGTCAGATTCAGGATAGATTGAATAAACCTACATAATATATATATAGTAAAAATAATAATCTTAATTATAATAACACCGGTCAATATGGTAAAATATTGATAAGTGGACAAACCTGAAAATATTAGGACTTGATGCCCGGAGGATAAATGGCAGTTTATCCACCAGGTTGCACAAGCCCTATACAAACAAAGTAGATATACACTTGCCGTATGTTGTGGTGTGTATAAATCAAAAACGGCTAAAAATCAGTTGCACTATAGCAGATTGGGGTTGTATATCTACTTAATCCGTACCAAGACGCTGGCTCGCAAACCTTAAGGCTCCGTGGAAAACCTCGGTGTGCTCGCACTCACATGAATCGGAGTTGCAGAACCGGATACCATATTGTTGCATCCACTGGTCAAGGTAGCTGAAGGCTTCAAGTTGCTCGTCACTGGCGTTCAAAACAAAAGCGGTAATAGGGTGCGTGTAGTCGTCAGTGTCGACAAAACTTGACATTACGCATTCTTCTTCGGCAGTGTTGACAAAACTTGACATTACGCATTCTTCTTCGGCAGTGTTGACAAAACTTGACATTACGCATTCTTCATCCTGTGTACACTGTACTTTCTCGTACACCGAGGGGCGACAAAACCGCCTCCATGCGGCGTGATATTCATCTATATCCATATATCGATACCTCCATATAGTATAAAATATATAGTTTTCATATTTTAAAAATGTGCAGAATACATATATATTTAAGCGTCATGATTATGTACAAATAGCGCACAGTACAGAAAAATGACCCTTGAATGGGAAAGTACAAAATAAAATAGAAGAAGTTTACGAAAAAGTTAAAACATTTTCAATGCAAAATATAGCACGGGAAGGTACCTGACATGAACTCCGAACCCCTGACAGAGGGCCAGAACCTGGGCGGAAAAAAGAACCAATCAGCTAGCAGGGAACCCATAGGTCCACTTGAAAGTATTCCTGACTATTTTTTGAAATATGATGTTGAGAGCAATTACTTCGAAGAACTGCATTCCATAAAAGAAGAAGTTACCTCCCTCCGGAACGAATTTTCCCGATTCCTGCAGCGGACAAACCAGCAACATATTGATAGTATGGTTGAAGATATGCGAAAAAGTTTCATGAGGCCTATGGTTGACTATCTTTGCGAGGACGCAAGCGATCGGATGAGCAACCAGATGACGCGGGATTGCGGAATGAGGGAGCTCTGTGAAACGACATTTAAAGACATTTTACACGAAACGGCAGGACTTGTCGGAAAAGGAAGAGTCGATTCCGCAACGGTTAAAATCTACAGGGACAGGATTGAAAAGCTCAAGAAAGAAGCAAAAAAACCTCAATGCAGCAAGTGCATCTCAGAAGCAAGCAACCTTTTTGAAAAACAGGTAAAACTTATGCGCTCCCTTCAGATCTATGAGGATCGGGAAGAAAAGGGTGAAAAAAGTGATATCAGTGCAATTAAGCCTGACAGGATAGTTACCGAGGTCTGCGAGCCCGTAGCCAATAAACAGAGGCTTTTGATGTTGAAAGCCCTTTCTGGGGAAAGCAAGACCTTCTCCGAACTATCAAAACTCACCGGGCTTCGCGGCGGAAACCTGCTCTTCCACCTGCAGAAACTGCTCGACACAGGCATGGTTTTACAGCGGAGCGAACGCGGGGACTACATTATCACAAGAAAGGGGTATTCCACCCTCCAGGGGCTCTCCAGAATCTATTCCGAAATCGAACTCACGGAATAAAGACATAACCAGAAAAAGCGTTTGAAAACCAAAAAAACAGGTGGAAAAAATCAAGAAAAAGAAGCTCAGATTAACCGGGCTATTTCAGCCGTCGTTTCCTATTGCTTCAACAGGGCACGCGTCCAGTGCCTCTTCACAGGCACTCTTTTCCTCGTCATTTTCCGGCTGCTTATATACATAAGCATTGGATTCATCGTCATTCATTTTGAAATTTTCTGGTGATGTATCCACACACAGGTTACACGCGATGCATTCATAGTCACAATAATAAGGTCCTGGAACATTTTCAGAAACTTTATTTGCCTTATCAGCCATATTTTACTCCCCCGTTGTGTTTATCTCACAGTATATTCACCTATAGCTACATAAATTATAGGTTAGGATATTTTATGAATGTCAAAGATATTGATAATGATTCAAACGTACAAAACTGGTTAGCCGAGAAAGCCGGCTCCAAAAATACACGGGATGCAGGAGTAGTTTTGACTCATGGAACCTTTTCATGACTATGTCGACATTTCTTGAAACCTCCGGAGTATAATACGCTTCCCCGCAGTTTTCACAGATATAGGCGGAAACATCTTTAATGGCGATAATCTGCTCTCCGACTTTTGCCACGAACTCGGTTTTACCTTTGACCAGCTTGCTTTTGCAAAAAACACACCTGTAGGGTTTCATTCTTGATCTCTTTTGAGTATGTAATCTCTTCATCTATCGTTTCTTTGTCTTTTTCTAACCTGATTAAACTACTTCCTTATCCTTTTAGTTTCTTTTTTCTCTCCTAACGCATGAACAAAAGGACAGAACGTGTTTCTGACCGATTTCTTTATATATGGAAATGGTGTGTATAGTGGCGCCATTAACTAGTTAGTATCCGTTAATTTCTGAGAATTTCTGGCCGATTTCCGGTCATATTTTTGACTATCAGGAGCCTGTGGCTGTCGGCAGATGGGATGGGGCCCGAGTCCGGAAACGCTAAGAGGCTCAGAGATTTTTGTATTGTATGGAGAAGGTTGCAATAGAGCGAAACCTCGGCAGTGCAAGGCTGTCGGGAACGCCTGAATAAACCTTTCACGCTCATTGATTATGGAAAGGCTCATCTGAGCATCCGGAAGACAAAGACCTGAGACTGCCTGAGGGCATCAGGACAAAGCAGGACAAAACTACACAAGACGAGATATACTTCGGAGGAATTACTTGGCAAGAAAGAAAGTACAGAGAAAGCTTGACGGATGGAAATCCAAGGAATGGTACAATATTGAAGCCCCGGTTTACTTAAACAGGGCTATCGTCGGAAACACAATGGCAGGAGACCCTTCCCTGCTCGTAGGCCGCAATGTTGAAACAACTGTGGGGGAGCTCACCAACGACATGACCAAGAACAACACAAAGGTCATTCTCAGGATCAACAACGTAGTTGGGGACATTGCAACAACCGACCTCATGGGCCACGAACTCACAACCGACTATATCCGCTCAATCGTTAAGAGGCAGACTTCCAGGATCGACGCAAATGTCGATGTTAAAACCAAAGACGGCTATGTTATCCGCGTAAAGCCGACCTGCTTCACCATTAAAAGGGCACGTTCAAGCCAGATGCAGGCCATCAGGGAAATGATGGTTGAGATCGTCAAAAAGCGTGCATCAGAATCCGACTTCGAGACCTTTATGCAGGAAGCAATCCTTGGCAGGCTCTCCGCAGCTATCTACAGGCAGGCCAAGTTCATCTACCCGCTCCGCAGAGTCGAGATCAGGAAGACCGAAGTCGAAACAATTCCCAAAGCTGCACCTGCACCCGCAGCAGCATAATTTCTTTTTCATTTGAAAATTGGTCGTCCGCAACGGATGACTAATATTATATATTTTAATCAATATATAATACATTCAAACCTTTTCAAGTATAATACTCTTAATCCTTTCAATATGCAATACTTTTAAACCGTAGAAATTCTTTTTTATAATTTTCTTCCTGAAAAAGAGAGACCTGGCTTCGCTTTTTAGTCCGGGCAAAGGCACAGTTGCACGGACAACAAACAATTTTTTATATTTCAAAATCCGATTTACCCCCATGGCTATCTCCTGGTCCGAATCTCACACCCTTGGAACAAGAGAAAAAGTTTTTTCGTGGCGGATAGATAGCCGGGGGAATATTTTCATAAAAAGGAAGTTCAGAAACTGCCGATTTCCCAGGATCGACAAAGTTAGTTGCAACCACCTGGATAAACTCCAGAATTTCATGCAGGACAGGGAATGGAAGGCCCTGGCAAATAATGCAGCAAAGCTGTATCTGGGAACCGAAAAAGAAGGTGTAGGTAAATTCCTGTACAGGCTAAGGCGAGATGTCCCGTATGCCCAGCTTGCAAGCCAGTTAGCGGCTATTTATTATCATTCCGGAGTCTGGGAATGGAACGAGCAGAAAAGAGGTATGAAGTTTCTGCTTCTCCCCGGAAACTGGCAGGAAAAGACGATACAGCATTACAGGGATTCGCTTGCTCAGGAAAAAGAAAGCACTTATATAGAGGATTATATAGAGGATTTTTCAGGAAGCTGCGTAAAAGTAAAACCCGGACAAGCACAGGACAAACTACAAGAACCATTGAAAGAAGGACTTCAACAGGATGAGGTCCGGAAAATTGAGCAGACAAAACTTTCAACTTTTTTCGGATATTGAGGAAAAAATAGGGGAAAATGGAAAAAATAGAGGAAAATGGAAAAAAATAGGGGACAAGAAAAAAATAATTGAAGAATAAAGCTTTTACATCATTCTGGAAGCGGGTTCAGCTAGTTTCGAGTTCCATTTCGATGCCGCCTACTTTCTTTGCAACAAAATTATAAATTACACCAGCAAGGAAACCTAAGATTCTTCCGCAAGTCCATAAAAGAGAACAAAAACTATCATTATAAGTATACTTTCAGTAAGGCCGATAGATCCCTCTGCACTCGCCATAAGAAGAACGAACGGCGAAAAGATAATAGCAAGAATCAGATACATAAACCCGAGGACTTTTGCCATCGATTTGTTATTTAAAGATAATATACGCACCATTCAGGATCACTCCATTAAATATTAAAAAGTAGTTTTAATTATATAAATATTGATTCTGTTAGACAGCCGAAACTGATTCCTTTTTCAGGGGATCTGCCCTTCAGGATTTGTATATGTTTTCGATTACTTTTTCTGCAAAAGGCCCGACTACAGGCAGCCTGTATCTTTCTTCCCTGTATGCTTTATACATAAGGAAAAGCCACAGGAAAAATGGGATCAGGCTTAAAATCAACATTCCGGTAAGTAAATAATCAGAAATTATGCTGGGATTGTATATGATCAGGTAAGGAAGCAATTCAGGGTTGAGGTTGACCAGAAAATAATCCAGAAATCTATTGGGTTCGGGGTCAAAAAAAGCTTGCAAGGGACTTAGAACTATTGAAAGAACCAGAAAAGTCAGAAAAGATTGCATTGCATGAAACCTGACAAACCTGTTCTTAGTCTCAAGCACAAAGAAAATCAAGCCTGTTACCCAGGTAAGAAAATAACATAAAATTCCCTCAATATTTTCTTTCAAACCAAGAGACGTTCTGGAAGATGTAATCTCAATTTCCGATTCGTCGTTCAGTACAGACCCCCCATAAATGAAATTCTAACTAAAATTTTCCCGATAGATATGATTTACTTAATTACAATTCACAAATCAACCCTTAATTTCAACTTAGCATCATAACTATAAGTCAACCATAATTATAATTCTAATTATACAAAAATCGTTCTTATCAAAATTAGGCTTATCAGTCATGGGTATTAAAGAGGAAAACCGGAAAGACTGGAAAATATCTAAAGGCAGATAAACAGAGGCAGAATATATAAAGACAGAAAAACAGAGCCAGAGATATAAAAACAGATGAACAGTTTCGATTCAACGGTACATGCGGCTTATGGGCTCAATTTTAATTACTATGAGGGCTAATTTTTCGTAATCCACTCTATAAAGCAGCCTTAAATGCCTGGAGCGAAGCCGGAAAATTTTATCCTGGCTTTCGATTATTCTTTTTGCACCCTGGGGCACGGGATCAAAAGCAAGCTCTGCAAGGATTTCCCTGACCCGGGAATGAGCGCCCTCATCTGCGCCTCTCATGAAATCCTGTGCAGTAATGTCTAAAAAAACTTCGAACATTTCAAAGCCTCATTTCTTCAAGCCTTTTCAACGGTACAAGCATTCCTCTGGCCTCGTTTTCAAAGCTTCTGAAAACAAGCTCTTTTTCTTCGGCGGTGAGCAGGACATCTATGTCCACCATATGTTCCTTAATTTCTGCAAGCTGCCTCTTTATGAAATTAAGCTCTTCAAAGATTTTTTTATCAATTTTTTCCCCGGCCATCCGAACCACTGCCATTGATTACATAATTTGTAAACCTTAGCTACTAATCAGGGCTTGCAGGCGGCATCACGAGCTATCCCATGCATCACGAGCTATCCCTTAGAATAGAACTGTCTTCTGAAAAGAGTAATCTCTTTACTTCTTCATTAAAGTATCGTGCAAGCCGACCTTATGGAAAACATTATATTCGGCGCGTACCAATTTTATCGATTTAACCTTTATATCTCAATTTTAAGAAAAACAAATACAAAAAATATACTAAAATACAAAAGATAATTATGTATAAGCATGACAAAAATATACCGAAAAACTGGAGATTGAAAGGAGCAGGAGAAAAAAAATGGTAAGTGAAAACCTCGGTTTTTTCATTTATGTATTTTCATCCATTTTTGTGGTTGTAAGCCCTGTCGGCGGAGTTGTAACTTTTATCTCCCTGACAAGTAAGATGACCCGCAAGGAAAAAAACGAGATTGCAAAAAAAGCAGTGATTCTTGCATGTTCAATTGCCCTCTTTTTTGCAATTACCGGGAGTATAATCCTGAACTTATTCAGCATCAGTGTTGATTCGCTTCGGGTTGCCGGAGGAATTCTGCTTTTCACTATAGCATTTGACATGATGCAGGCAAAGGTCTCAAGGGAGAGCATTACCGAAGAAGAGATTACCCAGTCCCAGGAAAGGGAAGATATCTGGGTCTTTCCAATCGGGCTTCCGCTCCTGACAGGCCCGGGTACGATCAGCACGGTTATCGTTCTCATGGGAATGGCAGACGGCTTTCAACAAAAAGGAATTGTGCTCGTATCAATAATAACTACATTCCTCGTCTGCTTGATCGTCTTCCACTTCTCAAGGAGACTCCATAAGTTCATAGGTTATAACGGAATGCTCGTCTTCACAAGACTCATGGGACTTTTGCTTGCAGCTTTAGCAGTGGATCTGACTTCCACGGGAATAATAAATATATTCGGGCCGGAAGCTTGAAACCTTCAGGTTTGAGAGTCCAGAACTCTTAAACCTTCAGATCCTGAAAACGGACTACTCACTCTGTTTTTCCATTATAGTTTTCCATTATAGTGCCGGTTTACGTATTCGATCAGTTTACTGCCTGTAAGCCTTTCACTTGAGGGACCTATACGGATATAAAACTCTTCGTCATTTTTAGCCGGTTTGAGAAAAACAGCTTCATCACTTCTTCTGCATTCTATTTCCATAATTTTTTTGCCATTTACATGTACAAGAGCATACTCTATCATCGGAGCGTAGTCAAGGCCTATGTTCTGCTTTATGAGCTGCTTGAAATGCAGAAGAAACTTATCCTCGTTAGGGAAATCGTCGTTTTTGATTCCAAGGACTTCCCCACTGTTGGAAACACCAATGAGAAGAACGCCACCGTCAGTGTTCAGGTAAGCAACTATAGTCTTGAGGACAGCATGTTCGATATTCCAGTCAGGCTTTCCGGTAATAAGGTTCATCCGCAGCGTGGACTTGAACTCAAGTTTCTTGCTCTCCCCCCTCCGGATCAGCTCCAGAATGTAGTCCGAATCATTTGCAAGCTTTACCGCTTCCCGGATAAGTTCGAGATTCCTACGGATATGGGTTATACTCTTGGGATAGGTTGAAAGCCTGCACTCGAACAAATTTAGCTGGGAAATAAGCTCTCTTGTGATATCTTTGATTTTAAGGGTCTCAAGCTGGACCGGCAAGTCGGGGAGGTAGAGTTTGCTGTGCGTAAGAGAAGAAAGATCCACATCCGGTAGCGATGAAATCCCTGGCAGAAGAGAAACATCCGCGCCTGAAAGTACAGATGTGTTTTCTCCGGTTTCCGCACATATGTTCTCATCCGGAGCTTCACCTGAAAATTCTCTGTCATTTGCTGCAAGGGAAGAAATAATCCCTGAAAATCCAGATTCTCCTGAAAAAGAAGAATTTCCGGAAATGTCATGAAGGGCAGAACCCTTGGAGATAACCGCAACCGGTTCTTCGGATTCCCGGATTTCAGGTCTCAGGATAAAGCCCCTCGCTTCCCAGGCTTTCCGGATCTTCAGGCCAAGGGGATTGTTGAAAAAGTCCGCAAGGTATTCCGAACTTGCTTTCTCGGGGTCAAGAATCAGCTGGATATAAACCTGAAAATTGCCACCCACCCCGGAAAGAGAACTGGTGGCATTCAGTTCTTCATAAAGGGGGAGATAAAGAGAGTTTTCTTTTTCGGCAAAGCCATATTCGAGGTCAGGCTCGGGAAAATTGACCTTCAGCATAAGGTCAGAGAGGCTTGTAGGCTTCAGACCATACTGATTGCATAAGGAATCTATTTCTTTTTCAACCATGCGGATCAAACAGAGAGGGTTTCTGGTGTTAAAGTTACTTCAGGATCGTACTATTAAAATTGATGTTGCGTATTGAATTTTAAGGCTCATATACCTTTTTCATTTCAATATACCTTTTTCATTTCAAATTACTTAAAATTTCATTTTTCTCCCGGAAACAGGGAAAACAGGAAGTAAAAGGTTACAGAATAAAAAGCAGAATAAAAAGAAAAACTCAAGATATCCCTTTAAAGGATATCAAGATCAGTTTAGCCCTTTAAAGGCTTTGAAAATATGATTTTCTTAACAGCGCCTTAAATGTTAGCTGTTTCCTGAACTGCAGTTTGAGTGGATGCGCTTACGGATGTAACTGAGGAAGTACACCCAACTGAGGAAGTACACCCGCATTTTCTGCAGTAGTAAAAATTATTCGATCCAATTATCTGTTTTTTAAGAGGTGTGCCGCACCTGACACATTTTGGAGGAAAATCAAACATATCTAAACTCACTCCATAATCATTATCGGCTCAAGCCTTACAGTTTCTTTTCTTGTCCAATACCCACACACGTTACAGTATTGAAATCCTCTGAAAAGATCGTTTTCAAGTTCGGAATGACATTCCGGACATCTTTTTAAAAAAAGCATATGTTCCGGCTCTTTTTTCTCCCCAGCAATTTTTGTTTTGGTTATTTTCTGCATAATTAATTGCTTCCTTTAATTTTTCACATTCAAGGTAAGTATTTACTACATCATATATATAGATTTTCCAGCAAGTTTATATTTTTAATACCGGTATAACTATACCCTGCAAATGTACACAGCTTCTACCAATAGTCCTCTGGTCAAGAGCCCCTGAACAGCGATTGTTGATAAAAGGCCGTCGACATTTACCGGCTGGAAATCGGATCAGCTTATAAAAAGCAAATCAACGGGTTTCTGGATTCTTATCGGATCTTTTTCAGTGCCTTACGAGCTCCTTTTCAGTTTCGAGGACCTTAAGGGTTATTTTCATAACCGAGTCCGGGTTAAGGGAAATCGAATTGATCCCCTCCTTTACCAGGAACTCTGCAATTTCCGGAAAATCACTCGGAGCCTGCCCGCATATCCCACTGTGCTTTTTATTCCGTTTAGCTCCCTGGACTGCCATTGACATGATTTTCATAACCCCCGTGTCCCTCTCATCGAATTCCGCGGCAAGGAGTTCGGAGTCGCGGTCAACTCCCAGGGTCAGCTGGGTCAGGTCATTTGAGCCAATGGAAAAACCGTCGAAGAATTCACTGAACTCGTCGACGAGCAGGACGTTATTTGGGATTTCACACATAACATAAACCTGAAGCCCGTTTTCTCCGCGTCTGAGCTCGTTTTTCTCCATCTCGGCAATGACTTTCTTCGCTTCCTCAACGGTCCGGCAGAAGGGGATCATAAGAACAAGGTTTGTAAGCCCCATTTCGTCCCTGACTTTTTTCATAGCCCT